>JALJPK010000122.1 GCA_022968985.1 Pseudomonadales bacterium | reverse complement strand
GTAATCAAACAAGCGCTGATTGATTTTGGTTCTACAACTACAACACCAGACGACGGTTTATTACCTGTTTATGAAGGTGAAATCGATATACTTGATTCAGTTCAAGACAGTACACCAATTGGTGGTTCTGTAGATTATCAAACAGTGGGTAACCCATTTAAAGATGCGCACTTTTATGTGAGCCCAGACATCAAAACAATGATTGATGAAAATTCATTAAATCAATCTGATATTACTGTTTCAACTGATCCAAATAGTATGTATCAAAAAATGTTGTACACACAGCGTATGCCTAGTGCGGTATGGATGGATGCAACAGCTACTATTTATGGCTCTAATGAGGAAGACGGAACAATTATACGTCGTTCACTTGAAGGTCATCTAGATGCAGCTGTCGCTCAGCAAGCTCAATGGGCAATAGATGAAGGTTCGGTTTCTCCAATGGCAGCGGTTATTATTGTGTATAACTTACCCGATCGAGATTGTGCTGCATTAGCATCAAACGGTTTGTTAGTACAAGTAGGTGATCCTTCTAAAATTGATCAAGCTAACACTGATGCTAATGATCAAGCAATGCAAGATAAGTATGGTGTTCGTTTTGCAGGTAAATATGATGCTTTGTATGCTGCTAAAGCTGAGCTAGCCGATGGTATGAGATCTTATAAAGAAGATTATATCGATGTGATTGCTGATGTCTTTGCAATGGACAAATATAAAGACTTACGTATTATTGCAATGTTAGAGCCAGATTCTTACCCGAATATGATCACTAACGTAAACCGTGATGGTTTTGAAGATGATCATGCAGTTGAGAATTTATACTGTACTAAAGTAAATAACTTTAATAACGGTGAAGGTGTATATGTTCAAGGTATGCGTCATGCAATTAAAACATTCCATGATTTACCAAATGACAATGTTTATACATACTTAGATATTGGTCACTCGGGTTGGTTAGGTTGGGATGATTATGATATTGATGAATCAGATTACAGTGGCACGGTGTCAGCATTATCAGCAGATAATGACAGTAATATGCAGCGTGGAGTATTAGGTTTTGCTAATTTAGTAGATGGCGCCGATGGTTCAGTTGATGGTTCAGGTTTTAATATGATTCGTGGTTTTGCAAGTAACACCTCTGGTTATACGCCTTTAGTTGAGCCATTCTTAAACGCAGGCTTCGATGATCGTTTTGCATTAAGCAGTTATTTTGAATGGAACCCAGCGATTGATGAGATGAGTTTTGTTGTAGAATTGGCTTTGCATTTTGCAGAAGCGGGTTTTGATATCAATAATGAGTTAGGGTTTATTCTTGATACGGCACGTAATGGTTGGGGTGGTGATACTCGCCCAGCAAGTGGAAGTAGTCTAGAGAAACTACCGTACTCTGAAGAAGATGCCGATATAGCTCATAATGCTCAGTACACAGATGAGTCTAGAATCGATACTCGTACGCAGCGTGGTCGCTGGTGTAACGTTTATAATGCAGGTATTGGTGCTTCACCTATGGCGGAGCCACCAGGATTTGATTATGTAGATGCTTTCTTCTGGATGAAACCACCTGGAGAGTCAGATGGTGGATCAAACCCAGCAGATGCAAACGGTAATGCTGATGGTAAATCTTACGACCCAGTATGTGGTGGTGAAGGTTCTCCAAAGACTAATGAAACGGCAGGTAGAGTAATTGGTAATAAAGCGGGTTTAGATACTCGTGCTGACCAGGATGATTTCTTTGCACCACATGCGGGTTCTTGGTTCCACGAGCAATATAAAATGTTGATCGAAAACGCTTGTCCTCCATTAGGTGAGTTAGCACAAGTGGATGGTGGTAACTGTTACTAAGTTATAATTTGTTAAAATAAGTAAATATTCAAAGCCCAGTTTGTACTGGGCTTTTTATTAACTAAAAAAAATATAATGAAACAAGCTGGAGAACGATGTGAAATTTAATACAGTAATATTTATTAGTGTAATGACGCTGCTAGGTTGTGCCGATAAAGAAAACAACAAAACAGCTGAGCAAAAAGCAAGCAAAACTCAGATGGCAGCCGAAGAAGTAAGTGCTATTGAATTAAGTACGCCAGAAAAAACAGCGATGGATTTTATTGAAAATCTGTTGGTGAAAGGGGATTTTAAGGCTGCGTTGCAGTTGACAGCAGACGAAGCGAATAAACAATTAAAATGGATGATGACGGATGAAAAGGCTATAGCAAGTTTTTCGCAATTATCAAACGTAACTTATAATGTCGTGTCTGTTGAGTTAGATACCAACAAGGCAACAGGGGTTGAATTTGCATTGGTGCTGTTAAATATTAAAGCAACAGTTAAAGGGGTAAAGCAAGATGATGTCCAGAATTTTAAGCTAAAAAAAATAGAGGGAAAGTGGTTGATTGGAAGGATGTAATTGAGTTGAATTTGGCTCATCTGTTTTTTGTGGTATTAATTTTCTTGATGAACGTTTAAAGTAATTTCTTTTTATTATGTTCTAAAATGAATTTTTTCATTAACGCATCATTTTCTTGATTTTTTTGGTCTTCAACAGTAGCCATAATTGTTAATATCGCTGATGCTGATATGAGTGCGACCGTAATAGCTATTTTAAAGGATTTTGTGTTTATGTTGTCTGTTTTAGGTTCGGATTTTATAGCGGTAGTTTTTATTGTTTTTTGAGGTTTATGATATGCAATACACATATCATAAGCTTCTTTATATACATAAAAAACACTAGGGTATTGTGCTTTAGAAAATTCAGATGATTTCTTTCTATAAGCGCTTTTTATCGTTTTAATATCTGAATTTTCTTTAATGCCTAGTTTGCTCCAATGATTCATATCGATCCTATTGTTGTTTTTCTAAAACGGACACCCACTATAATATTTAAGAATTAATCTCTTTGACTCGGCCCACTTGCCCATCTTCAAGTTGTACTTTGATGCCATGTGGGTGAAAAGGGGATTTAGTGAGTAACTTCGCAACCACACCTGCAGTCAGTTTGTTGCTACGTTGATCTTGTTTTAATACAATTTTAACTTCAGATCCAATCTCAATATGAGTTCGTTCACGGCCATCTGACATATAAATTCTCGATAATAATTAAATATAGGTTCAATATTACTAGCCTAAGTTAATAGATACAACTTAAGCCTATTCTAAGGGTGAGCCAATAGTAGTAATAGATATTCCAAAAAAATCATTAAAAGTGAGGCAGTAGTTTAAGTCAGCATCACCCCTTCGTTTGAGATTCAGTGTACTGCCATTGATAAAGCTATTTTGCTGTGAAAATATCACTGCCTTCAAAAGATAATTATATTTTTTAAAAGGTTGAAGTGGTAATGGATTATGTTCAGCCTATCCACTGCAATGTTTAGTGTAATAGTTATGAAGGCACATACATTATGCTGAAGAAATATTACATAAGAAATTTAATCCTTGTATAAAAGGTAACTAATTTAGTGAGTATCAAGTAAGATACCGAGCAATAATAATTTAGAACAAACGGCAGTAGCTGTTTTGTTGGAACACTAAAATAAAGGAAACCCAATGCCGAATAATTTCTTTTTGATTATTGCCTCTGTTGTATTCACCTTGTTGTTATCAAGTTGTAAGGATGATGGAATAATTTCAAACCCTAATCAGGTCAGTACAAAAACTGATTCAAATGCAAATGCAAATACTCCTTCAGAAACAAACACCGATTCAATAATTAGTACACAGTCAGAAATAAACACAGATTCAACTACTAATACCCAGTTCGAGACAAACACTGATTCAATTACTAATACACAGTTCGAAACAAACACCGATTCAACTACTAATACCCAGTCAGAAACAAATACTGATTCAACTACTAATACTCAGTTCGAAACAAATACTGATTCAACTACTAATACTCAGTTCGAGACAAACACTGATTCAATTACTAATACCCAGTTCGAGACAAACACCGATTCAGCTACAAATACTCAGTCAGAAACAAATACTGATTCAGACACCAGTACTCATTCTCAAACGAATACCGATACCAATATTCTGCCAATTATTATTTCGGCATTTTTAGATGAAGGTGAATTAAACCTAAACTTAGATGGTTCTTACGAATCAATCACATATTCATGGGTTGTTGATGGTGCTGAAATAGGCAGCGCTGCCACTCAAAATACAACCGTTGAATCAATCTGGGGGATACATGATGTGAATGTATTCGTCACGGTAGGTGATCTAACCGATAGTTACGTTTTTCTGAATATTGATTTTGGCGTTCAAAACTTCGCGCCGATTATTAACAGCACTCAATTACTAAATAATGAAATCATTGCTAATACTTCAGATTTAAATGGCGATAGTTTAAGTTATTTATGGACAGTTGATGGAGTTGTTATAGGACAGTCAAACCCATTGATTATAAGTGATAGTAATATTTATGGTGTGAATGATGTATTGCTTTTGGTTTCAGATGCTTATCTAAGCGCAAATTTAACAATCATGAATGTTGATTTTGGTCCTGCATTTGTTGAACCCAAAATGAATATTCAAATGAAAGCAAATAATTTATTTGCCCAAGTTTTAAATACACCAAATAAAACGATTGTTTACCAATGGTTAATTAATGATGTCTATTATGGCAATGAATCCATTTTAATTTTGAATAATATTGGCTTAGAAGGAGAAAAAACGGTTGTTATCACAGCGTCAAACTATGATTTTGAGTTATCGCAAACTTTTAATATAAAATTTGGCAGTATAAATTCACCTCCCATTGTAATAATTGAGGAAATTGGTGATATTTTATATGCAAATGTTGAGGATAATTTAGCGCGTCCACTTGTATATGAGTGGAGTATTGATGGTGTAAGTATTTCGACTCAGCGCTTTATAGATACTCGGACACTTGTAAATACTGGCACCCAACAAATTGATTTACTTGTCACGGATACTCAATATAGTGCTATTTCTTCTTTTCAAATTAATTTAGATCAAGATCCAGTAACGGGCGAAACTAATACGCCTATTATTGCTGAAATTCGAATTATCGATCGTGTATTAATAGCAGATGCCCATGATAACAATACCTTATCTTATTCCTGGCGTATTAACTCTACTGAAGTGGGCACTGGCCCCATTTTAGATGTTAATGAATTGTTTTACATAGGCACTCAAACTATTTATTTAACCGTGTCGAATCAATTATTAGAAACTACAGATATGGTTGAATTCGCATTCGAGTCACCCAATTTCGCACCTGAAATAAAATATGTCGTAGCTGGTATCTCCACTTTGTTTGCTCAGGTTGTTGATTTAAATGATGATGATATAAGTTATTTGTGGACCGTTAATGGCTTGCAATTTGGTACTACCGATAGTCTTGCACTGGATGATACAACAATACGTGGTAAACATGATGTACTTCTCACGGTGACGGATGGCGAGTTTATTGTGTCTTTACTCAAAACAAACGTGACGTTCACGGGTGTTAACCTTGCTCCAGTTATCACAACAGTTGAACTTGACGATACATTCTTAAGGGCGACGGCTACAGATCCTGAAAACGACAATCTGATTTTTAACTGGATAGTAAATGATGAAATAATTGGAACAGGTAAAGATTTTGAATTATCTAGACCTCCAGTAAAAGGCACGCAAAATGTCACATTAGAAGTATCGGACTCTGAGTTAATCACCTCATCGATACTAGGGCTCGTTAACTTTGATTTATTTAATTCTGCTCCTGAAAATGTAGACGCTGGCGATAATATCTTGGTATTACAAGGCATCGATTTTACATTAACGGGTTTTGCCCAAGACGCACAATCAGATGAGCTTACTTACACTTGGTTGATCAATGGACAAATGTACACAGGTATCAGTCTTCTTTTAAAATTGACTGATATAGGGGTTTATCAAGTGCAGTTATCTGTAGAAGATGGCTTTAATGATCCAGTAATTGATCAAATGGAGGTGACAATAGAGCAAAACTTTATTCCTCATGCTGAAATTACAGTTAGCCAGACATCTGGTTATGCACCTTTCAGCGTTCAATTATCGGGACTAAATTCCACTGATGATGATGGCATTCAATCCTATGAATGGACTATTGATGGCAAAAAAATCCTTAACCCGCAATTCTCTTATCAATTTGACGAAGTGGGTTTTCATACAGTCAGTTTAAAAGTGACGGATCATATAAATCAATTCCACATATCAACAATTAACATAAGATCAATCGATCCAAATTCTTCCCCTGTTGCTAAATTTGACTTCACTTTTAATGATCCAATGGTCACGCTCGACGCAAGTAATTCGTCGGATATTGATGGTGATACCCTTACTTATACCTGGGACTTTTTTGATGAAAATAATCAACTTGTTCATAGCAATTACGGGGTGAATTCAAGTTATACATTTCTAACTTTTGGCCAACAAAGTATTCGCTTAACCGTTGAAGACCCTTATGGTGCAAGGAATAGTTTTGTACATTATGCATTTATTCCATTAAAAACCGCTAATGGTGGTATCGTAATTTTTAATGAGAATTTCGAGAAGCAACAGGCTGAAAAATCAGTAACTGGATGGGGCCAATTAATAGGTTATTCATTAAATATGGCACCGACACCCGATGATGGGATCAATACAATGAAGGTGACCGCTGAAAATGCTCATACCGGTTCTCAAGGATTAATCGTTTATGGTAGTGGGGCATCTCGTTCACAAAATTTTGCAATCAAGCCATTAGATTTATCAATTGTGGATGATGTAGAGCGTTTGTATGTTCGTTATTTTGTATACGCTGACTCCGACTATATTGGAAATCGGTCTGAATCAAGTTCCAATGTCAATTATTTTATGTCCATGGGGGAGATAGGAGTAATCGCCAATGAAGTTCGTATAGGTGAAATAAAAGGTGCTTTAGGTGTGCATATTAATGAATCAGATGGATTATTTCCCCCTATTGAATATTGGCACGGTGAAATTGAAACCCCGCGCATGAATGAAAAAACTTGGTATTGTGTAGAAACTGCATTTTTAAATGATGCAGAGACACCTAAATTAAAAACTTGGTTAGATGGCCAGCTTATTTCAGAAATAAACAACTCATTAGATTTCCAAAACGGTATTGAAGGGGATCGATGGTTAGATGATTTATTTGAATCCGTTAAATTTGGTTGGGGTACTTATGGTTCATATTCAAATAACGTCATTTTCGATGACATTGTGGGATCAAATGAATACATTGGTTGCGAAGTGGAATCATTTCCAGAAATAGGGACAGGCATAACTACAGGGCAAACTGGAATTACACAAAATGGTGGAGTGGTTATATTTGCTGAAGACTTTGAGGAGCAAATTCTAAATGAAACACCATCTGGTTGGGGGGTTAATGACAGATATATCATTCAAATGAATCCTACACCTACTCAATATGCCCACAAAGTCAAAGTTGTATCCAATATCTCGCATACAGGCGATCAAGCACTTTATGTGAATGGTCAGCAAACTAGTAGCGCCCAAGTTTTGGCAATAAAAGAACTGGATTTATCTGTTGTAAATGATATTGAGCGCGTATTTGTTCGTTATTATGTTTATGCTGATACTCACTATATTGGTAATCGTGAAACCGATCCAGATGATAGTCTCCCAGGATATAATTACTTTATGTCGTTAGGGTTAGATCATAATACACAGATTAAAGTAGGGGAGATGCGTGGAGCAATTGGAATTCAAGAGCCTTCTTTTGATAATTATTATCCACCAAGTGAATATTCCTATGGTGCGATAGAGACAATAAGGTTAAATGCAAAAACTTGGTATTGTGTTGAAACAGCATTTTTGAACAATGGCTCAGCTCCGGAAGTATTAACATGGATTGATGACACATTAATTCACCATATTACCAAAAACGATTTCTATCCTAGTAGTGTGTCATATGACTGGTTAGATGATGTATTTGGAGGCGTGCAATTTGGATGGGGCAATTCGCAATCATATGATAATGATATGTATTTTGACGATATAGTTGCATCAAATACACGGGTAGGTTGTGCTCAAGGCATTGATCAAACGCAAACGCAAACGCAAACCGAAACAAACACATCAACATCAACATCAACTGATACTGATACTGATACTGATACACAGACAGACACTGACTCAGTGATTATCACTGATACTAATACCCAAACACATACTGAACTGGATTTAACTGCCGATGCAATTAAAACGATATCGCAGTATAACGGTACGATTGCAGTTACTGCACAAGCAAATGGTAAGGTAAATGCAAACCTGCAAACCCTGGGTAATCCGTTTAGCGACGCTTATTTATATGTCAATCCAGACGTGGCTAAAAACATGGAAATTTCAATACAGCATTTATCTGGCGACGATGAATTAATTAATAAAATAAAATACGTGCAACAACAACCAACGTCCATTTGGCTAGATAGTATTGCATCCATTACCGCACAAGATGATGATTCTAAACGTGGTTTGGCTGAACATTTAGATGCTGCTATTTTGCAACAGCAATATAGAAAGACACAAAATAATGATCTAATATCCCCTATGAGTGTTGTTTTTACAGTGAATAATATACCGGATAAAAGTTGTGTCTCAAAAGGGAAAATAGGTGAGTTATTTCAAGTTGGCCGTGACGAAAGCGTTTACGAAACAGGACTAGGTTTAGGCTTTAATCAATATCGAGACGAGTATTTAGCGCATATTACTCAGATCATATCCGATGAAAAATATGCCTCATTAAGAATTGTGATTGTTTTAGAGCCCGATTCATTTGCAAATATGATCAACAACACCCACGAATCAGGTTATTCATTTAAAAACAACGCTTTAAATCCAAGTACAGCCGTTTTAAGTAGTGATGGATATTGTGACAAAATCCTTAACTTTGCTGACTCTGTAACTGCAACACCAGTAGTGGGTGATGGAACGGAGCAATTTCCAAAATTGGGTTTATACGCAGATTCAATTCGCCTTGCTATAAAAATGTTTGATGATGCCTCCAAAACAAATATGGGGAATATTTACGTGTATTTAGATATTGGAACAGCAGGCAATCTTGGGTCTGATCAAAGAGAACTAAATGTAGGCGTAAATGACGGTACTAAAATCAAACGAACGGCAAAATATTTTAAACAGCTTGTGGATGGTGCCGATGGTGTAATTGATGGTAAAGGATTAGATATGATACGAGGGTTTGCAACCAATGTGTCAGACTATGTTCCTATTGAAGAGCCAGCCATTTCAAATGAAGATGACATTAATACATTGATTGGCCTAGCTGAACCCTACGACTTTAATACATCAGTGGATATGCAAAGTTATATTGATAAATTAAATTCGTATTTAATCACTTCAGATCAAGATGGTCTTTTTGGGCAATACAGATTTGATGCGCCTGCTTTTATTGTGGATACCAGTCGAAATGGCTGGGGTGCAAAAGGTGCGCAAAGACCTACACCCTCTAACTCAATAAAAGCAGCTGACCCTTCTTTAAGAGTGGATACACGACCTGATCGTAGACACTGGTGTAATGTTGATGATGCAGGAATAGGTGAAGCTCCTAAAGCTAACCCAGATTCCACAAGACCTTATTTGGATGCGTTTTTCTGGATCAAAACACCGGGCGAATCAGACGGAATATCTTTTGAACCTAGTGATTACGAGAAAGGTTATTACTCATATAGTCGCTTAGACAACATTGATCAAAGCATTGTTGATATAGTTAATGAAGATCAATATTCAAAGATAATACGAGATGTGATGTGCAATAAATCTGCCGCTGTATATGGTGACGGTACACATCCAATTAATGAGCTGGCTCCACATTTCGGCTTATGGTTCCATAAACAATTTATCATGTTAATCGAAAATGCGTATCCTGCATTAGGTGAAAGTGATTTTGAATGATAGATAGTAAATATTGTTTCTGGCGTTTTAAGAGTAACTTTCGTTCAAGTCTATTTTATGTTGGTTAGATTTTTAATAACGAGGAAATGACCGATCAATGAGTTTTAGTTGAGTTTTATTAACAAAAGCAAGGCTTGATACCGAGTATTATTCATATTTAAAGCCATCGTTGTGATGGCTTTTTTGTAAACAAAGAACAAATAAACAAGGCAACAAGTTTGGGTAGCGACAAGCATACAATAATTAATGGTTAGAATTCGCTGACAACACAAACACCTGATTCACAACAAACCAAAAACAATATTTAGCTCTTAGGATCCTGTAATACCTCTAACTGGATATTCAGCGCAATGCCCGATATAAACACTTCATACAAACAAAGTAATAAAGAAATGATCAAACAAACAAGGCTGCTGATTAAAAGTGTAATAGCAGCGGTTTGTGCCTCTGCTAATAAACACATCATTGCAATAGTACACAGAATAAAAGACACAATACCTGTCATTTGTGTGTAGCGAATAATCAAAATACGTATTTTAAGATGTTTAACCTGACGGGTAATTTGCAGATGGTTTGCTTCGTTGCGCTGTTCAATTAACGCACGAATTAACTGTCCAATTACTATAAAACGATTGGTATACGCCAATAATAACAGTGAAATAGCAGGGAACAATAAAGCAGGGGTTGTAATTGTCATCATAGTTTAGGTCCAATGAGGTTGATTTTAACCTAAACTACGCTGCAAAAATCTCTGATGCAAGTGCTGTTTACAATCGATTTATCTATAATCAATAAAAACGAACAACTAATTCAAATTAATCAATTTTAAAGATTGAAGAAAATAATACATAATCACTTTGTCTTTTAAACACAACGAGAATAATAACATGATCAATAATACAGTCCCTCAAGTTACATTCAAAACACGTGTACGCAACGAAGCATTAAAAACTGAAAATCCATTTGAATGGAAGGATGTTCAAACTGACGAAATATTTAAAGGCAAAAAAGTCGTTGTATTTTCATTACCTGGCGCATTTACACCTACTTGTTCAACCAGCCATTTACCACGTTATGAAGCCTTATTTGAAGAATTCAAAGCACAAGGGGTTGATCAAATTATTTGTATCTCAGTAAACGATGCGTTTGTTATGTATCAGTGGGGAAAAGGCCAAAAGGCTGAAAACGTATTTTTATTACCCGACGGCAACGGTGAGTTCACTCGTAAAATGGGGTTGTTAGTCGACAAAAGCAATTTAGGTTTTGGTATGCGCAGCTGGCGTTATGCGATGGTTGTGAATGATAGCAAAGTTGAAAAAATGTTCATTGAAGAAGGTTTTGAGGACAATCACCCAGAAGATCCGTTTGAAGTATCAGACGCTGATACTGTATTAAACTACTTAAAAGGTTAATTAACGTATTACATTGACGTTTATGCAAAAGGTTATTTGTTTAAATAAATGGCCTTTTTCTTTTTTAAAATTCATTAAAAGTACAATCAAAAGCTAAGTTAAACTTTAAACTTTGAGTTTTAAACCCATTAAAGCAGCAACTAAAATAATAAAGGTACGGCATGAGTAATTTTGATTTTGATTTATTTGTAATTGGTGCAGGTTCTGGTGGGGTTCGTGCCGCACGTAAAGCAGCGGGCGAAGGCGTAAAAGTGGGTATCGCAGAAGAAAAAGAACTAGGTGGAACCTGTGTAAACGTAGGTTGTGTGCCTAAAAAACTGATGGTTTATGCAGCAAGTTACCCGCAACAAGTTAAAAACGCTCAAGGTTTTGGCTGGAACGCAAGTGTAGGTGAGTTCGACTGGGCTGCTTTTATACAAAAAAAGAATACTGAAATTTTACGTTTAAACGGCATCTACGAAAATTTGTTAGATAACACAGGGGTCACGCTGTTTAAAGCCAAAGCAAAATTAATTAAAGCCAATACATTACAAGTGGGCGATAAAATCATCACAGCAAAACGCATATTAATTGCAGTAGGCGGCAAACCATTTGTGCCCGATTTTAATGGCAAAGAACTGTGTATCACCTCAGACGATGTTTTCTTTTTGCAGGAACAGCCCAAACAAATATTAGTAGTGGGAGGCGGATACATCGCTGTTGAATTTGCAGGTATCTTCAAAGGTATGGGTTCAAAAGTAGATGTATTGTGTCGTAAAAATCGAGTATTAAATGGTTTTGATGATTCAACCGTTGAATTTTTAATGGGTCAAATGCAAGAGCAGGGTATTGATATCATGTTCGAAAACTGTATCCAAAAAATTGAAACGGTGGGTAACAAAAAACAAGTTTTGTTTAAAGACGGTCAAAGCAGAAGTTACGACCAAATCCTATTAGCAACAGGGCGTACAAGCGCCGTTGATAATTTAGGCCTCAAAGACATGGGTATTGAGTTAAACAAAACCAACGCAATTGTGGTGGACAATAACTATCAAACCAACATCAAAGACGTATACGCCATTGGTGATGTGATTGGTAAAGTGCAATTAACTCCAGTGGCCATCAAAGAAGCCATGGGTTTAATCGCATATTGGTACAAAGGTGCAGACAGCGCACAAATTGATTACGCAGATATCCCAACTGCTGTTTTTTGTCAGCCCAATATCGGCACAGTGGGTTTAACTCAAGCGCAAGCAGAACAAGACTTTGATGTGCAGGTATATGAAAGCAACTTCAGACCGATGTCGAATACAATATCGGGGGACACCAGCAGAATGTACATGAAGTTGATTGTTGAAAAAAGCAGCCAAAAAGTACTGGGGTGGCACATGTGCGGCCAAGACGCAGGTGAGATGTTACAAGGTTTTGCCGTTGCAATTAAAATGGGTGCAACCAAACATGATTTTGATGCAGTGATTGGAATCCATCCAACGGCAGCAGAAGAATGGGTAACACTGAATTAAGCTATAAGAACATTATTTATAGACTCAATATTTAAAGCTAAACCTCTGCAATTGTTTGTAGGGGTTTTTTTATGCTTAAAAGGTGATGAATGCACTACTAAAAGGGCAATGTTTTAAATTGTTGTTGCAGCTGGCAAAAAACATCAACAACCAAACTTAAAGACAACTCATTAAGTTTAAGTTGTATTACGAGTCCACAACATTTTCTACACACCCTCAAGCACATACCCAATCACATAGCAAAACTGGAGCCTGTTCAAAAATAAACCTTTACAACTGCATTAGCCCCCCAGCAAAACCCTATTTTGTCACGCCTTTCTAAAGAAATTATCCGACATTCAAAATGTTTACACTGCCAAAGTGAACGTTTACGAAAATACGGTTTAGCCATGGGGCCGGCAGCGTTTTTTTTGCAATAATTGTCGTAAAAGTTTTGTAAACACCCGAGGTAGTGCATATTTTTACCAGCATAAACCCGAGCTTTGGCAAAAGTATTTAGAACACATGATTGAGTTAGACAGCATTCGACGCTGCTCTAAGGTATTGGGAGTATGTGTGACTACATCATTTAACTTATGGCATGGAAGCCTGTATTAGAACCCTGTCTGGAGCAATGGGTCAAGGCGGCATCGTTATATAAAAGCCACTCAAAATACCTATGAATCTAAGCTTGAGGGTATAGTTGAGGCGGGTGAAACGTATTTTTGAGAATCAAAAAAAGGCAATCGAAACTTAACTCGTCCAGCTCGGCAACGTGGAACAAAAGCCTCCACACGCGGTATCAATCATCTTGATTGGGTTTCTGTGTTGGTTGCAAAAGATCGTAATCATCACGAGTTTGATCAGGTATTATCAAAGGTTGATGCTGCCAAAATC
>JALJPK010000121.1 GCA_022968985.1 Pseudomonadales bacterium | reverse complement strand
AGGCGATTGTCAGTTATGAGCATCAGGGTATTGAGTTAATTGAAACCGCAGCGGGTTATCGTTTTCAAACCCGTGCCCAAGACGCGTTATGGATTGCGCGTTTATTTGGTGAAAAACCACAAAAGTATTCCCGTGCGATGTTAGAAACCACCGCGTTAATTGCGTATCGACAGCCCATTACCCGTGGTGAAATTGAAGACGTACGTGGTGTGGCGGTTTCAAGTTACATCATTAAAACTTTACTTGAACGCCAGTGGATTCGAGTAGTGGGGCATCGTGAAGTACCCGGCCGCCCAGCAATGTTTGCAACTACTAAGCAATTTTTAGATTATTTTGGTTTAAATTCATTAACCCAAATGCCTACATTGGATGAAATTAAAAACCTTGAAGACATTAATCCGCAATTAGATCAAGCTAATACCGGTGCGATTGGTGTGGATAAAGAAGCATCAATGGATGAGTTGGTGGATCAGTTACGTGATGAAACTACTCAGCGTGAAGCCGATACATATTTAGATGAAGAATTAGCCAATGACTTAAAAGAATTAGATGGGGTTAACAAAACCATTGAAGTGAGTTTTGAAGCGCAACGTGCGGTGAATGTGTCTGAAGATGATCCAGATTACGAACAATCCAGAGAAAAAGCCGACAGTTTTGAGCAAATGGTTAAGTCGTTTAACGATGAAAACCCAGTTAAATATGATCAACCATTACCACAGTTAGCCGAAGGTTTTGAAGAAATCGCCCAGAATTTTGAGAATCAAACGTCTGAGAATCAAACTGCTGACGGTCAAACTTCAGAGAATCAATCTGACAACGATCAAACGCAAAACGATCAAACAACAGACGAACAAAATCCTGAGAAAACAGAATTTATAGCCAGCCAACCATTTTCTATGGACGGCGAATTGTCTGAACAAGAAAACAATGGTTTATCGATTGCTGGATTAATGGACGATCAATTGGCCCATCAATCTGCAGCAGCTACAACTTCAGATACAACAAACAAACAACCGCAGTCGTTGAGCGATAATCAGCAGCTGCACCAAAGCCAAAATGAGATGTCGCAAGAAGATCAAATGCGCATCATCGAAGAAAAAATTGCACAACAAGCTGCATTAATGGCAGCCCAGTCCCTTACAGAATCCCAAGAAGAAGATGAAAACGAATGAGTGAAAGAATTCAAAAAGTATTAGCTAGCCTAGGTGTCGGATCACGTCGCCAAATGGAATCATACATTGAAGCAGGTCGAGTAAAAGTTGACGGCCTTGTTGCTACATTGGGCGACAAAGTTAGCCCAGATCAAAGCTTAGAAGTAGACGGTAAACCTATTAAGGCACCGCATACTGCTTACCGTCGTGTATTGGCGTACAACAAACCTGAAGGCGAAATTTGTTCGCGTAATGATCCCGACGGTCGTAAAACTGTATTTGATCAATTACCCATTATTAAAGGTGAGCGCTGGGTGGCGATTGGCCGTTTAGATATCAATACCAGTGGTTTATTGTTGTTCACAACAGACGGTGATTTAGCCAATAAATTAATGCACCCATCCACTGAAGTTGAACGTGAATATGCTGTGCGTATTCTGGGTAAAGTCAACATGGACATGATCAATCGTATGCATGAAGGGGTTGAGCTTGAAGATGGTATTGCTAAATTTACCGACATCCAAGAATTTGGTGGTTCAGGTGCCAACGCTTGGTATCACGTAGTAGTGATGGAAGGTCGTAACCGTGAAGTACGTCGTTTGTGGGAATCACAAGGCGTAAAAGTGTCGCGTTTAAAACGTGTACGTTATGGCAATGTATTTATGGATTCGGCATTACGTGCGGGTACATTTACTGAGTTAGACAAAAAAGCAGTGGATTCATTAGCTGTGAGTGTCGGTTTAACTAAAAAACCTTGGCAGTCAATTATGAAAGGTTTTGATGACGCAGCTAAACGTAAAATGACTAACCAAAGAACTCGTCGAAACGTTAAAAGCCGGAGACGTTAATGAAAACCGCTTTACAGGTTTCATTACTGGGCACATTAATTTGTGCGCCAGTGTTTGTTAGCGCTAACAGCGTAGTTCAAGAAAAAAGTTGGTTCGCTTCTATCGGAATGAATCGTGCGCTGTATAGTGATATTCGTTACGATTTTACATCCGACGACTTTGATTTTACCTTAAGTAAAGTGGATGCCGACAATGCTGAAGTATTTAAAAATAACATAACAATTGGTTATTTTTTTGATGAACATTACGCTGTTAGTATGGGTGTTGATCAATTACGTTATGTATTAAAAAATGGCCAAAACGTAAAAATTAATGGCGACATTAATAATGTAAGCACTGACATCGACGGCAACTACAATAAACAAATGGTTGATTTAAACGACGATTTTATTATGTTTGATGAAAGTGATTCAATCACTTATTTATATTTTGATCATAGTTATTACGATGAGTATCATGAATTTATTCCATTAGAAGAAGGTAACATTACTTCGCATTGGTTAATCGGTTTAAGTGCGGGTTTGATGTTTCCACAAAGTAATGCGGTATTGTTTTCAAAAGACAGTTTTGATGAAGTGTATTTAGCAGGGGCAGGCATCAATGTTAAGTTAGGCGCCAATTTATTTTTGGGGCAAAACTTTTTTGTGCAATCTGAAATGAAATTAGGTTACGCCAATCTGTGGAATGTAAAAATGACCGATGACATTGATGTGGATATCACTCAGCAATTTAGTTTTGGTCAAATTAATCTATCAATCGGTGCGCTACTTTAAAATAGATGTTTTTCTTAAAATAGTTTTCTGTTTAGAGTCGTTGTCTGTTTTAAATGGTGGTTCTGCTTAAAATAGTTGTGCTGTTTTTATGTAGAGCTTCTGTTTTAAAGCGTTACTTTGTTTTAAGTAATGTCTCTGTTTTAAATAGTCGCCACGTTTTATGTGATGTCGCTGTTATTATGTTGTGCTTCTGTTTTAACTAGTCGCCACGTTTTATGTGATGTCGCTGTTATTATGTTGTGCTTCTGTTTTATGTAGTGCTGTTTTATGTAGTGCTGTTTTATGTAGTTGTATCTGTAAGTATAATATTTTGGGAAAAATTAATGCCGCGTTTTTTTAAACAAGAAGTTGATTTAAGTCAGTACCAAGCTTTAGTATTTGATATGGACGGTACCATTGTAGACTCAGGCCAATTACATGAAAAAGCCTGGTTGAGCGTTTTAGAAAAACGTAATATTTTTATTAGTCGTGAATTTATGCGTGGTTTGGCGGGGGTGCCTACTTATCAAACCATCGAATTGGTTGCCCAAGAAAACAACATTAAAATTTCAGAAAACGAAATTCAATTAATGATGTTAGAAAAAGAAGCTTTTGTTGATAAACATTACACTGAATATGTTAAAGCCACTGATCTAGAAAAAATCATTAAACAATATCATAAAAAATTACCAATGGTGGTAGGTACAGGTGCATCAACAGTTGAGGCTCATCGTTTTTTAAAACAGACAGGTTTGTTTGACTATTTTGATGCGATCATAGGTTTTGACCAAGTTAAAAACGGTAAACCAAAAGGCGATACCTTTATATTAGCGGCACAAAAAATTGGTATTAATCCTGTGGACTGTATTGTATTTGAAGACGCGCAATATGGTTTTATGGCAGCCCATGATGCGAATATGGATGTAGTTGACGTAAAGTTAGCATATAACATTCATAACGATTATTTTTTATAAAAAATTGTAGGGTTGGGATTTATTCCAATAATAAACACATTAGTTTCGATATAAATATCGAAGCTATGTAATAAATATCGTATCTACAGCTGGTTATTTTCTGATGTAGGTCAGTGGCTTGCCCTGACAACTAATATTAGAAAAATGCTTAAACGCGAATCAAAGGTTTACATATTTTCCTTTCGATATAAATATCGAAGCTATGTAATGAATATCGAATCTACATTGTATGTTTTTCTGTAGGTCAGTGGCTTGCCCTGACAACTAATATTAGTATTAAAGACACTGGATTCCCGACGAAAAGAATGTCGAGAATGACGGTAAAGAATCTTCAAAATTTCAGCAGTAGCAACTAATTCTAGAAACATGATTAAACGTCGATTTACATAATTCCCTTTCGATATAAATATCGAACCTACTTTATTAAAATCGTAACTACATTGAAATCAATAAAAAATATAAAGGGCGTAAAATGAAATACAACATCAACTCAAAAATGATAATTAAAAGAGGGTTGATTTTCTTTTTAATATTATTATTTTGCCAAGCGTTTTGGTTAGCCTTTATTACTCCCTCACCCGAATTAAAAACTCTATATCAGAATCCTAATTTTTATAGTACTGACCACCCAAATTATTTAAAACAATGGCCAAATAATGTAGCACCGGATTTAGATGTCGAACGTGAATTGTTTATTCAACAAATTTTAGAAAAATTAAGTATCGAAGAAAAAATCGCACAAATGATTTTATTACCTAACGGTATGCCGATGTCCGATTTCGAGCGTTATCCTTTTTCAGGCATTGTATTTGATCAGGGTGCAAATTCAAAAGACGGTAAAAAATTACGTAACTGGCACAAAAAATTAGATAAATTATGGGTATTACAACAAGACTATGCGCAAGAACATTCACGTGTATTTATCCCACCATTTTTTAAATTAGATGTATTGGCGGGTAATGCTTTAACATTAAACCAAACCATATTTCCCACTCGATTAAATTTAGGACAAAGCCAAAATCCCCTATTAGTTGAGGCCATAGCAAAAGCCCAGGCTAAACAAGCAGCATTTATAGGGTTTAATTGGATAACAGAAGGCTTTGATAGCCCTATACACGACAAACGTATTACACAAATGGGCCAGAGTTTTTCTGAAGACCCTGCTTTAAACGCAATTCTAGCTGCCAGTTATGTAAAAGGTGCACAGTTTACTCAGCCTACTCAATCAAATGAACCAATAAACGAACAAGACTCTTTACAGGTTTCAAAACAAGACACACAAATAAATAATTCTGAAGATCCCGCTTTAAACACCATCTTAGCAACCAGTTATGTCAAAGAAACACAGTTGACTCAGTCTACTGATTCATTAGAGTCAATAAACGAACAAGACTCTTTGCAGAACTCATCACAAGACTCAATACAAAACAGCCATACACAAATAATGACAAGCTCCAGAGGGTATTTAGCTTTAGGAGCAGGCAGTTTTACTCGTGCTAATATTTTTGAAGATGAATCCGTTTTATTAAATCGATACGCACCAGGTCATATTGCAGCAATTAAACAGGGGGTGTTGTCAGTTGAGTTATCTAACGGCCGTATTAATTCTGAAGACATGATTAACTCAGAATATTATATTCAACAAATATTAAAAAATACAATGGGTTTTAATGGGGTAGTCAGCACGACACTTAATGCCACTGCACAAATTTCTGGCTGTCGCCTTGCATCATGTAACTCGGCTATTAATGCAGGGGTCGATTTATTTTATTTTAATTCAGACGTATCTATCCAATCAGGCCCGGCTTCTTATGGTAAAAAAACCTACGATGCCAGTGAAAAATTTATACTTAATACTAAACAATCAGTGCTTTCAGGTAAGATAAAAATTGAACGGATTAACGATGCTGTAACACGTGTGTTACGGGTTAAACATCAATTAGGTTTATTTGATTATATAAGCCCTAGTGAGCGTGCACAAAAAATTAAAGTGGATCAAACACAAATAGAGGCACTTGCCAAACAAGCGGTAAAACAATCGGCTGTTATCTTAAAAAACGCAGCCAATACATTACCCTTAAATAAAAATTATAAAGTTCTATTAACCGGATTAGGCGCCGATCAATTAAATTATCAAATCGGTTATTGGCCTAATACTAATATGCGAAATACAAATAATCGCTCCATAAAAAAAGGCATTAGCTTAAATAAAAGTTTTAAACAAAATAAACTCGATGTACGTTTTGATTTTATTCCTTTTGAATACATAGACAGTTTGGCTATTACAAACAAAGCGTTACAACAACATTTAAAACGTGAAGACAATATCATGGTGCCTAAAAAAGATAAAAAAGGCATCTATGGTGAAATAGAACAATTAAACTCAGAGCAAACCGATAAAGTTTTGTTGTATCAACAAAATTATGAAAAACAAATCAAAAAAATCACCCAACATTATAAACAAATAGTTATGGTTATTAGCCAAACTAATGTGGCAAATGGCGAACAAGTTGAGCAACATTTAAATTTCTCTCAGTATTATCAAAACCAACTGAAGGTTTTTGAATTATTAGAAAACCTTGATTCAACAATCACAGTGATATTTTATGGCCATGCCCCCATGTATATGCCAAAAATTATGGACAAAGCCAATGCAATAATATTTGCAGGTCACCCTGGCTCAGACGCTTCTGGTTTATTGGATGTTTTGTTTAATGAAGACATGCAGTTATTTGCTAAATTAGCTTTTAGCTGGCCACGACAACCCTGTGACTTTAAACAAAGTTTAGGTGTTTTGGATTATGATCCGTTTTTAACAATGGGTTATGGTTTGTCTGCTTATGACAAAAAAACACCTTGGTACAGCGCCGTACCTGAAGAAGTTGAATATTGCACTGCAATAAAACGATAAGGCCAGATCAATGCAAAGCCAACACAAGCAACACAAGCAATTAAACAACGGTACAGCACAATCTTATAAACTAGCGGCCAGTGGATTTTTTCTGCCATTTTTTGTAATTTTTGTCTGTTTTAATTTATACCCATATGCGGTGAGTTTGTTTAATTCATTTTATGAATGGGATAACTCACAAGCTTTTAGTTTAGAGCATATGACTTTTGTGGGGTTTAAAAATTATAAGAATTTATTAAGTGAACCCAATATTAAAGCCATCTTTTTACATTTTTTATGGTTTGTGCCGACCTGTATGTTTTTAATACATAGCATCAGTTTATTGTTAGCAAAATCAATTATGGCTTCATTATTTAGATTTCAGGGTATCTTTTTAATGTTGCTGTTCATTCCATACATGATCAGCGAAGAAAGTCTGGCGCGTATTTTTAGCCGCCCGTTTACCGATCAAGACGGCTGGATCGTACAATTTTTTAATTCATTTGGTATAGATGAAACCCAAACATGGTTAGGCCAAGAAAGACGCGGAGGCACACCACTTTGGATGGCTGTGTTTTATTTATTCTTTTGTACCATTGTGAAGTATTGTGGATTTTTTACTTTAATTTATTATATGACATTAAAAAGTATCAGTGTGTCTGTTATTGAATCAGCAAGATTGGAAGGTGCGAATAACTGGCAGATATTTACAAAAATTGAATTCCCGATGATTCGTAAAATGTTTGTGATGATGACAATTCTTTCATTAATATTTGTGGCGCAGTCTTCACAGATTCAAGCATGGTTAGATAGGCAAATTGGTTTGTCACGTTCAGAAGCCTCACCGTTTGAAACTTTCTCAGACTTATTACAAACACTACAATTAGAATATAACGACGTAGGAGCAGCGGCAGCATTAACCTGGGTATTTGTTGCTATGATTTTAGTATTTATTGTAATCGGTATGTTAAGCACTGCATTCATTAATAAACGTCAAAGCAGGATCACTCATGTTATCTAATAAGAAAGACCAAATAGTTAAAACCCTGATTACTGCTATTTTAACTTTATTATGTATTGCGATAGCCAAACCGTTTGTCACCCATTTTATTCAAGCGTTTTATATTTATGATATGCCACGTTCAGCCTGGCAATCGGATTACGGATTAAATGGATTAATTAGCCAGATTTATTATTCCGATATCTTTTTTCCAAATTTTTGGATGAGTGTAAAAGTGGCAGGGTTTGGTGTGCTTTTTAGCTGTCTATTTTGCACCATGACAGCATACGCTTTGGTGATGTATTCGTACCGCATAAAATATTTAATATTAACAATATTATTAGTTGTATTAATGATTCCAGAATTTGTAAAAGTAATGCCGTTTTTTATTACCTTAAAACAATTTGGTTTATTAAATAACAGCTTAGCGTTATGGGTACCCTTTGTAGTGCCATCTTTGGGTGTATTAGTGATTAAACAATATATCGAAACCATATTGATAAAAGACATCATAGAAGCAGCTAGGTTAGATGGTGCTAATGAGTGGCAAGTATTTTACAAAATAATGTTGCCATTATTATCCCCCGCAGTTGCAATTGTAGCGGTGATCCAATTTACATTTTTTTGGAATTACATTGATTTAAGTACATTGATTATTTCAGATACACAACTAAAACCATTATTACATGTGGGTTCAGGTGGATTCCCTACGCATTTATCATCGTCATTAGCTGTGATCATGCCGATTATTGTTTTAGCGATTAGTGCTAGGAGTATTACGCATTATTTAAAATCGCACACTGTCCTTTAAGTTTAATTTCAAAAGTCCCTTTTGAAATTAAAGGCTTGGTAGATAATCTGGCGGAAGGGGACCTTCCTTGATTATCTAGTCGCTCCTTAAGTTTAATTTCAACGTCCCTTTTGAAATTAAAAGCTTTATGACCATTCTGGCGCAAGGGGACCTTGCTTGAATGATCAGTCGCTCTTTAAGTTTAATTAATCGAGAAGATGATTAATTAAACGCTTGATGGTAATTCTGGCGGAAGGAAACCTTCCTTGAATTTCCAGTCGGTAACACACATCCATGTGCTGCTCTTTAAGTTTAATTAATCGAGAAGATGATTAATTAAACGCTCTTTTGAAAACCTGGCGGAAGGAAACCTTCCTTGGTTTTCTAATCGCTCTTTAAGTTACTCTTTAAGTTTAATTTCAACGTCCCTTTTTGAAATTAAAAGCTTTATGATCATTCTGACAGTTCCTGTGCGTCCTGCACTCACTGCATTAGTGCATCCATGCACGTCGCGCAAGGGGACCTTGCCTGAATGGTCAGTCGCTGGGCGCACATCCATGCGCTGATGTAGGTCATGGGCTTGCCCTGACAACTAATATAAACGCTAGCTCTTTAAGTTTAATTTCAAGGTCCTTTTTGAAATTAAAAGCTTTATGACCATTCTGACAGTTCCTGTGCGCCCTGCAATCACTGCATTAGTGTTTCCATGCACGTCGCGCAAGGGGAGCTTGCTTGAATGATCAGTCGCTAAGCGCACATCCATGTGCTGCTGTAGGTTACGGGTTGGTCCTAGTAGCTGATATAGAAAATGATTAAATCGTTGTCTGCTTACTCTTTAAGTTAGCTAACATGTACAATGTTAATTTTGTGTTAATACATTTGAACTTCAATTATACAATACAGTCGAATGCTTAATGTTTTGTGGTTTTCCACATTAATCTCACTTTTATTATTTGTAAATTATCTATGAAAACTATTCCACATAAAATATTCCTTATCTTATTAAATTTATTCGTCCCACCTTTAAGTTTTTTATATTGTTCATTTATTAAGCTGGCCTATTTTTATTTAGTATTTTGGTTGGTTTTTGTTGGGCTGGATATTTATTTTGTCTTAAATAATAAAGATACGGTTATTAATCTAATCGTGCCTGTTATCGCTATTATTCATATTCTGTACCTGACTCGCAAAAACGTTGCACTGAATAAACCCATTCGATTTTATAATAAATGGTGGGGTATTCTTTTATTACCTGTTGTTTTTTTTGTTTTAGTATTTTTAATACGGTCGTTTATCGTCGAGCCGTTTTCAGTGGCTTCTAAAGCGATGCAACCAACTTTGCAGCAAGATGATTTTGTATTAGTTAATAAAATGGGTTATGGCAGTTATGGTACGTTTGGTTTGGATTTAATTAACTTTAAAACCGCAACAAACAAACCAGCACGTGGTGACGTATTTGCTTTTAAGAAACCCGGAAGCTCAGTTATATTTTTAATGCGAGTCATTGCTTTACCCGGGGACAAAATTGATCTGATTCAATCAACGTTAAAAATCAATAACAATATAGTCTCCACTTATCAACAAAACATGACGGCAAGGGACGGTGTGATAATAAAGGAAGTGTTTACTGAAAATGAATATAACGTGCAATATACAACGGGTTCGATATTACAAAAAGATTATTCTGGTGTGGTACCAGACAATAGTTATTTTGTATTAGGTGATAACCGCAACGAATCTTACGACAGCCGATTCTGGGGATTTGTACCCGAAGCCAATTTGGTGGGTAAAGTGGTTTATAACTGGTAAGTGGTTGGCTTTTATAAAATATAGGTTTTTAATTTGTACCAAGAAAACAAAACCCTGTAGGTCGTGGGCTTGCCCTGACAAACTAATATTAGTTGTCAAGGCAAGCCGTTGACCTACAATATTCAAAACAAAGGACTCTTAAAACAGTGACAGAAATAAAACAACAATCTACATTTAGAAAATACCTATCCGCGATCGTTGTTTTTATTTGTTTATTAATAATAAAAATAACAGCTTTAGTATCGGGTTATATTATTGATCACAGTTATCTATTTCTAACAATTTTTATTGTCCCTATATTGTTGTTTGCCACGTTTAACTCAATCATCAAATTATTTGTTGTTACAAAACAAACTATACATTTTTTTATGGATTTATAATTATTGTTGCAAGTTGGGATTTGATATTATCGCCGATACTGCCATCGAGTTTGGATGTAACGAAATATCGATTAAGTACCCTTTCACAACAACAATACAAAGAGATTGCTCAAATAGCGCGGGATACCTATCAAGAGGTGGGTGATGAGTATGATCGATTTCCATTTGATAATAGTTTTGACGATTTGTTAGAACAAAAACATGATTTTTTTAGTATCAGTACATTTCCAGTAGATGTGACTGTGGACCCCAATTATATAAGCATCGATTGGTCCAGTGGATTAGCGGGTGGTTATGCATTAATTATTTTAAATGAAGGCGGCTTGCCTGATTGGATGAAGGATTATTATCCAATTTATATTTATGATGATGTGGTTTTAATAGTTAGATAAACTGTAGCTTGTTTTTTATTTGATAATCTAAAAATACTAATTATAAATAATGGTTTTAAAGAAATTACTCTCGATATAAATATCGAGCCTACGATAATTTAAATCTGAAAAAATGAAACTCATGGACTTGCCCTGACAAGCCCATGACCTACAATCAGCCTCTAGGGCTGTAATCTATTTAACTGCCAAACACCATCTTTCAGCTGATACTCAAAACGATCATGTAATCGTTTTGCACCACCTTGCCAAAACTCTATTCTTTCAGGCTTTACCAAATAACCACCCCAAAAATCTGGAACAGGTATTTCATTGTTTTTGAATTTGTTTTTAATTTGCTCAAACGCCATATCCAACATTTTACGTGATCCAATGCCTTTTGATTGTCTACTTGTCCATGCTGCTAACTGGCTGTCACGCGGTCGTGATAAAAAATACTTTGCATTGTCGGTCAACGATAATTTATGCGCAGTGCCTTGAATACTTATTTGGCGCTCTAGCGGTAACCATGCAAAGTGTAAGTTGACGTTGGGGTTAGTCTCAATGTCTTTTGCCTTGTGGCTGCCTAAATTGGTGAAAAATACAAACCCATCATCGTTTACTTTTTTAAGTAAAACAGTACGTTGGCTTGGGCGATTTTGTTCGTCTACAGTGGCGAGGTTCATGGCCGTTGGGTCAGCAAACAGTTTGGCTTGAATGGCTTGTTGCAACCAAATATCAAATTGTTTGATGGGATCAACGTTTAAATTGCTTTCACTTAAACCACCTTGTAGATACTCACGACGAATATCGTCGAGTGTTTTTTTGTCGCTCATTCTATTTTTAACCTTGTTTTTATTTTTTACCAACTTTGTTTACTAAAGTGGTTTGCTGTTTTTTTCTAAAGTGGTTTGCTAAAGTTCTAAAATTGTTTACGAATTAAAGCGCTTCTATGTTGCGTAAAAATACTGGTTTGTCTTGTTTACTTAATTCTGGGCTGAACTGATAACCGTCGACATCAAATTTTTGTAATTGTTTAGGTGTGCGTATTTTATTTTCAATAATAAAACGTGCCATTAATCCTCTTGCTTTTTTTGCGTAAAAGCTGATGATTTTATATTGGCCGTTTTTGTAATCTTTAAACACAGGTTCAATGATTGGAAACTGCATTTCTTTTTTAGGCACCGATTTAAAATATTCAGTTGAAGCTAAGTTAATTAAATATTGTGTGTCGTCTTGTTGTGAAGCGATTTCTTTATTTAAATAATCGCTCAAAGTAGTGCCCCAAAACTGATACAGGTTTTCTTTAATATCTTTGCCAGTGCCCGTTTTAAATTTAGTACCCATTTCTAAACGATACGGCTGCATTAAATCCAGCGGCCTAAGTACACCATATAGCCCCGACAACATTATTAAATGACGTTGTGCGTATAATACTTGTTCTTCGTCTAACGAATAAAAATCTAAACCTGTGTAGACATCACCATTAAATGCATAAGCTGCTTGGCGTGCATTGTCTTTTGTAAACGACTGTTCAAAATGCTGGAAACGTTCATAATTTAACATACTTAAATTTTCTGAAAGTTTCATCATAGTCGCAATGTCGTTTGGCGCTAATTTTTTAGCTTGTTTGGCCAAACGAAAAGTTTGCTCTTGAAACTGCGGCAAACTAAATTGCGTGACAGGTATGTCTGTTGTGTAATCTAAACTTTTTGCTGGTGAAATAACAACAAGCATTAATGATTACCTTTGTTTTGTTCGATGGCTCTTTTCTCAAGCATTTTTTTGAACTGCACACTAAACGCACCCATAATAAAAGCAGCGGTCAAAACAGCACCAGTGTATAAAATCCAAACTGGATCAGAGGTTTCTGAAAGAATTTTTGGATAAATAGCACGTGCAATTGGGTACATTAATAAACCAAGCACAGTTAATATTTGCGGTAATTTTTCTAACATGATTTTAATCTCTTTTTTTGATTAATTTAATTTTTTAATGGGGGAGTAAAAGCTTTGGGTCAAAGTTTTTTATGATATTTGTTGAAACTAAAAATCGAGAGCAAGCTCTCTCCCACATTAGATGGTGTTTGTTCTAAAAAAATAGACAAAAACAAAAATGTGGGTGAAAGCTTGCTTTCATAGTTTTTAATTTACAAGATTAAAAATCGAAAGCAAGCTGTCTCCCACAATTGTTACCCTACCTTCTCTCCAGCTGCCTGACGATCTGCGTGATAACTTGAACGAACCATCGGGCCACTTGCTGTGTTTTTAAAACCTATTTCGTTGCCGTATTCTTCTAGCATTTTAAATTCGTCAGGTGTTACATAACGTTCTACTTTTAAGTGATGTTTACTTGGTTGTAGATATTGACCTAATGTCACCATGTCAACGTTGTGTGCGCGTAAATCTCGCATCACTTGTTTAACTTCGTCTAAAGTTTCACCAATACCCAACATCAAACCTGATTTTGTAATCACATCTGGGCAACGTTGTTTAAATTGTTGTAATAAATCCAGCGACCATTGGTAATCTGCGCCTGGTCTTACTGCACGATATAAACGTGGAATGGTTTCCATGTTATGGTTTAAAACATCGGGTGGCATTTTTTCCATGATGTCTAACGCAGTCTGCATACGGCCCCTAAAGTCGGGCACTAATGTTTCAACTTTTATGTGTGGGCTGTATTTACGAGTTTGTGCAACACAGTTATTAATGTGCTGTGCGCCGCCGTCTCGTAAGTCGTCACGGTCAACCGAGGTGATTACTACATGTTTAAGTGTCATGTCGCCAATGGCTTTACCTAATTCAAACGGTTCGTTCTCATCTAATGGTTTTGGACGACCATGTGCCACATCGCAAAACGGGCAACGACGTGTACAAATATCACCCATCACAATAAATGACGCGGTGCCGTGTGAGAAACATTCACCTAAGTTCGGGCAAGCGGCTTCTTCACATACGGAATGTAATTTGTGTGAGCGTAGTTTTTCTTTTAGCTCTTTTACTTTATTGCTCATCGCTGGAATTTTTACGCGAATCCACGATGGTTTTCTTAGACGTTCTTCTGTTGGAATAATCTTAACGGGAATTCGTGCCGTTTTGTCTTCGCCACGTAATTTAACGCCGACTTCTACTTTAACGCGTTTTACTTTTGCTTTTGG
>JALJPK010000120.1 GCA_022968985.1 Pseudomonadales bacterium | reverse complement strand
AATTTGTAAAAGTAAAATTAAATTTTATTGATCAATTATATCCTGATATATCTATGAGCAGTCCCGTCTCTGTAAATGGTTTCCCTTTTATAAGAAATAATAAAATTAACGATGGTCGTTTAAATACTATTTGGTCAAATATTGTCGCTCATAATAATTCTTTGATTTTTGATACAAAATTAAATTTCTCACTCGAAATGTATAGATTGGTTGCAGGACATTTTAAATTAAATGAAATTAATCCGCCGCAAGGATGGACAGTATCTACGTCAAATGATTTGATAAATTGGACTGAAGTTGACCGCCGGGTTGATATAGAACTCCCATCAATTTTCGGATCATACACTGATTTTCATATGTCAACGAATGTTGACGAACGTTACTATAAATTTGTTTTCAATAGCCCTTCGGGTAAAAATATTGGGCTTAGTCGTCTTCAACTATTTTCAAGACAGTCATTGGGTAATAAAATTGATACAACTAAATAAAGTTTTAATAATTGGTTCTGGATCTATTGGGCAGAGACATGCAGGAAATATTAAAAGTTTGATTCCTGATATAGAATTCATGTTTCTGAAAAGAACAGAGACTCCGTGTGAACTTATTAGGGAGTTGGGTGCGAAAGTAGTATCTGATATGTATCAAGCTATCAATTGGGGGCCTGATTTTGCGATTATCTCGTCACCCTCTAGCTACCATTATGCTGATTTGTTGTCCTTGATTTCATCCAAAATTCCGTTTTATATAGAAAAGCCAGTTGTTACTAGCCGCCTTCATCTAGAGGAATTAAGCATAATTGATATTGAGTCGTTGCCTGTAACTATGAGTGGCTGTAATCTTAGATTTTTACCCGTTGTAGTTAAGTTAAGGCAGCTATTGGACGAAAAGATTATAGGGAACGTCGTAAGAGCTACTTTTGAAGCAGGGCAGTGGCTTCCCGATTGGAGACCAAATCAAAATTATTCTACATCTTATAGTGCTAGCTCTGTTATGGGGGGGGGCGTAATCCTTGATCTGATTCATGAAGTGGATATAGCTAGGTTCTTATTCGGCGAATTTTCAGAAATTCATGCTTTCGCTGGAAAGTTTAGCTCCTTGAATATCCAATCTGAAGATACAGCATGCATCATCCTCAGGCCGACTTCGGGAAAGCTATTGTTAAGTATTAACATTGACTATGTGTCAAGGAAACCTAAAAGAAAGTATGAAATAGTAGGAGATAAAGGCAGTATTGTTTTGGATATAACCAACAACTCAATGTATTTGGTGACACAATCCGATGAAATAATATTGGATAACGATAGTTTATCTTTTGATATTCCTAACACTTATATTACATCGATGACCGAATTCTTAAAAGCAGTAAGTAGCGGTGTTAAAACAAGCCAGGATCTATCTGAGGGCTTGCTAAGTGCAGAACTTGCTATCAAAATCAAAGAGGCAGCTGGATTATGAGCACAATTGCAACGATATGCGCTAGAGGGGGGTCACAAGGTCTTCCTGGGAAAAATGTTAAGTTATTATTGGGTAAACCTTTAATCGTTTACACAATAGAGCAGGCGTTGTTATGCCCTGAAATAGACTATGTTTTTGTATCAACAGATGATCAAAAAATCGCAGATATTGCAAAGGAAGCGGGTGCTGAAGTCCCTTTTATAAGGCCAGAAACCCTTTCAACTAACACTGCAGCTAAGCTTCCTGTGATTAAACATTTAGTAGACTGGATTGTGAATAGTGGCGTTGAAGTAACAAAAATTGTTGATTTAGACCCTACTTCTCCTTTGAGAAATGTATCTGACATTACGGCTTGTATTAATAAATTTCATGACGATGTTGATGTGGTCATTACCGGTTATATTGCTGATAAAAACCCATATTTTAACATGGTTGAAAAAAGTAAAGACAAGGGTTTTGTGCTTGTTAAATCACTCAAGAACAAAGTAACAAGTAGGCAACAGGCTCCAGAGGTGTTTGCTATGAATGCCTCTATTTATGTATGGTCAATTGACAGTTTTAAGCTTGGGCTTTTTGATGGTCTGGTCTTGTTACATGAAATGCCTAGGGAGAGATCCATAGATGTTGATAGCCTGATTGATTTCAAACTTGTTGAAATTTTACTTAAAGAGAAAATGTCAAATGTCAAATGTTAGTTTTAGCCTCGAAAATAAAGTGGTCGTACTGGTTGGTGCTGCAGGTATTCTCGGCTCTCGAGTTGCAGAGGCATTCGTTGAACATGGTGCAACAATCGTTTTGTTGGACAGAGACGGAGAGAAATTAATTCAATTGAAAAATCACTTACAGTCTATATCTGAGTCGCTAGTCAGAAGTTATGAATTAGATATTACAGATTACACTGAGTTTGAGGCTGTTATTTCAGAAATAGAAAACTCTGTTGGGAATATAGATGTACTACTTAACAATGCAGCAGCAAAAAGCAAAAATTTCTTTGAGCCTTTTGAAACTTTTCCTATTGAAGACTGGAATAATGTTATGGCTGTTAATACTACTGCAGTTATGATTGGATGCCAGTTGGTCGGCTCTAGGATGGCCCAAAGAGGATGCGGTAGCATTATAAATACACTTTCAGTATATGGTATTGTTGCTCCGGATCAAAGAATATATGAAGGATCGATGTACGAAGGTAAAAAAATCAATACACCAGCTATATATAGTACCAGTAAAGCAGCTGTGTGGGGTTTAACTAAATATTTAGCTGCATACTGGGGTGAGAAGGGCATTCGTGTTAATGCCGTAACCCCTGGTGGTGTATTTAGCGGACAAAATGATATGTTTGTTTCAAAATATAGTGCTCGTGTTCCATTGGGTAAAATGGCTGATAAAGATGACATGAGTGGAGCTTTTATATAATTAGCATCAGAAGCTTCTAAATATGTAACAGGTCAAAACATTATAGTTGACGGTGGTTTAACGGTATGGTGAATATATGAAGAGTTATATTATAGCTGAAGCAGGTGTGAACCATAATGGATCCGAGCAATTAGCGCTTGAGCTTATAGATGCGGCTGCCGAATCTGGATCTGATGCTGTGAAATTTCAAACTTTTAAGGCTGAAAAATTGGTAGCAAAAGGAACATCCACAGCAGAATACCAACGCAAGCAAACAGGTTCTAATGATCAATATGCAATGCTAAAAAAGCTAGAGTTAACTGAAGACTTTCATAGGACTCTCATAAAGCGTTGTGAAAAGGTCAATATTGAATTTTTATCTACTCCATTTGATATTGACAGTGCAAAATTTTTAGTCTCATTAGGAATGAAAAGAATTAAAATCCCCTCAGGGGAGTTAACAAACCTTCCGTTTATTAGAGAACTCAGCCGTTTTAATTTGCCTATGATTTTGTCTACAGGTATGTCAGATTTATCTGAGGTGAAAGATGCGATTAACGCTATTCAAGAAACCCGGGATTTTTATTCTTTTACAGAAAAATTGACTGATAAATTAACAGTCTTACATTGCACTTCAAATTATCCTGCAAAATATGAAGATATTAATTTGAAAGCTATTCGTACAATGAAAAGAGACCTTGCTCTCCCAATTGGATACTCTGATCATACCGATGGGATATTTGTTTCTGTTGCAGCAATAGCTATGGGGGCTGTCCTGATTGAAAAACATTTTACTTTAGATAGAGCATTGCCAGGTCCTGATCATCAAGCTTCTTTGGAGCCCCAAGAATTAAAATTAATGGTAAAACAAATTCGTCAAATAGAAAGTTGTATTGGCGATGGCATAAAGCAACCAAAGGATAATGAGTTACCTATAAGAGATCTTGTAAGGCGTAGTGTTGTTCTAGCAACAGATAAACTTGTTGGTGAAAAAATATGCACCAATGATTTAATTTTGTTAAGACCGGGAACTGGTATAGCGCCAAAAGATATTGATAAAGTTATCGGAAGAAGGCTAAAAAAATCCATCTCAGTTGGTGAAATGTTAAATTGGCAGGATTTAGCCGAATGAGAAAAATTTTTTATATTTCAGGTACAAGAGCTGATTTTGGTCTGATGGAAAATACACTTCAGATGATACATGAAAATCAGAAGTTGGATTTAGGTATAATTATAACAGGCATGCATTTGCTAGAATCTTATGGAGATACCTGGCGGGAAATTGAAGCAAGTAAGCTGCCTATTATTGCTAAAGTACCAGTGAAATTGGCTGGATCATTAGATGGTGAAATGGCTATTGCACTTGGCCATCAAATTGTAGGAATTACTAATGTATTTGCCGTTGAAAAACCAGATATAGTTCTATTATTAGGTGATAGAGGAGAAATGATGGCTGCAGCTCTTGCTGCAGTACATTTGAATATTCCAATTGTTCATATTCATGGTGGTGAACGCTCTGGTACTGTAGATGAATCTATTAGACATGCAATAAGTAAACTCTCACATTATCATTTCACTTCAACATCCGATGCCAGAAATAGACTTATAAAGATGGGTGAAAACCCAGATAACATCTTTGTAACAGGTGCACCGGGTTTAGATGCAATTCACAATATGGTTTTCAAGGAAAGAGACGAACTATTCAAAAAGTATAAATTAGACCCTTCATTAGAATTAAATATTGTCTTATTCCATCCAGTGGTACAGCAACAACTTTTATTATCAGAGCAAATCACAATTTTATTAGATAGTGTCGTTAAAATGTCGTCTCAAACTTTAGTTATAATGCCCAATTCTGATTCAGGCGGAGCTGAAATTGAGAAAGTTATTAATAGTTTTGGAAAAAGAAATTTGATTGACATAGCTACGCATGTTGAGCGTATAGATTTTTTATCGTTATTGAATGAATCTCAAATTTTAATTGGAAATTCTAGTAGCGGTATTATTGAAGCGGCTTCATTAGGTACGCTCGTCATAAATGTTGGAGACCGGCAACGGTGTAGAGATAGGAATGAAAATTTGATCGATGTTCCCGTCCAAGCATCTGCAATTGAGAAGGCTATAGTTGATATCCATAAACTTAAATTTTGTAAGTACCAGAATATATACGGAAATGGTGGTGCTTCAGAAAAAATTTGTGATTTATTATCGTCAATTTCAATTAATAATAAATTGATGGAAAAAATTAATGCTTACTAATGTTTTGTTAGTTGGCGCCGGTGGTCATGCAAAGGTTGTAATTGACGCGATCAAGGTTAGCTCTCCAGATTGTTTGATTGAAATTGTTGATAATAATAAGGATAAAGTTGGGCAAAATATCATTGATGATATTTTTGTATCAGATTATAATGAAATTGAACAATTATCTAACCAAGTATTCGTATCTATAGGTGATTGTAGGCTAAGAAAGTTGGTTTGTAACCAACTACAAAATTCCGGTAAGAAATTGATTTCTGTCTACCATAAAGAAGCTTCTATATCATTTTACTCCAGAATTGATGATGGGGTGTTTATTGCAGCAAAATCTATTGTAGCTGCATCCACTGTTATTCATTGTTCAGTTATATTGAACCATGGATCTATAGTAGATCACGACTGTGAAATTGGAGAATACTCACATATCGGTCCAAATGTTACTTTGGGAGGTGGTGTAACAGTTGGGAAAAATACGTTCATCGGTTCTGGAGCAATAATTTTACCTATGGTGAAAATTGGAAATAACGTAGTAATAGGTGCTGGATCAGTAATTATATCCAATATTCCTGATAATCAAATTTTTGTTGGTGTTCCTGGGAGAAGAATCGAAAAATGAATGAAATTAGTCGTATTCTGGTAAAAAATACTATTTCAATAAGAAATGCTTTTGAATTGTTGGATGAATCAGCTAGTACAATATTACTACTTACCGATGACTCAGGCTGTTTGATCAGAACAATTACAGATGGCGATATTAGGCGTTTATTATTGTCAGGTAAATTGTTGACTGACGATCTAAGTAGCCTCAACCAGAAACCCCCCTTAGTTGTAAAAGAAGATCAGTCAATTAAAGAAATATTATTGTTGATGGATAGTGAAGAAGTTAATCAGATACCAATAGTAAATTGCGAAAATAAGCCTATTGGCCTTCACCTAAGGCATGAGTTACAACCAAAAATCTTATTATCAAAGCCACATATGGGAGAAAACGAACGTCATTTTGTAGAGGAAGCCTTTCAGTCTAATTGGATTGCGCCCCTTGGGCCGAATGTCGATGCTTTCGAAACTGATTTAGCGGCTTATGTGAATAGTGGTTATGCTGCTGCATTAAGTTCAGGAACAGCTGCAATACATTTAGCGCTAAATCTTCTGGGTGTGAGCTACGGAGATACTGTAATCTGCTCAAGTTTTACTTTCGTGGCAAGTGCTAACCCGATTCTTTATCAAGGTGCAGTGCCTATTTTTATAGACTCAGAGCCAGAGTCTTGGAATATGTCTCCTATAGCATTAGAAAAATGCTTAAACGATTGCCAAAGGAACGGGATAAAGCCTAAAGCTATAATTGTTGTGCATTTATATGGGCAGAGTGCTGATATGGATTTGATAGTAGATCTTAGTAAAAGATTCAATGTTCCAATAGTTGAAGATGCAGCTGAGTCGCTAGGAGCAAAATATAAAGGAAGGGATACTGGGACATTTGGGAAGTTCGGTATATTTTCTTTTAATGGGAATAAAATCATCACTACTTCAGGCGGTGGGATGCTAATATCACATGATAAAAAAATGATAGAAAAAGCTAGATACCTTTCTACTCAAGCAAGGGAACCAGCGCCTCATTATGAACACACTGAGATCGGTTTTAATTATAGAATGAGTAATGTTCTTGCTGGAATAGGTCGGGGGCAACTTGAAGTTTTAGATGACCGTGTAAGGGCAAAACGACATTTGTTTGATCGATATGTTGATAAATTGAAAGAAATAGAATGTATCGAGTGGATGCCTGAACCAGAATGGAGCTATTCCAACCGCTGGTTAACAACCCTTTGTATCAAGCCTCATAAGGGTGGTATCACCCCGTCAGGCCTAATAGAAAAGCTATCATTTTTTAATATTGAAGCAAGGCATTTATGGAAGCCAATGCATCAGCAGCCTTTGTTTAGCAAGGCTCAATATTATCCTCATAGCAATATTAGTGTGTCAGATAGATTATTTGATACAGGGTTGTGTCTGCCTTCTGCATCTAACATGACTGAAGAGCAGCAAGAACGTGTAATATTCCACTTAAAGAAGATATTATCCTAGAATGTTGTGTGTGATGTATTTAGTTGAATATTAATAAAACGTCTAAACGACGTGTTTTAATTTTTCTCAATAGAATCCTAGGGAGTTTTACCTATGGATATAGCTATGATGTTTTGTACATATTCACTAGAAGATTTTAAATGAAATTAGAAACTAGAAATAATAACTTTGACCTGTTACGACTAATAGCTGCTTTCATGGTTGCTTATAGTCATTTCTTAAGATTACTTGATATTGGTGAGGATCCACTACTAAAAATAACTGGTAATATCGATACTTCTGAATTGGGTGTTATTGTCTTTTTCATTATTAGCGGATACTTAGTCACTAAAAGTTTCACATATGCTAAGTCACGGACTCAGTTTCTTTTCAATAGAGTTCTGAGGATTTTTCCCGGTTACTTAGTATGTTTGCTTTTTTGTGTTTTCATAGTGGGTGCCTTATCAACAACTTGGAATATATATGATTATTTAACATCTTACAAAACATATTTATTTTTCCTGAACTCATATCTATTTACTTTACAATATCAGTTGCCTGGAGTATTTGAAGCTAATCCTAGACAATATACAGTCAATAGCGCAATTTGGACATTGTGTATTGAATTTTTAGCATATTTAATGCTATTTGTAATGTTTAATAATAAAAAAATACTAAAAACTTACTGTGTTATAGGATTAACACTGTTAGTTGTGTTTCTAAATATCATATACCACGAAGAACGAGTTTTATTTGCACATCAAGTAGATGACCCGTTGGGTGCATATTTTTTATATTATTTTAACTTTACAGAATCTTTACGCTTTGTTCTATATTTCTTCATAGGTTCAATGTTTTCATTGTTCAAAAGTACTGTAACGACAAACAAGTATATATTTTTATTATGTGTCATTAGTTGGGTTTTATCATGGCAAACACAATATTATGATGTTATTGAGTTATTGACTGTCCCGTATTGCGTTTTGTTTTTAGGATTAACTTATAACAAGAATATTGACTTGTTCTTTAAAAAAGTTGGTGATCTCTCATATGGAGTTTATCTTTATCATTCACCAGTGGCTCAATTTGTATGGTATAAAGGTCACTTAACATTTGATACATTTGAAATGGTATTGATGTCAATATTTTTAACCCTTTTATTATCTGCTATTTCTTGGCATTTAGTAGAGAGAATGGCATTGGGTTATAAATCCTACAGCTATTCAAAAATAAAAAACAGACCTTCGCAGTCCAGTTTTGAATCAAATAGAGTAAACAAATGATAAATGAATTCATAACAATGATTTCCCGTTTTACGAAACTTTATAAGTTAATGTTTTTAGGATTATTATTTTACGTAATACTTGTTTCAGCTCTCTGTTTAATGATAGCTTCTTACACTGTAAATTCCATTAATCCATTTGTCGTATTTAATTATTTTTCATCAGAAGTACTCGGAATATTTAAATATCAACTGGATAGATTATCGAGTTTATCTCAATCCTACAGTGTCATTGATGTAATAAACTCCCCTGCATTCTATCTGGCTTTTTCAGCTATTTTCTCAGCATTAATGTTTGAATTGGTTTGGTTTATTTTTCGCTTTAACAACTTGAAATTAGCATTTAGGAGTAGTTCGTTATATCGGCTTTTCTTCAGTAAGGATAAGTCAACTACCACTGATAGATATCTTATTTCATATTGGTTCCTCACTTTAGACACTTTTGTTGTCGGTCTATTGGGATTGTTAGGGCCTTTTTTTATCTATGCTATGTTATCTAATGGTGTAAAAATAACCACTTTATCTGATGTTGGGGTTCACCCGGTTATATTATTCCTTATTTTCGTTATTCTAATGGATTTCTTCTCATATTGGACACATAGATGGTCCCATGCTTTACGCCCTTTCTGGGAATTCCATAAATTCCACCATGGAGCTACGGAAATGAATATGGTAACGGCCCTTAGGAATCATCCAATGGAAATGGCCTTACTAATGCCCTTTAAAGCAATTGTATTAATAATCGTAGGTGGGGGGTTCGAACATTACTTGATCTTTACTTGGATGAATTTATTTATTATTATGTTGCATCATTCTAATTTTGATTGGAGATGGAAATATTTGGATTTTGTTATAGTTACTCCCTTGTTTCATCGATTACATCATTCATCCAAAGATGTGCACTTCGACAAAAATTTTGGTGTATTGTTCTCTTTTTGGGACACAATGTTTAAAACTAGATACTTAGGTAAGGATGAAGAGGTGATTTACGGAGTAACAGGTAATTACTTTAATAGTAAAGGCATCATTAATGACCTTTTAAAACCACTATACTTGTTTGCTGTTTGCTTTTCTTTAACCAAAAAGCAAAGGATATGGTTGATTATGAAATTTAACATAATTAAGAGTTTAATATTTAATTAGACAATTAGGTTTAGATGCATTCGTGTGCAGCTTTAAGAGACAGAATTAACTTTGGGGAGATCTGAAAAGATCTTCAATAATCTCAGCATAGCAATTAAGTTATCAATAATATCATCAGTACTGCTATCAAATTTGAATTGCATCACTTAAACAGTAGATAGAGAAAGCAGCTGAAGGTGAATTCCTAACATGTACTGTTATCAGAGATGAAACGATAATGAGACACAAGCAACAACTGGCTTATGAGCAATGATGCAAGAAATATACTAAAGATAAATTATTTACAGTGTAAGATATTAAGTCGATTAGGGTTAGTCAATCACTGATAGCCGAAAACAGATGCGTAATAACAGTGTGTGGCCACCTTACAAACAGGCCCAATAGGAACTTACCGGCGTCGTAAAGAGGCCTGAAACGTGACTAGATTGATACCTAAGAATATCTTCTACTATTGAATCGAACCTCCGTTTTGAATGTAGCCAGCAACAAATGTCAGGTTGGCTTTTTCAGCCTCGAAACAAATCAATTAGCCATGAAAGTATTTATGTTTGCGAATGGTCAGAAATAACAGGGGCGATCTGTATACATATCTTCGTCGCCAGGCGAAGAAGGATTAAAAGAGTGGCAGGGGAAAGTCAACCCGAGGGAAAATGATGAACAGAGTGTTATATATCTCTAATTCTGATATGTTTTCTCCATCAGGGTTTCTATCAGTAAGGCGGTTCTATGTGAGGTTGATGAGTATTTTTAATAAACGACAGCACCATTAATTGTCGACGGTAATTGGAGAGAGCGATAGTTATTCCGCTAATAAACTAGTTCCTATCCTAAAATCCTCGTCTTAATTGTCGATAATTTAAAGTTTTACGTGAAAGTTTAAAATCAAGGAAAAGAAATTGTTATTCAATTCTTACGAATTTATATTTATATTTTTGCCTTTCAGTTTATTTGCCTACTATTCTATACTTAGATATTTCTCAAATACGTCAGCGGTTTATTTTCTAGTCGTGGCGTCTCTTTTCTTTTACGGTTGGTGGGATTATCGATATATTCCCATAATTATTTCGAGCATAATGTTTAATTATTATATTGGGCTTTCGATTCAGAGAAGTCTATCAAGACCGATCTTGGTATTTGGCATCTTTCTCAACCTAGCACTTCTTGGCTACTTTAAATATGTAAGTTTTTTTATGGATAATATAAACCTAGTATTAGATGCTGGGATTTCTTTTCAAGAGATAGCCCTGCCTCTAGCCATTTCTTTTTTCACCTTTCAGCAGATAGCCTACCTTGTCGACTCATATAAAGATAAAGTGAACCCTATTTCGCTGAGAGAATATTCCCTTTTTGTGCTTTTCTTCCCTCAGCTTATAGCTGGGCCGATTGTCCATCATAAAGAGATGATGCCTCAGTTTTTAGAACATAAGAAAGCTTACTTTAATTATCAGATGTTCGTCACAGGTCTTTTTTTGTTTGCCCTTGGGCTCTTCAAAAAAGTCGTTATCGCAGACAACATTGCGCTTTTCTCAACACCAGTATTTCTAGCCGCCGAAGCTGGCTTTGACCTTTCGCTATGGGAGGCTTGGGGAGGTGCACTAGCTTACACCTTCCAGCTGTACTTTGATTTTTCGGGCTATGCCGATATGGCCATTGGGGCTGCGCTGTTATTTGGAATAAAGCTTCCATTAAACTTTTGGTCTCCATACAAATCCATCAACATAATTGAATTCTGGCGAAGATGGCACATGACTCTCTCATCATTTTTGAAAGATTATATATACATACCCCTCGGAGGTAGTCGTAGTGGTGAACTCATCAAATATAAAAATCTTATGATTACCATGTTGCTTGGTGGATTATGGCATGGCGCAGGCTGGAATTTTGTAATCTGGGGAGGCCTTCACGGTATTTACCTTTTAATCAATCATATATGGATAAGGATGACCAACAATAGAGATTTCTTGCCTTCTTCATTTAATTGGTTGGGATTATTTATTTCTTGGACTACAACTTTTATTGCCATCGTTTTCGCATGGGTGTTTTTCCGTGCGGAATCAGTTAACGGAGCATTCGAAATGATATCTTCAATGATACAATTTTCAGACTTGGCAAACGCAAAAGAAATTTTGTATGCTATCCAGACTGGTAGTGAAGTAGGCCATTTTGGTAGCGCTACGGGCTACCTATTTATTATTGCCTTAATAGCGACGGTGGTAATCATGCCTAATAGCACAGAAATCGTACATGCTCTTGACCAAAAAACGGCCTTAGGCTTGGGTAATTTTAAGAAACCTCAAACTCTCTCAATTCTCAGTGCTGTTCTGAAAGTACATAGCTTAACTATCCCGGTGCTTGCCGGGTGTTTTGTAACATCGATATTGTTACTTACTCGTGTCACCGAATTTATTTATTTCAGATTTTAATATGAAGCCTAAAAGACAACTAACCCAATATGTTATATCGATAATTAGTTTTTCTACTTTAATCATTGGATTCAATTGGTTTATAAATCCTTTTGGTCTTTTTTCATCTCCGAATATTGAAGGAATCAATAGTGTAAAAACAGCCTTTGCCTCACATGTTCGTATGGCGAAGGCCGACGCTGTCAGAAAGTATGATGCTAAAGGACTTATCCTTGGCTCATCGAAGGTCGAATTTGGAATCGACCCTGAACATCCTGGCTGGCCTGAGCGACCTGTATATAATTTAGGCCTTTCAGGTGGTAACATTTATGAGGTTCTCCGTTATCTTAAATACGCACATAAAGAAAATAACGTCAAAATAGCGATTGTTGGACTTGATTTCTTTATGTTCAACGCTTATTCAGACGCAGCCTCTAGAGGGTTTAATGAGTCATATTTGGACTCATCCCTAAAGGGAAGGTTAAAAATAATTCTGGAGGCACTGTTTACATTAGATGGATTAAAGCAAAGTATCAATGCCTTGAAGCATCAGGGAACTATTAGTTACCTGCGAAATGGACAACACACATGGGACTACCGAAGCCACATTTTAGCCTATGGTCATCGGGCTGTATTTAGAAAAAATGAAGAAGAGTATATGACTTTGGGTTATTTCCCAGAAGGTAAATTAGGTTTTAAGTTCGAGAACGAGTCAAACTCTACACTCGAGAGCTTTAGAGAAATAATACAATTTTGCATACAGGAAAATATTAAGCTTAAATTCTTTATATCTCCCTCTCATGCACGGCAATGGGAAACCATAAAATTTTCTGGGCTATGGAATTCCTTTGAGTTTTGGAAGCGCTCTTTGGTAAATATTATCCATACAGAGAAAGCACTTACAACCGAACTTGATAATGAAATCGAGCTGTGGGATTTTAGTGGATACTCATCATATACTACTGAAACGGTGCCTAGCGATCAAGATACGATGTATCGTATGAAATTTTATTGGGAGTCTACTCATTTTACAAAAATTTTAGGTGATCATGTACTAGATCGGATGTTTAATATTAACAACAGTGAAAGGGAAAATGTAGAAAAATTTGGAGTGATCCTAACTCAAGTAAACATAGAGGCTGAGCTAAAAAAAATTCGACTTGATCAGATCTATTACGAAATAAAGCACCCTAAAGACATAGAAGAAATTAAGTCCCTTGCCAAAAGAACCAGTCACCACCGTCCTGCTAATGATTTTTCTGATTATCTAGCTGGAGGAATAACTGACTTGAGTCTAACGCTAAAGGAATTATCTAAAATCATGAGTTTGTCATCCACTGGAGAATTAGATGATAAGTTTTATGCTAACTATGGTTACACGGCCTCTGAGTACAGGTCTATTGCTCAACAAGTAATAGATACCTATGCAGATTGGGAACTCATAAGGAGGGAGTTTGCATTTACTAACATGAGCCTTGAAAATATAGTAGATAAGCATAATTTTAAGAGCAAGGGCGATCTTGAAGATAGATTTTTTAATCAATATGGTTATTCGATAAAAACATTCTTCAATTCACTCCTTGTTAGTAATGAAGCAGATAGAACTGAACTTGCCAAACTACTTTTGGGAAGTAGTACTTTAGGTTTAGATAGAATTTCTCGGCTCTTAAAATTTGATAACAGACTAAAATTCGATATATTCTTCGAATTAGGGACCGGGATTGTACCTGCAGGATATAGAAAGTTACATGGCAAAGGCTGCGAACCAAATAGTGAAAACTGCAAAGTAAGCATGCCTCCCCTAGGAACCCTCGCCTTAACTGACGTTAATAAGATTTTTGCGAAAGCTAAAGTTACTGTCCGTGCTCAGTAGCGTTAGGCATACTAAGAAAAACTGTAAATAATTTTAGTTGGCATTTTATGTATAGTATATTTGATTCTTACATTAGTTTTACAAATATTGTGCTGACCTGACCTGACCTGACCTGACCTGACCTGAAAGCTACAGGGTTATCGACGGTATTCGTCAGTTTATAATTTAGCTAAATTCTTTCTGGCCTAAATATCAGCGATATTATTTATAAGGAAAAAAATATACTATTGGAACAACAAATAACACAAGCTGCATTGGTA
>JALJPK010000012.1:20803-61545 GCA_022968985.1 Pseudomonadales bacterium | reverse complement strand
CGATTTACCTGAACCGGTTGAACCTGCAACTAACAAGTGCGGCATTTTTGCGATATCAGCAATAACAGGAGCGCCACCTATGTCGTGACCTAACGCGATGGTTAAATGCGATTTAGACTCATCAAACAATTTGGTTTCTAATACTTCAGACAAACGTACTATGGCACGATGCTCGTTTGGCACTTCAATGCCCATAACCGACTTACCTGCAATCACTTCAACAACACGTACACTGACCATAGCAAGTGAGCGCGCTAAATCTCGAGACAAACCTGAAATTTTACTGGCTTTAATGCCTGGCGCAGGCTGAATTTCAAAACGGGTGACAACAGGACCAGGTGCAACCGATACCACCTCTACAGTGACACCAAAATCTTTTAGTTTAATTTCTAATAAACGAGACATTGCCTCTAGTGATTCAGCGCTAAAACCTTGTGATTGATCGTTATCAGCGGGATGTAATAAATCTAAAGAGGGTAATTCACCTTCAGGTTTTTTGTCTTCTTCAAATAAATCTAATGCGGTTTGTTTACTTTTCTCTTTGCGCACAGACTTTTCAGCCTTGGGTTGTAATGGTGCTATTCTAGGAGGCTCTTTTCTTTTTGGTTGTTGTGCAATGCGAATCTCAACATTGCTTTTACGTTGCTCTAACGCACTTTTTTGTTTTTTGGCTTCTAGTTTTTTCAAACGATAATTACGAAATTTCCGCACAAAATACTTGGCAATATTAACGGTTAGCTCACCTGTTTTATCGATTAGGTTTAACCAAGAGACTCCTAAGCTAAAGGTTAACCCTGCCAACAAACAAGCAAAATAAATCATGGTTGTACCCAATACACCCAATGAATGCATTGCGTTTTGTGAAGTAAACAAACCAAATATGCCGCCCGCTGAATTCACTCCGGTTTCAGTAAAATGCATCGTCGCTAACGCACAGGCTGATAATACCGACATAAATGCGCCGCCCGTACGAACCATCACCATTTTAAAATTGATTTTATTGTTTCGATTTCTACGAATAACAGTCTGATAAGTGTGCGACAAAAAAAACAACGGAAAAAAATAAGCCACAAGTCCAAATAAACTAAAACACGCATCGGCTAATTTAGCGCCCACTTGACCCAACCAGTTATTCACCAATTGAGTTTCACCAATGTGTGACCAACCAGGATCTTCAGGGTGATAACTGACTAAACATAAAAACAAGAACACTCCCGCGACAAGAAAAACTAAGGCTGCCCCTTCTTGTAGCCCTAAATGAATTCGTGTAATAACGGCGTTTTGATCCGATGATTGATCTTCAAGTGGTTGATTGTTTGATGTCACAAGGTTACCTTACAAAAAATAAGTGCTATGAATTATTAACACTTTAACAATAATAAACAAAACATTTTACCCTTTAAATGCCTTTATCGGTACACGAAAAACACTAACATGATTAATATCCCACAATTAAGCTTCAATAACATTGAATTCCCCGCTACGTCACTGGCTTTAGATGAACCAGATGGATTACTTTGCTTTGGTGGCGATTTAAGCCCGCAGAGACTATTAAGCGCCTATCAACGTGGTATATTCCCATGGTTCAGTCCTGAAGAACCTATTTTATGGTGGACTCCTAACCCACGAACAATATGTCTACCCTTTGAGCGCCATATTAGTAAAAGTTTAAAAAAAGCCAGTAAAAAAGTGAATTACACAATTAAATGGGACTGCGCATTTGAAGAAGTGATTCAATATTGTTGTGATCTACGTGAAGACAATACTTGGATCAGCGAAGATATCATCGACGCATATAACGAATTACACCGCCTAGGACACGCTCATAGTGTTGAAGTTTGGGACGGTGAGATGTTAATTGGTGGATTATATGGTTTGCATATTGGTGGTGTGTTTTTTGGTGAATCGATGTTTAGCTTACAAACTAATGCATCAAAATACGCATTTTTAGGTTTATGCCGACTTTGTGAAACTCTGAATATTCAATTAATAGATGGCCAAGTTGAAAATGAATATTTAAATAGTTTGGGTTTTAAACAAATATCAAGAGAAGAATTTGAGACACATTTACAAATACTTACACAACAAAAAGATGAGCCTTGGCCTAAAGAATTCATACCTGTAAGTGCCTGTTTTAACCTAAAACAAACATAAATAAACAGCGCTAAGCACATAAGAAAAAACTTATTATGCTGTTACGTGATAAAAGCTTTGAATAACGGTCACTTTTCAGGCAAAATGCGCGCCTTTAAATACAATGTAAATAATAGGGTTTTAACATGGCAAAAGAAGACGTCATTGAAATGGAAGGTGAGATCATTGATACACTTCCAAACACAATGTTCCGCGTGGAATTAGAAAACGGCCATGTCGTTATTGCACACATCTCAGGTAAAATGCGTAAGAACTATATTCGTATTTTAACAGGCGACAAAGTAAAAGTAGAAATGACGCCTTACGACTTAACTAAAGGTCGTATTACATACCGCGCACGTTAATTTTAACGTAGTGTTTAAAAAAGCCGCTTTTGCGGCTTTTTTTATGCTTGATGATAAATCCTAATTCAAGTTACCTTCTGCCTTACCAAAACCAATTACTTAACCATTCATTCTTTTACTCGTTCAAATAATAATACTTTCCACCATATTATTAATATCACAAGACTCTAATTAACCAACTTAATAGTGAATAATTTGAGGGTATAACAAGTGTGTGATTTTTTTAACGAAGAAGTGGGCATTTTTTAGCAGAATAAAAATAACGATTCAGATTAAATCTAATTTTATTTAGAGCGAGGCTAAAAATGCGAGCTTGAGGTGTAAGTGAACATTCCCCCCAACGAAGCGCTGAGGGAATTTAGATGTGAGTTGTATCGTTATTCTAGATTGGTCTTGCGCCATAGTTGGACTGTGGTTTTTTTGGAGGGTCTGTGCGTAGATTCTTGGCCACTGTCTGGATTTCACCACCACCTCTTAGGAAAGCGGCGATATCATCTTCCATCTCATCACGTAGACGAGTTCTTGATGTCAGTGTGCGCTCTGCAACTGCATCCTCTTCTTTACTACCAATATATGAAGTGTCTGCGTTTTTGAACTTTAATGATTTTTCAGCTGTTTTTGACATAATTACTATCCCTTACAAGAACTAACAAAATGATTTATGTTTAGAAAGATAGTTTAGTTTTTTGCAAATCTATGTAATTTAAAATTACATTAAATACTTTTTTAGAGTGTTTTGTTATGTGGGATAATTATTACCGTTTTAATCTGTATTCTTCGGTGTTTTTGACGCTTTTTAGGTAAATATATGTAACGTTTTTTTGGCAGCGGTCAACTTTTGTATACACAAAATTACAATTTTTATTTTATATTTTATATTTTATATTCCAAATAAAACCAATAGGATGAGAATATTACTTCACCTCTAACTTTGTTTACCTTCCTTAGATATTAAAGTTAGTCAGTACCCCCTCGTTATTGTGATTACAGTACTATAAGCTGAATAATAAAGTATCTTTTAATCCACCGGATTTTCGGGGGCATATAAAAAAACCAGCAATTGCTGGTTTTATAATTAGAAAACTGATCTATAAATTGCTTGCCAATTTAAATCCCAATCTTTCATTGGTAGCTTTTTAAACTCACTTCGCACAAATTGATTAATCCGCCCCTCCACAACACATAACATGTAACTTGCAGCGACATTAACAGGCATTTGCACCTGCTGCTGATCCCTCACTTGTGCTTCGCGTATAACTTGTTTAAGTTGCAATTCTACTCGCTCAAAAAACTGCGCAACCCTTACACGTAATCGTTCTTCTTCACCCGCTAAGGCATCACCCAATAAAATCCGACACATTCCAGGATTGTTTTGAGCAAAACCCAATAACAAATTCAAAATTAGCTGACACCTAACTACTGTGGATGTTTCTTCTTGAAGAATAATGTTAACTCTAGAAAAAATACTTTCTTCGATATAAACAATTAAACCTTCAAACATTTTAGTTTTACTAGGAAAGTGTCGATACAACGCTGCCTCTGACACACCCACTTCTTTAGCTAACTTAGCAATGGTTATGCGACTACCTGGATTATGCTCAAGCATACTGGCTAAACATTGTAGAATTTGATCTCTTCTTGAGATTTTACTTTCACTTATTGTTGTCATATTATTTTTTCCTAATCAGGCTCATTAGTAATCAATGTTCCCACACCCTGGTCCGAGAAAATCTCTAATAATGTTGAATGCTCAACTCTTCCATCAATGATATGTGCACTTTTAACTGAGTTTTTAACAGCGTCTAAAGCGCAACCAATTTTTGGTAACATACCACCATAAATGGTTCCGTCAGCAATTAAATCATCCACTTGTGCAGTTGTTAGCCCGGTTAATACTTCACCTGCTTTATTTTGTAACCCTGCGATATTCGTTAATAAAATTAATTTTTCTGCATTGAGTACTTCTGCAATTTTACCAGCGACTAAATCAGCATTAATATTATAGGATTGACCATGTTCATCTACACCAATAGGAGCGACTACAGGTATATAATCAGATTTCACTAATAAATCGATATAAGCCGTATCGATGTATTTCACTTTACCCACATGACCTATATCAATAATTTCAGACTTTTGCAGATCGGGACTTGATTTTGTAATCGTTAATTTTTCTGCTCTGATAAATGATGCATCTTTACCCGTCATCCCAACGGCTTTACCACCCACTTGATTCAGTAAAGTAACAATTTCTTTATTAACCAGACCGCCTAACACCATTTCAACCACATCCATTGTTTCGGTTGTAGTGACTCGCATTCCATCAACAAATTTTGATTCTATATTTAGGCGCTCTAATAAATCACCAATTTGAGGTCCACCACCATGTACAACAACAGGGTTAATTCCTACCGCTTTTAATAAAACAATATCACGGGCAAAACTTTGTTTTAGCCTTTCGTCTATCATTGCATTACCACCATATTTGACAACGATGGTACAGCCAGCGAATTTTTGGATATACGGTAACGCTTCTGATAATACACTTGTAAAATTGTGTGCTGATTTTAAATCAATCGACATATTTCTTACTTCTCTCTAATACGGAAACTGCAGTTTCGAATCAATAATTAACATTTGCAGCTTAAAAGTTTCTTGAATTTTTCTTAATGAGCTAGGTGTATTAGCTTCAAATTTCATAATGAGTTGATTTTTAGTGGCATGTGGACGGATCAAACCCCAACCATCTGGGAAATCTATTCTTAACCCGTCTAATTCTATAATTGTGCCGTTTGGAAACTTACCTTCTCTTGTCAGCCTTTCGAGAATTTCATATTTCAAATTTTGTGGCACACTTACAGGAATATCTTGAGTTGTACTATCTTCTGGGAACGACGCAAAGATGGCTTCAACAGTTTTAGTATCTTGACTCACCACTTCTAAAATTCTTGCTGCTGCGTATAAGGCATCATCAAAACCATACCATCTTTCTCTGAAGTAAATATGCCCGTCCATTTCACCCGCCAATAACGCACCAGTCTCTTTCATCTTACGTTTTATTATTGCACTGCCGGATTTTGACATAATGGCACGACCACCATAACCAACAATCAGCGCCTTTAATCGTCTTGTGCTTCTTGTATCATGAATCACAACAGAATTAGACTTACGCTGTAATAGATTTTTAGCCAATAACATTAAGATACGATCAGGTAAAATAACCGTACCTTCGTTAGTCACCATACCTATTCGGTCTCCCTCACCATCAAATGCAAACCCAATATCAGCGTTATGTTCTTTAACTGCATTTTGTAAATCCACTAAGTTTTTAACATTTGATGGATTGGGAGTATGATTGGGGAAATTCCCATCAACTTCACAATATAACGGTATCACCTCACAACCCATTGCATCAAATAACGCAGGTGCCACATTCGCAGCCACACCGTTACCTGCATCTATTACCACTTTTAATTTTTTATTAACTTTTACATCACTTGAAATACGTTTGATGTAATTATTAACTATATTATTTTGAGTAACACTTCCATTTCCGCTTAATAAATTTCTTGATTCAATTCGAGTATAAAGTGCCGCAACTTCTTCAGGTAAAAGTGCATGCCCCCCTAAAATAATTTTCATACCATTGTAATTTGCTGAATGTTTCCCACCAGTAACCATCACACCAGAGTTAACCCCTAATATTTTGGTAGCGTAATACATCAACGGTGTTGGCACTAAACCTAAGTCCAATACATCACGGCCCGATTCGGTCAAACCTAGAATTAACGCTCTTGTTAATTCTGAACTAGATAATCTACCATCACGCCCGACTACTATTGGTTGTTCACCACGATCAGCAGCTTCTGAACCAATGGCTAAACCTATAATTCTTGCTATAGAATTATCTAAGTTCTCACCTACTTGACCACAAATATCTAAACCATCAAACAATTCACGAGTAACCGCTAAACCTTGATTAGGAATAGGGGCGTGATCTTGAGCGGATTCTATACCCAAACGGTCATGATCAGCACCTAGATGTAATGACATAATTGACTGCTCAGAACCCCCTAGCTCCAAATCCAAATTAGGTATTTGATCTAATTGGGCCATGTCGTCATCTAAATCTAATACTGCTGAAGCTGAACCGGATGGAGAAGATAACAATAGATCTTCTGTTAAATTGTCTTTTTGTGCATTAGCTTGTGTTGTGTTTTGCCTTGAAAAACGAACCCTAGACAAACTTTCTAACAAAGAGCTATACAACGCGATGCTTACATCAGGTGCTGCTTGTTGCTGACCAGCCAATACTTTTTGAACATACACGGCAACTGATGCTGTTTCTTTTCGTACTATTTTTTGCAAATTCCAAACAGGTAAAATAATAGCCACCAGCATGATTAGTATAATAATAATCATCCAGATCCAATAATCACTTGAATTAACAACTTGATAGTTAATTATTTCTGGGTTTGGTGTGTAATAAAGTTTCCAATATTGGATACTTAAATCAATATCGATTGCATTTTTACGAGTGGCTTTACCAAATTTGGCAATATTTTGTGTCGCCTCAAATGGCAAAGCTTGCACTAACTCTAAAGCACCAGCATTTTTAGAATGCGCTTTTAACACATTTTCTAAATATGAAATTCCAAATGATGCTGATAACGTGGCAATTATCTCTCCTGACTCAGCAAGAACCGGAAAAACAATCAGAATTACGTCCCCACCTTGCTCTCGGGGGTAATATTGCGGGGCCACTACACCACCTTTTTCAACATCACGAATAATACTGGTTCCGGGGTAACCTAACTCAGGAAAACGCCCATCTGTTGGATTGGCCAATTCTAATAATGTCAAACGAACTTGTTTGACTGACTCAATGGATAACATCATATTTTGCTCTAACACAGAGATCGCATTTAAATCCGCATTTTGTACAAGGGTTATGATTTCTTGTGAATCAGCATATTTCTTAATCACACCTTGTTTTTCCATCAACTGTGCATTGATGTTATTTGCTATCGCCTGACTATAAATTTTAACAACACTATTTTTATACTTAGAGTTAGTCGGCTCAACGGTGGTGAGTATTAATAACACAGCAGATAATGGCAGTATCACTACAACTGCAATAATAGAAGGAATTAAGAAACTAAAAATACTTCGACGTTTTTGCTTTTTTTGTTGTTTTTCTTTTTGAGAGTGGTTCGCCATCATGCTTCCCTTATTAAAAATCGGTACAAACAGCATTTAATATTGAATATGCCAGTTTTTGTTTACTCATTTTTTTAAATTGCAACGTTTTCTCTTTGGATATCAAAGTGACCTGATTATCATCAGAATTAAAACCAATCTCACTTTTCGATACATCATTTGCAACGATCCAATCTAGATTTTTTTGTTCCAGCTTGATCTTCGCATTTTGTTCAACATTTTGAGTTTCTGCTGCAAAACCCACACAAAATGGTTTATTGGGTAGTTGAGCGATACTCGCTAAAATATCTGGATTTTTAATCAATTCCAACGTCATGGTGGATTGACCATCAATCTTCTTAAGTTTATGTTCACTCACTTGGGAGCATGCATAATCGGCCACTGCAGCACAGCCAATGAATATATCACAATCGTTAATATTCGCCAAAGCCTGTTGTAACATCTGTTTCGCACTTTGAACATTTATTATCGCTATATTTTCTGGGCATTTAAGATTAACTGGACCAGAAACTAATATCACTTGCGCCCCCATTTTTTGAGCAGCAATCGCTAACGCATAACCCATTTTACCAGAGCTTTTATTTGTAATATACCTAACAGGATCTATTAATTCTTGAGTTGGGCCAGCGGTAATCATCACCTTTTTACCAACTAAAATTTGCTCAACTGTAATTTGTTCATTTAAACGAGACACAAACTCTACAATATACTCGGGTTCACTCATTCGCCCATAACCAACATCACCACAAGCTTGTTCACCCGCATCAGGGCCTATAAATTGAATTTTATCGACATACATTTTTTTTAGTTCTTGAATATTTTTTTGGACTACTGGGTTCGCCCACATCACTTCATTCATTGCTGGTGCGATGAATAACTTAGCTTTACTTGCAAGGATCACAGCATACAAGAGCTCATTCGCACTACCTGAACACATTGAAGCTATACTATTTGCACTAGCTGGTGCGACGATTATTTTATCCGCCCATTTCGCTAACTCAATATGACCCATACCTTTTTCGGCCTGCTCATCAAGCAAAGTGGTATGTACTGCATTACCCGTTAAAGCTTGAAACGTTAACGGCGTAATAAATTCACAAGCCCCAGCTGTCATCACCACACGAACACTATAGCCTTGTTTAACCAATAAGCGCGCTAGGCTCGCCGTTTTATAAGCAGCTATACCACCTGTAATCCCTAAAATAATATTCATACGTCGATTCAATTATTTAAAGTGATGATTGTACCGATGTGGAAGGTGAAAGTGAATTATTGACTATACTGAAAGCAAAATTAAACCTTAAGGAGTATTTATGTCGATAAACAATTGGCCAAAAGAGCAACAACCTAGAGAAAAACTAATCACACAAGGCAGCCAAGCACTTTCAGATGCGGAATTATTAGCTATCTTTCTAAGAACAGGCATAAAAGGTGTATCAGCTGTGCAACTTGCTGAAAATTTATTAATTGAATTTGGTGATTTAACCCAACTTTTCAAGGCGGATTTGACCAGTTTTTGTAAAATCAAAGGCCTTGGTAGTGCCAAATATGCACAATTGCAGGCAGTATTAGAGTTATCGAATCGCTTTTTTCAAAATGTCTGCGAACAAGAACCGGCTTTTACAAAATCTCAAAACACCAAACAATTTTTAATTAGCAAATTGGCATTATTACCCCATGAAGTATTCGCTTGTATGTACCTAAACAACCAAAATGAACTCATTAAATACGAGGAACTTTTTCGCGGCACTATCAATGCTTCAGCGGTTTACCCAAGAGAAGTTGTCATTGAATCTTTAAAAAATCACGCAAGCCAAGTTATTTTTGCACACAACCACCCATCAGGTTCTCTTGAACCAAGCCAAAGTGACAAAATTATTACACAACGCTTAAAAGAGGCCTTAGCACTGGTTGACATCACCGTGTTAGACCATATAATCATTGGGAAAAACAAAGCTTTTTCATTTGCCGAAAACGGATTAATCTAACTATGTAATAGTATAAATAAAACATATTTTACTTGAGTTTAACTAGGTGTTCTGGTATAAAATGCGCTCTTTAAATTAAGGCCTCAAAAATATATATATTTCTGAGATCCAAATTTCCCATTTATGTTCGGTTTTTCACTTCTTAGTTAGAGTGGTACCGACGAGTAGTCAGAGGCTAATTGCAAATGTCTAAAGTATGTCAAGTTACTGGTAAACGCCCTGTTGCCGGCAACAACGTATCTCACTCTATGGCAAAAACGCGTCGTCGTTTTTTACCAAACCTTCACTCACACCGTTTTTGGGTTGAAAGTGAAAATCGTTTTATTAAATTAAAAGTATCGTCTAAAGGCATGCGCATTATCGATAAAAAAGGCATCGATTCTGTTCTAGCTAAAATGCGTGCTTCTGGTCAAAAGGTATAAGGGGTTAATTATGTCACGTGATAAAATCAAATTAGTTTCATCTGCAGGTACTGGTCACTATTACACTACAGATAAAAACAAAAAGAACACTCCGGACAAACTTGAAATGAAAAAGTTTGATCCTGTAGTACGTAAGCATGTTATGTACAAAGAATCTAAAATCAAGTAATTGATGATTCACTTAAAAAACCCAGTTTTCTGGGTTTTTTTATGCCTAGAATTTACCTAAACTTTAATAGTTTAATAGTTTAACAAACTAAAACCTTGAGATTACAATGCCCGAATTACCAGAAGTCGAAACCACCAAAAATGGACTCCTTACCCATATAGGCAATCAAACCCTCAAAGCGTTAGTAAAACATCGCGCCGATTTACGCTGGCCAATTGAACCTAATAACCCCGACATTCTCAAAAACCAAAAATTACTTAATATAGACAGACGCTCAAAATATTTATTACTTCGCTTTGAAACGGGCACATTAATGTTCCACCTTGGCATGTCAGGCAGTCTTAGAGTGTGCCAGAAGGGTGATGAGCTAAAAAAGCACGATCATATCGAATTAATATTTAACGACTGCTGTGTACGCTATAACGACCCTAGGCGATTTGGTTTTTGTTTATGGTATCAACACAACGACCAAGACCACAAACTACTAAAATCTCTAGGCCCAGAACCATTAACAAGAGCATTTAATTTTAAATATTTTAAACAAGCCATATCAAAACGAAGCGCACCGATTAAAAATGTCATCATGGACAGTAAAGTAGTTGTAGGTGCGGGTAATATTTACGCAACAGAAAGTCTGTTTGTTTGTGGTATTCACCCCGCTAAACCCGCGAACGAACTAAACGACGATCAAATCAAACAGTTATTAGAAACCATTAAAAAAACCCTAAAAAAAGCAATCAAACAAGGTGGTACCACTTTAAAAGATTTTATTAATGCAGATGGGAAACCGGGATACTTTCAGCAAACACTTCAGGTATACGGCAAAAAAGGAAAACCTTGTAAGACATGTAAAACACAAATTGAATCCATTGTATTAGCTGGCAGAGCCTCGAGCTTTTGCCCGAGTTGCCAGCTCATTTAAGCATTCATACAACAGATGATTTAGATATTTTCGTACCGCAATATAAACAGTTTTTATGGCGTGGTGCACTTTTTCTTTTACATTGCGAACACACATTTAATAAATGCAACTTTCCGTCAAGCTTTCCATCTCTTAAATCAATCTCTTCAATTTTGGCAAGTTGCGCTTCTTTCGTAAAACCAACCTCTTCAAGTAATTCACTCATTGCCATGCAAACCAACGATAAATTATCAATTTTACTATTTAATTCATCGATACTAACTTTATTATCTACTGTCTTTGCATTCAGGTTATTCGCTTTAGAACGAGCATCTAAATGATTTTGCTCAATTTTATATTGTTGAAATATATCAAATAAATCCATTTTTCTTCCTACATTTAAATATATAAAATGAGGGACATTAAATACCCCTCATACTTTTGATCTTAGTTTAAGCTAAAAAACTTTTATATTTTTCAGATGGCAATCTTGCACCAAATTGCTCGACCAAGTGCGCACAAGCACGTGACGCTAATTCACCCGACTGTTTTGCAGATAAACCATTGGTTATGCCATACAAATAAGCACCAGCAAATAAATCACCTGCTCCGTTTGTATCCACCGCTTTTGCAGCATTCGCTTTAATTTGAATCATTTCACCTTGATCAAAAATCAACGCACCTTTTGAGCCAAGTGTGACTACAAAACTTTTTGTAATTGTTTTTAAAGACTCGATTGCTGCTTCTAAGTCTTGAGTATCAAAAAACGCCATAACTTCGGCTTCGTTACAGAAGATTAAATCCATACCGCTACCAACAATGTCTTTTAAGCCGTCTTTAAAGAACTGCACCATCGCAGGATCAGAGAAAGTGAACGCTAACTTCACGCCATTTTCCCTCGCGCATTTTTTTGCCACTTCAATTGTTTTTCTAGCCGACTCTGACGTCACCAAATACCCTTCAATATACAGGTATTCACTTTGTTTAATCGCCTCTAAATCTAATTCATTAGGTGTTAATACTTCGCTGATTCCCAAATAAGTATTCATTGTACGCTCAGCGTCATCACTAACCATCACCACACACTGACCTGTAATTTGATCAGAGTTTTGATTAACGGATTGCTCTACATTTTTATTGGTTTTTACACCAACCTTGGTTAAATCATTTAGATAAAACTGACCACTTTCATCATTCGCAACTTTACACGAATAAAATCCAGAACCACCAAAACACTGAACGGCATATACAGTATTAGTAGCCGAACCACCTGCGCAACGTTTTTTCATTTGTGATTGTTCATCTAACATTTCTAAGGTTTTTAATTGTTGATCGCGATCAACTAATGTCATTACGCCTTTTTCAACACCTACTTTGGCAAAAAAGTCATCACTTACTTGATACTCAACATCAACCAAGGCATTGCCTAAACCATAAACATTATATTGTTTCATTTATTTCTCTTTAATTTAAAAAGACGCACCAAGGCACGACCTACAAATAAAAAAGCCACAACTTGTGTGGCTTAAAATATTAATACTTAATAACAAAAGGGATTAGCCTTTATAGTTATCAGCTGACTCTTGAATTAATTTTTTAGCAGATGCTGCATCTTCCCAACCATCAATCTTAACCCATTTGCCTTTTTCTAATGTTTTGTAGTTTTCGAAAAAGTGCTGAATTTGTTCTTTTAACAAAGCAGGTAAATCAGAGATTTCTTGAACATCATCATACAAACTTGTTAACTTTTGATGAGGCACTGCCACTACTTTCACATCTTCGCCGCCATCATCCGTCATATTTAATACGCCAATTGGACGCGCACGGATTACTGAACCTGGTACAACTGGATGCGGAGTCACAACTAATACATCAATTGGATCGCCGTCACCTGCTAATGTGTTATTTATATAACCATAGTTTGCAGGGTAAAACATAGGTGCCGCCATAAAACGATCAACAAACAATGCATCGGCATCTTTGTCGATTTCATATTTGATTGGTGAAGCGTTGGCAGGAATTTCGATTACAACATTGATGTCGTTAGGTAAATCATTACCTGCTGGAATTTTTTGGTAACTCATAGTTTTCTCCAAGGTTATCTTACTAGTTTGGTTTCAGCATCTTTTTAGATGCGAAGTATTTTTAAAGCTTTTGACTGGCCATGTTAAATACATAACCAATCTTGATCACATCACGCGATCTTAAATTTATTTTTGCTTAGTGACTCGCTCGAACAATTCAAAATAAGTCGGGAAGGTTTTAGACGTACAACCCGGATCATTAATCACTATGTCTTCATTACCAAATGCAGCCAATGAAAAACACATCGCGATACGATGATCATCATAAGTATCAATGGTTGCCGCTTGAATATTGGCCGGTGCTGTCACTTCAATGAAATCATGACCTTCAACTACCTGCGCACCTAATTTTCTAAGCTCAGTCGCCATAGCATATAAACGATCCGTTTCTTTTACACGCCAGTTATAAATATTGCTAATTTTAGTTGTACCTGTCGCAAATAATGCCGTTGTTGCAATTGTCATCGCAGCATCTGGAATATGATTTAAATCCACATCTACTGATTTTAAAGTGGCGCCATTTTCTGGAGCCGATGCTTCAATCCAAAAATCACTCCAAGTGATTTTAGCACCCATTTGTTCTAACACTTTTGCGTATTGCGCATCACCTTGGATACTGGCTAAACCTGTTCCATGAACACGAACCGGACCACCACCAATAGCACCTAATGATAAAAAGTAACTAGCAGAAGACGCATCACCTTCAACCATAATAGATTCAGGCGCTTGATACGTTTGATTGCCTTTAATAACAAAAGACTCATAGTTATTATTTTCAACTTCAATACCAAAACGCGACATACAATCTAATGTGATATCAATATACGGTTTAGACACTAATTCACCATCCATTACAATGGTTAAATCGCCTTTCGCCATAGGTGCAGCCATCAAAAGTGCCGTTAAAAACTGGCTAGAAATATTACCTTTAATTTTTACTTCACCACCACTTATACCCGTCGCTTTAATTTTTAAAGGTGGAAAATTCTTATCTCCAAGATACTCAACACTTGCACCTAATGGTAATAATGCATCAATTAAATCGCCTATTGGGCGCTCATACATACGAGGCTCGCCAGTTAAAGTGAATTCACCCTCACCTAAACATAAAGCCGCCGCTAATGGACGCATTGCTGTTCCTGCATTACCTAAGAACAATTCTAACGCTTTTTCGGTTTTTAAAGGCCCCGCCTGACCCGTAACTTTACAAGTTGTTTTATCATCTGATAACTCAAACTGTACACCAATAGATTGTAAAGATTCGAGCATACGACGAATATCATCAGAATCTAACAAGTTGGTAATCGTTGTTACACCACTCGCTTGAGCGGCTAATAATAAAATACGATTTGATAAGCTTTTAGAACCAGGTAACTGGATTTCGCCTTTGGCGCTGGCAAGTGGGTGCAGAGTAAGTGAATTCATAATAAATCTGAGCAATTAAAAAGGCGCTATTGTAATGGAAGCAAGGTAGGAATGACAAATTGGATTTCATTAATATATCTATGATTACCAAATAAAAAATTAGTAACATAAAAATCATACAATTTTGTCAGATTCGTCTAGTAGATCACATATAAAACAGGTAATATAAATTACATAAAATTACATTTTTGATAATACATTTCTTTAGGAGCAACAAAATGAAATACAAAGCTTTATTTGGATCAATATTAGCAGTATCTGCAGCAACAATGAGCTACGCAGAAGAGACTGAATCATTCCAAAAAATTAATAGTAACAATGCAAATAATGCAACACTTTTAGCAGGAAGCAGTATTTCCAATATTAATTCTGTTTGGTTTAACCCAGCAATTGCCGCTCAAAATGGCAATCAAGCAAGTGTGAATATCATCCAGAATGAAGCGGCTAGTATTTATTTTGAAAATAACAATCAAGTATTTGGTGTGCAATTAGGTCGAAATTCATTTTCAACTTCAAACAATATATACGATCTTTTTTGGGCTAAAAAGAACGGCGACGGAAGTAGCATGGGCGCTCATGTCTATTGGTCTACGCAATCCAGCTCTACACTTTTTCAAACAGATGTAGACGGCAATGCAATTATGGGTAATAGTTTCACAATTGAAACTGATGCTGACAATTCATTCACAGCTAATATTGATAAAAATAAAAATTCAACTTTTAAATATCAAACTGGAGCATCGTTTGGATTATATTCTGAACAGCGCCAATTAGTAATCCACGCTTACACTTATGACTTTGAAGGTGATAACGATCATTTTAATGCATCTTGGACTAATAAAGTAGCTGGTGTTGAGACTGAAGAATCTCTTGAAACTCAAAATAAGAGCACTGATAAAGGCAGCACAATTAATAGTAGTTATGTTCAAGTAGCATCAGACAAATTAAGTTACATTGGTTCAGCCTCTCTATCAATTAGAAATAACGGTGACTATTCATTAAATGACTCAAACAACGGAACTACTAGATCTGTTTATGAAGACAGCACTGATAATCGTTTCAATTCAATTGGCTTATCTGCTGGCGCACAGTACATACTAAAACCAAATGACCGTGTAGAATTTGTTGTCCAGCAACATTTATCTGTTAATTTAAACCTTATTAGCAGCACCACAACTGTTGAACAAAACTTTTCAGAAACTGGCGATACCGTTACAGAAGGCACAACTGGTGTTTCAGCTAAAACCACATCAAATAGCTACACAATCAACGCCCCTGTTTCTCTTGCAATGAACATGCAGGCATCTAAAAAAATAAACTTAGTCGCATCCGTTATAACAAACGCAATTAACTTTAATAGCTCAATTAACAAAACAACCGACATGTCGGAAATTGATGACAACAAATACGTTGCAGGTGACGTTATTATCACAGACGATTCATTTTCCGTTGACTCAAATACGAGTATGACTGTGCAATGGGGTGGTAGTTACCAGTTTAATGATGAATTTGTGATTGATTTTATTTCAAGTAATAATTTCTTAACAGATGGTATAACTGATGGCGCTATCACTAATCAGTTAACATTAACTTATCAATTCTAATCGAATTATATAATTTAAAAAGACAAGCATTGCTTGTCTTTTTTTTACACTTTTTAAAATAACACACCCATCACACTACTTGTTTTTGACTGCCCTCTTATTTACGACCCTGTTATTATTCCAGTTTTTTCAAATAATCAATTAAAAAATTATCACCTCCAAGTAATACTCACTTAGCTCGCACTCTAAAATATACATTTACTCCAATAATAACCTGGACATTGTTAAATTCGACTTTAGGGCAATTAAACAAAGAAACACCTTAGTAAGTACTATTTTTCAAAGTATTAAAGACTGATACATTTCGAAATAATAAGTATGGGATAACAAAAACCCAGGAAGTTGAATAAACTCTTCTGAGTATTTCAACCGGTCTAATTACAATTTACCAAACAGATTATTTAGCTTGTTAGCTATTCTCACTTTTAGATAAATTAACTCAATGAAACTTAAAACCAACACAGTCGTAGTGATAGAAATTGGGCAAAGCGCAGTTAGCACTGAATATTTTACTTAACCAAGTATATTCACAAAAACATTCTTAAACAGGATTATGAATAGCCTGACAACCCATTACAATAAACAAACTCAATTACAGAATAAGCACTGAGTTATTAACAATTACAATTTACTCACAGACATAAAAAAACCAGCATATAGCTGGCTTTAAAATATTTTATTTTCTAATCATGTGCGTTCTTTACTTCTTTTTTTGGCTTCTAAAATTTTATTTCTTAAATTATCATACTGCGCTTTTGACGCCTGATAACGTTGCATTAATCCATTTGAAGCTACCCTTAATCGATCGACTGATTTAGATAACTCGACAATTTCAGGACTACCATGAACCTTAACCTTATCATTTGCCTGACCTTTACTAATTAAAGTCGTTAACTCAGTTAACTGTACAATTGGGAATGAAATAGCACGTGGAACACGACCAAACGATATAATCACAATAATCATTGAGAAAAATGAAATTACAGCTATCACAACTAAAAAGATAAAATTGAATTTTTGAGCAACATCTGCATGTTGTTTAGCAGATGAAAATAACTCATTAATTTGAAATTCAATATCCGCCAATAATAGTTCAAAATTCTGATCCGCCAAACTTAAAAACTCTACACCACCCGTAATAGTTGATATTTCAGAAGAAAGAACCTTATCATTTAATTTTAAAAATTCTGACTCGTAAGTTGTTAAATTTGCGCGCCACTGTTGAATTACAGGCACTAATTCAGCCAACCCACACATAGGTAAATCTCGCTCCATCATATCGAAAATACCGAATATTTTAGTTTTTGTATCCGTCCATTTCTCTAGATCTAGTTGAGATTCCCCAGAATCAATTGCGATTAGATATTGTTTTTCAAGTCTTTGTAATAACTGTGCATTAGTTGCAATAGCAGTTAAACCACGACTTACCTCATGATCATGAATCAACTGTGTAGTTGAAACTTGAGTTTTATACGATGAAAATAAACTAGCTGAAAACAGCAAGATTATCATTAATCCAAGAATACCAAATGCGATAGAGAGTATTTGTTTTATAGACATAATTTTTTCCAGTTTATTAGTAAGGTAAATCCAAGATAACTTTATAAACCTGACGAATTAATTTAGGATTATCGATATCACTTTTTGTCTTTTTTTCCAAAAGCTTAATAAATTTCGAACCTAAACGACCAGACATCTTTAAATCAGTCGTTTTAAGTTCAGATAAAATTTCATCTACCACCATGGGGGCCAACATCCCTAATTCATCAGCCAAAATTTCCTCAACTTTGTTCCGCCAATTCATCTTACTCTCCATTCATATTTATTTTTAATAAAAAAACCCCACAAGTATAATACTTATGAGGCTCCTTAATCTTACTTTTTTTGTAGGATAATTAAACAATCACTTTACTAAAGTAATTAATCATCACACCAGCTGCTACTGCCGAACCAATTACACCAGCAACATTTGGCCCCATCGCATGCATCAATAAGAAGTTTTGCTTGTTTGCTTCCAAACCAATCTTATTAGATACACGAGCGGCCATCGGTACAGCAGATACACCCGCCGAACCTATTAATGGGTTGATTTTTTGAGTACTAAATAAGTTCATTAGTTTAGCCATCAAAATACCACACATGGTTCCGAATGAGAACGCAACGATACCTAATACTAAAATACCCATTGTTTGGCCATTTAAGAATTCAGCTGCAATCAATTTTGAACCCACTGATAAACCTAAGAAGATTGTTACAATGTTTATCAAAGCATTTTGAGCCACATCACTTAAACGCTCTACCACACCACATTCTCTCATCAGGTTACCTAGACAGAACATACCTAATAAAGGCGCTGCGTCTGGTAATACTAATGCAACCAATAAAAGCAAAATTAATGGGAAGAAAATCTTCTCTTTTTTGCTCACAACACGAAGTTGTTCCATTTTGATTTCACGTTCCGCTTTGGTCGTAAACAAACGCATAATTGGCGGCTGAATTACTGGCACAAGAGCCATGTACGAATATGACGCAACTGCAATCGCACCTAATAATTCAGGGGCTAACTTAGAGGCTACAAAAATAGAGGTTGGACCATCAGCACCACCGATAATACCAATTGACGCCGCTTGCGGTAATGTATAATCAAAAATACCCATCGACGTTAATATAACAGCGCCCATTACAGTAAAGAAGATACCTGCCTGTGCAGCTGCACCCAATAATAATGTTTTAGGATTTGCTAATAATGGACCAAAATCCGTCATTGCACCCACACCCATAAAAATCAACAATGGACCAACAGCAGAAGCAATTACTACATTATAGAAATTCTTTAACATACCATTAGCAAAACCATTGTCGTGCGCAATCGCTATTGCAGCTTGATCCAAAGCAAAGTTTGAATTATGCGCAGTATGATACGCCTCAATTAACGCCTCATTTTGAGTCGGTATATGGATCACTTTATCAATATTACTAGCTTGCTCTTTTACAGCTTCAGCGATCAATTGAGCTATTTCAGTTTTAAATAACTCGTACAATTGAGGCATGACATCTGCATTCGCCATAGCAATAGCTTGCTCAACACCCGAAAGCGCCAATCCTGCTTGAGGGATATTCGCTAAAAGACCACCAAAACCAATTGGCACTAACAATAAAGGCTCAAACTTTTTAGCAATCGCTAAATACAATAAAAACAGACAAACCACTAACATGATTGCCTGAGGTAACTGCATATTATATATGCCTGAACTGTGAAATAACTTAATTATTTGTTCCATGATGCTCCCCGATTACAGCGTAAACAACGCATCGCCAACTGTCACAGAATCACCTTCTTTCACCAAGACTTCACCGACTGTTCCTGCTTTTGGAGCAGAAATTTCAGTTTCCATCTTCATGGCTTCCAGAATCATAACAATTTCGCCTTCAGCGACTTGTTGACCTGGTGAAACAAGAACTTTAAAAATATTACCCGCCAATGGTGCTGGTATAGTTTCACCACTTGTTGCCGCTGTAGCGACTGAAGTACTCACTTCACCACCTTCAGAAACATCAACTGAATAAGACTGACCATTCACATTAACTGTCATTGAACCGTTATCAGCAACTTGCGTAACGTAAGACTTACCTGCAACATTAACTGTGTAAGTTCCACCTTTACCAGATGAAGCCGGCGCAGCCGATTCTTCAACAGGAGCGGGCTCAAACGCATCCGGATTACCACGATTCTCTAGGAACTTCATCCCAATTTGTGGGAATAACGCAACAGTTAGAACATCATCAATCATATTATCTGATAATTTAATGCCTTTCTCTTTAGCGGTAGCCGTTACTTCTTTAGTTAATCGTTCCATTTCTGGTTCGATCAAATCAGCAGGACGACAAGTAATCACTTCTGCGCCATTTAATACACGTGCTTGAAGCTCAGCATCAAACGCTGCAGGAGCCGCGCCGTATTCGCCTTTTAAGATACCCTGTGTTTCTTTAGAGATCGACTTGTAACGCTCGCCAGTTAATACATTTAATACAGCCTGCGTACCCACAATTTGTGAAGTAGGTGTTACTAATGGAATATAACCTAGGTCTTTACGTACACGTGGAATCTCAGCTAATACTTCATCAAACTTGTCAGCTGCACCCTGCTCTTTTAACTGAATTTCCATGTTAGTTAACATGCCACCAGGTACTTGAGCGATAAGGATACGTGAATCAACACCACGTAATGCACCTTCAAATTTAGAATACTTTTTACGCACTTTACGGAAGTAAGACGCAATTTCTTCTAATAAATCTAGATCCAAACAAGGATCACGTTCGGTACCTTTTAATGCAGCAACTAATGCTTCTGTAGGTGAATGACCATAAGTCATCGACATTGAAGAAATAGCCGTATCAATATGATCAATGCCTGCTTCAATTGACTTTAATAATGTCATTGAAGACAAACCAGAGGTTGCATGAGCGTGTAATGCAATTGGAATATCTAACGATGCTTTTAATTTAGTCACTAAATCAAACGCTTCGTATGGCGCCAAGATACCAGACATATCTTTAATCGCTAATGAATCAGCGCCCATGTCTTCGATTTTCTTAGCTAAATCTAACCAATTCTCAGTAGTATGAAATGGCGACGTGGTATAAGAGATAGTACCTTGAGCATGACCACCTTGTTTTTTAACGGCATTCATTGCGCGTGTTAGATTACGAGGATCATTCATCGCATCAAATACACGAAATACTTCTACGCCATTTTTATAAGCACGTTCTACAAATTTATCTACAACATCATCGGCATAATGACGGTAACCTAATAAATTTTGTCCTCGTAACAACATTTGCTGAGGCGTATTTGGCATCGCTTTTTTAAGTTCGCGAATACGCTCCCAAGGATCTTCTCCTAAATAACGAATACAAGAATCAAATGTAGCGCCACCCCAAGTCTCCAAAGACCAGAAACCGACTTTGTCTAGTTTCTCAGCAATCGGCAACATATCATCGATACGTAAGCGGGTAGCAAATAAGGATTGATGCGCATCCCTCAGGACAACATCGGTAATTCGAACAGGTTTTTTTACGTCGGTCATCATTATGGCCTTATATAATTATTCATGTTTCTCAAAAGCAAAATTATGTTCTGCTTTTGAATGCTTGTACGGCTGCAGCAGCAACAGCAATTTGCTGTAACTCATCACTTGGTACGTTTGTTGTGGCCTTTTTGGGCGCAACAACTTCTTTGTCAGGAAATTTCGATACAATGGCTGACATGGCTTTAGTACTAATAATAAGCACTACTAGGAAAACAAATACTGTTCCCATGCCGTTTAATAGCAGTTCAATGCCGCCCTGTATTAGATCTGAAGAATTTGACATATTTAAAATCCTTGTGAGATTTCAAAATTAAAAACAATCACCGAATATCGGCACATATATTCCCACCCTTTGGTTTAGGGCGAAAAACTGCGGTAATGTACACTATTTAACATTCATTCTCAATACAAAAAGACACAGTAAATAATAGTTAGGGAGTTTTTCTGCTAACTGTAAAAAACGTTCCTATTTTCACAATGAATTTGTTAGTATACTGGCCTTTTTTATTCAGTGATTCATGCGGAGCGCAGCACATGGCAGGTTTGCCCAACGATTTAATAATTTTTGATACCACCTTACGCGACGGCGAACAAAGCCCTGGCGCATCTATGACCAAAGACGAAAAGCTTCGCATCGCTTTAATGCTCGAGAAAATGAAAGTCGATGTAATTGAAGCTGGGTTCGCAGCAGCCAGTGACGGCGATTTCGACGCAATTAGCCAAATCGCTGAAAAAATAAAAGACTCAACAATTTGTTCGTTATCACGTGCACTTAAAAACGACATTACAAAAGCAGGCGCTTCTTTAGCCAAAGCTAATCGTGCTCGAATTCATACGTTTATTGCTACTTCACCTATTCATATGCAATACAAATTACGTATGCAACCTGATCAAGTGGTTGATCAAGCTGTACAGGCTGTGAAATTAGCGCGTAATTTATGTGATGACGTTGAGTTTTCATGTGAAGATGCTGGGCGCTCTGAAATCGATTTTTTATGTCGAATTATTGAACAAGCTATTAAGGCTGGCGCAAATACAATTAACATACCCGATACTGTCGGTTATGCGATTCCGAGCCAATTCGGTACATTAATAGAAACACTATTAAACAGAATTCCAAATGCAGATAAAGCCATTTTCTCAGTACATTGCCATAACGATTTAGGTCTAGCGGTTGCTAATTCACTTAGCGCTGTAGCAGCAGGTGCCCGCCAAGTTGAATGTACAATCAATGGTTTAGGGGAACGCGCAGGTAACGCAGCATTAGAAGAAATTGTAATGGCAATTAAAACTCGCCCTGACTTCTTTGATATTAACTGCAACATTAATACAGAAATCATTGTACCTTCTTCGCGCTTAGTTTCCTCTATTACAGGGTTTGCTGTACAACCAAACAAAGCGATTGTTGGTGCGAATGCGTTTGCACATGAATCTGGCATTCACCAAGACGGCAGCTTAAAACATCGTGAAACATACGAAATTATGCGCGCCGAAGATGTTGGCTGGAACGCAAACAAAATGGTGCTTGGTAAACACTCTGGACGTAATGCGTTTAAATCACGTATGGACGAATTAGGTCACACGTTCGAGTCAGACGAAGAACTTAAAGATACGTTTAAAGCCTTTAAAACATTAGCTGACAAAAAACACGAAATTTTTGACGAAGATCTATTGGCGTTAATCACCCACGCTCCAGTAGAAATTGAAGAAGAGCACTATCAATTAATTGATTTAATTTGTTCAACGAAAATGGGAGAAAGCCCAACTTCAACGGTTGAAATAAAAATTGATGGTGAAACAAAATTAGCCAAAGCGACAGGTGATGGTGCGGTTGACGCATCCATCAAGGCTATTGAGCAAATTGTTGAGTCAGGCGCTTCATTGCAGTTATATTCTGTGAATGCCATTACAACGGGTACAGACGCACAAGGCGAAGTAACCGTTAGACTTGAAAAACAAGGTCGTATTGTTAATGGAATTGGTTCTGATACTGATATTATTGTGGCATCAGCTAAGGCCTATTTAAAAGCGGTTAATTTATTAAGTAATAAAAACCAAAAACCTCACCCTCAAATTAATGTGTAAGTGAGACTATATTAAGTGAGAGTACAAATGACTAGCCGTATATTAAAACAAATGGGTATAACAAAGTGGGTCAGCCGCTTTCAAATGCCAAATGCGGCTAAGTCAATTTTGATTGAACCTGAAATCATTACCCAAACACAAACCACAGTTTCACCTATTATCGCCCCAAATAAAGCTGAGTCGACAAATATCAACCAGCAAAATACAACCCCACTACAAACAACAAAAATTACAACTAAAACCTCTCCAATTGCGAATATCTCTGAATTAGTTAGCGCTGTTACACCTAAAAATGAAATAAATAAAACAAAACCCACACAAATTAAAAGTAAGACACCTATATTTCGTTATCAAGCCATTTGTATTAATAAAGTATTTTGTTTGCTGCCATTAACTTTGGACATTCAACAAGACATCAGCCAAACACAACTGAGTTTTCTGCAAAATGTAATCTTTGCTCGATATTTAGAGAAACCAATTATTTCAAATCGCTACACTTATCAATGGCCTTTATTCCAACACGAGCGCGCTGAACAAGGTATTGAAATTGCCCAAAGCTTTTTTAAAGAACAACTGATGACTCATCAAAAAGAATTAGCATTTGATAAAATCTGGATTTTTGGAAACATTCTTGAAATTCTTGAGATTAACGAACAAACATTAAACAAAAGAATTAAAGACACCACAACAATCACCTTACCAACATTAGAGCAGTCCATGCACAGTGCAGTGGCGAAACAAAGTTTATGGCAATTAATCAAATAACTATTCGAGCTGCAAATCCAAGTGACTTTGAAACATTAGAACTCATCAATCAAACCAGCTCAAACACTCCGTATCAAAGTTTTGCATTAACAAACGCAATCGAAAAACAAAGCTGTTTTTTAGCAATTAATAGCGACAATAAAATAATGGGATGGATTGCCATTCAAAAAGGTTTTGAATTAATTGATATATTATATATAACAACAGCTAATGAATTTAAAAGACGCGGTGTTTCAAAATCTTTATTTAATTATGTACGCAAGGAATTTAAAAACAGCGAAATTATGCTTGAAGTGCGAAAAAGCAATCTCAAAGCCATCAAACTTTATGAATCTTTGCATATGGTTTTTTTAAATACAAGAAAAAAATACTACCAAAACCCAAATGAAGACGCTTTAGTTTATAAGTACTATATTTAGAGAGTAATAAAAATATTTTTAAACAAAATGACAAAGACAACTTAACCACATCCTGTTTACCTTTAAACATCCAATTTCAAATAAAGGCAATCACTTATATCTATCACTTGTTTAAAAACTATATGATTATGACAACTAAAATTGTTAGATGTTGTATTTTTTTTGTAGAATTCTTCTTAATATCACATTTTAAATGTTAATCAATTATCATTTGACCAATTTATTTCGAAGGAAATAAATTATTTACAATAATAACAATCACTCCAAACACTTCTATAATTGTACTTGTTGTATAAAATCGAAACGAAACCTCGTCTAAATGAATCAATGTAAGCCCCTGGAATACGATCAAGACATTCATAACAATTAACTGAGCGATTAATATATAGATAAACCATCGCGCGTATTTTTGTTTTAAATTACGATTTGATTGTTGATCCAACTCATCCTGAGTCATTTTTTGGGTTTCTTGCAAGTTTGATTGCTTTGAAACCTCACTCCATAATTGCTCAGCATTCAAACTCATGGACATTTAATCTCTAAAGTATTTAAACGATATTTCATGGCTGATGTTGATACTTCAAAAAATTTACTTAATTCAAAAACATCCACAGTCGACTTACAAAGTAACTTCACTTGATCTTGCGGCATTAACAATGAAGCTGCAAACCGATTAGCACTAATCTCTTCTACGTCACTACCTTTTCGTGAATCTTGATTGCGATGGTCAACATGATCAATTTCCTGATCATCAAAATGCCCTCGCTCCATTCTATAAATATAATGACCAAGTTCATGGGCTAACGTAAATCGCTTACGGTTCACCGGATCATCCGCATGTAACATGATAACAGGGTCTTCGCCTATTTTTTTTAACAACGCACCCGCTACATTTTCAGGTAATTGCACATCCACAATACGAATACTTAAAGCACGCCCAATTGTAACTGGATCAACTGGAAATTTATTTTCATCCCAATAAGTTTTACGAATTTTATTGGCCAACAATTCAGCTTGCTCATGAGTTAATAAGTTTTCAACATCTATCATTGAATTTTTCCTTGCTGTGGTTTAGTTATTTCTAACAATCTTGTTTCAAAAATATTTCTTAATTTTTTAGCATCCGTATTTTGACTGCTAAATACAATATGATAAGAATAAGGTATAGACACATATTGATCCGAAAAATAAACCGATGTATTCATTAACTTATAATCAACCATCGCCAGCGGTAAAATAATTGCCGCTCCATTATTCACACATGAGCTAATTAACGCGGGCCAGGACTTATGTAAATTAACGACTATTTTGGGAAATTGTTCGCTAATAACCTTAATCAAAAACGAATCAGTTTGCATTAATGCTATCGATTTAAAATCATTTTTTTTGGAACAAGTAAACACCCCCTCCAACCATTGATCATGATCAATAATCGCTGAGCTGTAAACAAAATGAGAGCTCTTAGGCATTTTTTCATCGTTTTTATTTTCATATAAAAACAAACTCGCCGCCACTTTTGCTTCATACAAAAGTGACTCTGCTTTTTGTTGTTGATCAATAAAAACAAGTTCAATATCCTGATCTTTTAATGCATTTAAAAACACATAAAAAGCATACTGCTGCTTACTTTCAATAGAAGATTTAGGTAGATCACCTTGTTTTATTTGATCAACTTCAACACTACTAAGAGATTGAAACTCGGCAGGTACTACCACCTTAAAGGCATGTAGATTTAAAGAGGTTAACAACAATAATAAACCGAGGTATTTCATATTTAATATAACGTAGACGCCTCTTTTACTTCTACTGGACCTGTTCGAATATCATCAACTTTAGTAGCTGTACTAATTTCGTATTCATGACCCACTAAGTGCACTGAAACCCCAATAGCATAATCAGTAAATTCAATATCACTAATATCAACACTGTAATATAAACTTTTCAACTCAAGTGGTTTTTTTATTCGAATGATTTTACCAATAGGATGCACCCCTATTGCTTCAAATTCTGCTGATTTACCTAAATTATGACGATATAAAATAGCATCGATCGATTGAACTCTCTCTATTCCATAAGGATTATTATCTATATTTCGGCTTACACTCATTTCGTCAATAAATACAGCTAAGCGCTGATGATCGACACCAACAAAAGCATAAAACCCATATACCACAATTAAATGTTGATCAGAGGAATTAGATTCAATGTAAATACCCTCGACATTAGCTAGATCATTTTCATAGATATAACTATGTAACTGCCTAAAATGTTGCTCATAAGCATCCACTTTACAGGCTTCATCTTCAGCACAAACTAGTAACGTTTCATCCGCGAATGTATCTTTTAATGCTACAAACCCTGATAAAGAAAGTTCAGATAAACCTTCATGCATAACTTGATAAAAATCAGTTAAATTAGCTTGATACACAGCTAACACTTCTGCCTTTTCAACTTGAATCTCAACGCTGCCCATTTGATTTTTATAATCAATTGCATTACATGAGGACAAACACAATACGGTTAATGCTGTTAATATTTTTTTCATAATGTCTCAATTTAATAGGTGATGTTTATTTTAAGTGAATATTAACATATTCATATGCTTCTACAATCTATCACTATGCAGTCTAATAATTTGCTATGTTTTTTATTAATAATTCACATAAGCTATTATGGCGACAACTAAAAATAACAACATAGCACCGCCTAAGATAATACGTTCCTTATATGACTTATTAGGTGAAAACATAGTCGTTAATGTTAATGCACTAGCCCCGCCAAATAAAACACCGACAGCCATAGGGTGTTGTAGATACATCGCAACAAAAGCTCCGATCACCCCCCCTATACCAAATGTAATACGACTTGATAACTGTTGTAATAATGAAGGTTTTGATTGTTTATTCTTGTTAAGTTCTTCTTCTTTTAATTTTTCTAAATCTTCACTCATATTAATACCAATAAAATAAATAGTTCACTCACCTGCTGAGCCGCCCCCATACAATCTCCATTAACCCCACCAATATGCTTTTTAAATAAAGCTAATAGCCCAATTCTTAATACACATAACAACACAATTAAGCTAAGGATCTGCTGCCAATCTAACAAGAAATAATAAGGCACTAAACATACACACAAGATCATACTAAAAAGTACTGGATTAACAGCTGTAAACTGCTCACTTTTACTTGTTTGTGTTTTGATATATTGCCGACTTATTAAAAAAGTAAATGCAAATAACCTCGAAAGACTAATACAGACCAACAATGCCAAAATCACACTCGATTGTTCATATAAAAATATAAACTTGGCAGTTATGGCAATAATTAACGCAATCACAGCAAACGATCCTAATCTAGAATCTTTCATCGCTTTTATTTTTTGTTCATGAGAGCCCATCACACCAATAGCGTCACAAAAATCTGCTAATCCATCCTCATGTAACGCTCCAGTTACAAGAACATTACAAGCTATCAGCAATATGATACATATTGTTGGAGGAAAAATATAAGAAAACAAGCTATATATTAAGACTAATAACAAAGTTATTAACCAGGCAATGAATGCAAAGTAATAGGTTGATCGCCTCAAATTGATTTGATCAAAATTTACCCAGCTTGCAATTGGAATTCTTGTTAAGAATCCAACTGCGATTAAACAATTATTTAACAGTAATTTGATCGAGTTCATAAAACACTTTGTCATTATAAATAAAGAGGGGGTTAAAGGTGACTATCTTAACACTTGCCATTATACTTCCTATTACTTATTAAATTGAAAACTTTGAGAATTCTATGCGTTACGATATTTTTTTTCGCGGTCAAATCGTCAACAACATCGACATTAACCAAGTAAAAGCGAACGTTAAAGCATTGTTTAATGCCTCTGATGCTAAATTAGAGCAATTATTTTCTGGCGCACCCGTGTCAATTAAAGCAGACGTTGATCAAGCCACCGCAATGAAATATAAAGGTGCGATGCAAAATGCAGGTGCTATCGCGATGGTAGTATCTAAAGAGCAACCGCAATCTGTGCCCGTCACTCCTGCAGCAGCTGAACAACCTGTTGCTGCAAAACCAATACAATCGACACCAGTGAAGGCAAAACCATTAAATGATGACTATTTAGAGCAACCAATTGAAGTTCGTGAAAACTACGACGAATTAGTTGGAAGTTTATCAAGTGTCACAGTTGCCCAAGTTGGCCTAGGTTATTTATCTGAAGCGATTGTAATTGAAGATTTAACCTTTGATTTTTCATCCTGGTCTATTGCAAATACAGGGAGTAAATTAGATACAAAAGAAGAAGTAAAACCGCCTGCACCGCCTGATACGTCTCACATAACGTTACGATAACAAATAAATAAATAAACCAGCAATTGCTGGTTTTTTATTGCTTAAAATTTATTGTGTATGCGTTTAAATACTTGCCAGCCCATTAACCCAAACAATATCATCGCACAACCTTGATATAACACAGTGACCATTTCATGATGAACAGCCAAATTGATATCCAATTGCCAATTATTATAAACAAACAACCAATCAACTATTAATCCACAAACAAGGGCACTGGTAATTACACTGAGCAAATAAATCATTAACTCTTTTTTACCCAATTCATTCTTAATCACCATCAACGTAGCAATATTTGTTGCCGGTCCAGTTAACATAAACACCAATGCTGCACCAGGAGATAGTCCAGCTAATAATAAACCGATTATTGGAGTATTCCAAGTCTCACTATTAGGTATATATAGATTTACTAGACCTGCAGCAATCGGGGGTGATGCACTTGCACAAATATACATAGGGATACTCACAATAACGATTAACATCATTGCAAAAATGCCCTGGCCATATTGAGTTAAATACGTAATAGGCACATATGTTTGAATAATCGCTGCGAACATCAAACCAATTAGAAGCCATTTCATAAAATCTTTTAATAACGTGACGTACCCATAACTAAACACACTTTTTACTTTTGATATCATTGTTATTTGAGTGTTCTGTTTGTCTGAACAGCATGAATGTGCAGTTTTTTGTTGCTGATTCTTTTTCTGAGTTGATTCATATTTTGTATTATCTGAAAACAATAAGATCATAAACCCAGTAACAATAGCTGAAACCACAGCACTAATAGGTCTAACAATTGCCATTATTGGCCCTAATAACGCATAAGTAATCCCTATTGAATCCACACCTGTTTCAGGTGTTGAGACTAAAAAACTGGCTGTACTGGCTTTACTAGCGCCACCTCTTCTAATACTGATGGCAACCGGAATGACTGAGCACGAACATAAAGGCAAAGGGGCACCAATGAACGCTGCATTAATAATTGATTGATTTGAACCCAGTGTTTTTTCAATCCATTTTTTGGGTACAAGTTGATTAATAACACCAGCTACAAACATACCCAATAATAGAAATGGCGCTGATTCAACAAATAAATAATAAAAATTTAAGATTAAATCATTCATAAATCCTCCTCAATTGTCTTAGTTTCTACTATTTTCATAATTCGGTAAAACTCTGCACTATGTTGACCTTGTTTTAATGGCCAATTGTGAAATCCTCACATTTGCAATTAGCAGAAACCTTAAAACAAACATTAAAGTCAAAGAGTGAAATTAGAATATTCTTTAGCCTACAAATCACACGGTTATTAATCGTTTATTTACTATCAGTATAAACCTTAAACCCAACTTTAAGTTTAACGGTCTATATTATTGATTTGTAATTTTATGTAATTTCAATTGCAATCGGTTGTTATCATACATAAAATCAACAGATGCAACCGTTTGCAAATTTGAGAGCGTGATTTTTATGACTTCAGAAAATAAACCAACCGTTAGAACACTAGATGATATAGCCAAACTAGCAGGGGTATCTAAGTCTACTGCTTCAAGAGCGTTAAACGACAATCCGTTAATAAGCGAGAAGACTCGCAGAAAAATACAAAAAATCGCCCAAGAACATAATTTTATTAAACATTATGGTGCAAGCAGTTTGTCATCAAAAACAAGTAATACGATTGCGTTAATGGTAACAAAATTCGATTATCATCACCCCGAAATTGCCCGCTCAAAAGAAGACCCTTTTTTTAATAAAGTACTTGCAGGTATTTTGTCTAAAACAGATGACATCGGTAAAGAGTTATTGATTTGCTCGTTTGATCAAGCCAATCCAATTAAAATTCTGCAGTTAGTTAATTCAAGAAAAGTGGATGGTGTCATTGTATTTGGAGCCTCTGATGAAGAAGATTATTACAGTGATGTAATTCCTGAAAAATTTCCTGTTGTTTTTTGGGGAAATATTCGTACAAGACTTCCTTTTAAAACAGTGGCATGTGATGACTATAAAGGCGGAAAAATTGCTACTCAAACACTTATTGATTCAGGTAAAAAGAAAATTGCATTTATCGGTGGATTTAATGAGTCTGCCGAAGTATCTGCACGTTTTGAAGGTTATAAAACTGCGCTTAACGGTAAACAAGCCCCCATTTATTGTGAAGGTTTTGGTGCTTACACCCATGAAAGTGGATTAATGCAAATGAGAAAAATTCTTGAAATTGCACCGGATATTGACGGTGTTTTTGCATGTTCTGATGTATTAGCAATGGCTGCCATTCGAGTATTAAAACAAAAAAACAAGAATGTGCCTGAAGATATTTGTGTGGTTGGTTACGACGATATTGATATGGGGGAATACTTTAAACCCTCACTAACTACTATCTCTCAAAATGCTTACATCGCAGGCCAAACCATGGTTGAAAAATTAATCAACATGATTGAAAACCCTAATACCCCCATTGAACACCGAACCACTATTGATGTTCATTTAATTAGTAGAGAAAGTTGCTCATGATCAAACAAACCATGCAATTAGCGTTCAGTAAACCCTTTTTACTCATGTTATTTGCAACAGGTGTGCCTGTTACCATCCAAATTTTAATGTACTCGTCACGTTCAATTGCCGATATTGTTATGACCGCCAATTTAGGTGAGGCCCAAGTGGCAGCTATTGGTTCAAGTGCTCGAATAGTATTCATGATATTGATGGCATTATTTGGAATGGTTAATGGCGGAGCTATTTTAATCGCTCAATATTGGGGTGCTAAAAACGTAGACAAAACAAGACAAGCAACCGCTCATACTTTGGTATTAGCTCTGCCTATAGCAATTTTTTGCTCAACATTAGTTTTTATATTTGCACCACAAATCATGTCATTTACAATAAAAAATGACCCTGAAGTGGTTAAATTTGGCTCGGATTATTTAAGAATTGCATTACCAGCTATGATATTTGTGATGATCAGTATGACATTCACATCCTCGTTGCGCTGTGTGGGTCAATCATTTATTGGCATGGTTTTTACAGGTATCGGTATTTTAACTAACATTGTTTTAAATTATTTTTTGATTTTTGGTGTTTGGATTTTTCCAGAGATGGGTGTTAAAGGCGCTGCCTTAGCCACTCTTATTAGTTCAGTCGTTGAAGCATTATTGGTTGTTTCGTATATTTATGGCAGTAAACATTTCTTACGAATATCATTTAAAGATGTGATGGATGGTTTTGCCAATGATTTATACAAACGTATATTAAAAATTGGTGCACCGTTATCTTTAAACTCGTTAATATGGGCCTTTGGTATTTTTATGTATGTGGTATTGGTTGGACAACTAGGTCGCCAAGCGTTGTCCGTATTGTCTTTAGTCACCCCTATTGAATCGTTATTAATGGCGTTTTATATTGGTGTTTCAACCACTGCTTCGGTAAGTGTTGGTAACGCGTTAGGTGCCAATAAATTTGATGAAGCTTGGCGATATTCTCACGCCTTTGTTTTATGGTCATTAATAATGGCTGTAATCGTCAGCCTGATTATTTTCTTTAGCCGTGATTTTGCGTTTATCTTTTTTACAGGTATATCCGACGAAACCAAAGACATCGCCAAAGATGTGTTATTGATGTTGGCTTATGTTGGCGGATTTAGAGCAATCAACATCACTATTATTGTGGGCATCTTAAGAGCCGGCGGTGATCAGAAATTTGTGTTGGGTATGGATGTATTTTGCCAATGGTGTGTGGGTATTTTTATCACATTCTTGTGTGTGCTATATTGGCATTTATCCATGTTTTGGATATTTTTGGCGATCAACAGTGAAGAAATTATTAAGTCATTTATCTGTGTATGGCGTTTATCAAGTAAAAAATGGATCAACAATTTAGTTAATGACGATCAAGATTTCGATGCTGGTACTAATACTGAAACAGCTGAATCCATCATACTTGAAAAAAACACATAACCTATTTTAAGAAGAGCAAAATGAATAGAATTCAAATAAATAAAGATGTATCCATTGCAAAAATCGTTACAGGATTATGGCGCTTAAAACACTGGAACATGAGTGCACAGCAAATACTGGTTTTTGTTGAACAAAATATAGAGTTGGGTATGAGCACGATGGACCATGCTTGGGTTTATGGTAGTGAAGCCCCATTTGGACAAGCGTTAAAACTTGACCCGGCTATTAGAGAAAAAATAGAGATCATTAGCAAGTGTGGTATTAAACCCATTGGTAAAACAGAATTACATGCCTCAAATACTAATCATTATAGCTCTAGTTATCAAACGATTACCGAATCATTAAACCAATCTTTATCTGATTTAAATACGGATTATGTTGATATTTATTTATTACATCGCCCTGATTATTTAATGGACATCACAGAAGTAGCCAAAGCATTTAAACAAATTAAAAAACAAGGTAAAGCAAAAGCATTTGGTGTTTCTAATTTTTCAAAAGAACAATTTGAATTATTACAATCGGCTTTGGATGAACCATTAGTCACCAACCAAGTAGAATTTTCACCTTATCAAACTGAGTTATTAACATCGGGTTTACCTGAATTAATGCAAAAAACAGGACAAACTATTATGGCTTGGTCTTGTTTAGCTGGTGGAAAATTATTTGACTCAAACAACAATAAAGCAAAACGATTATTAGACACAATAAAAACGATTCAAAAACAAATTGGAGCCAAAAGCATTGAACAAGTGGTTTATGCTTGGATGTTTAAATTACCTTTTAATGTGATACCCATGACAGGCACAGGTAATATCGAACGAATTAAATTAGCGGCTAACGCTTATGAATACACATTAAGTCATGAACAGTGGTATCAGATTTTAGAAGCCTCAAATGGGCACGCTGTCGCTTAGCTTGTTAGATAAGTAAAAAATTTAAACAAAAAAAAGGCGGTGAATTTTAAAATTCACCGCCTTTTTTATATCAATAAGATGTAAACGTTATTGCATTTTTTTGATACTCACTTTACGTTTTTTACCCGATGTTTTTTTATTCATTTTACCTTTAGCGCTAAATTTGACTCTACCACCACTAAGATTAGTTGTTTTAGCATTAAATGCTTTTTTGCTATTAAATCGACTATTACCGCGCGTTTTTTCTTCAGGAGGTACTAAACAATTTTCGCCATGACCAATTAAATCAGACCGCCCCATTGATCTTAAACTTTCGCGTAATGTGTCCCAGCTTTTTTCATCATGGAAACGAATATACGCTTTGTGTACACGTCGACTTGAAATATCTTTAGTAACCGTAATTCGGTTTTCTTTTTTATAACTCAAACGTTTTAATGGGTTTCTGCCCGAGTGATACATGGCGGTTGCCAAACTCATTGGGGAAGGATAGAACGTTTGCACTTGGTCTAATCTGAATTTATTTTTCTTTAACCACAATGCTAAGTTCATCATGTCTTCATCTTCACAACCAGGATGCGCGGCAATGAAGTATGGAATTAAATATTGTTTTTTACCGGCGGCTTTAGAATATTTATTAAACATTTTTTCAAATTGATGATACGTTTCCATGCTCGGTTTCATCATCATGTTTAATGTACCTTCTTCACTGTGCTCAGGGGCAATTTTTAAATAACCACCCACGTGATGGGTCACTAACTCTTTAACGTATTCAGGATCACGCACCGCTAAGTCATAACGTAAACCAGACGCAATCGCGACATTTTTAATTCCGGGAATGGCACGCGCTTTTCTATATAGTGACGTAGTTTCACTATGATCGGTTTTTAAATTACTGCAAATTGAAGGAAATACACAAGACAATCGACGACAGGTCGATTGTATCTCTTTACTCTTACAATTTAAGTGATACATGTTAGCTGTGGGGCCACCTAAATCAGAAATTTGACCTGTAAAGTTAGGCACTTTTAATTTCATGTCTTCTATTTCTCGTAACACACTTTCTTGAGAACGAGACTGAATCACACGACCTTCATGCTCGGTAATTGAACAAAAAGTACAACCACCAAAACAACCACGCATAATATTGATTGAGGTTTTAATCATGTCATACGCAGGGATTTTTTGGCCCGCGTATTTTGGATGTGGCACACGTGCGTAATACAAATCAAAAACCGAATCCATTTCATAAGTTTCTAAAGGAATAGGTGGTGTATTCACCCAAATTTCTTTATTCCCATGTTTTTGAATTAATGGTTTGGCGTTATGTGGATTTGATTCTTGATGTAAGATTCTTGAAGCATGTGCATATAAAATCGGATCGTTTTTGATTTTTTCAAACGAAGGCAAACGAATACAAAGTAGTTCGTCTTTATCTAAATTCGCTTGTTTTTTAAGAGGGGCTGGCACCATTCTAATGGCTTGGAACTCTGCGTCTTGTTGCTCGTTAAAGTCATCTTCGTTGGCAGGTGTATATTTATCTTTGCCCATATCATAAGGGCTATTGATTAAATCAATTTTTCCTGGCCAATCAATTCGAGTGGAATCAAGCTGAACATATTCGCTAGGTGCGGCATCTAACAATACCGCTGTACCACGAACAAAACGCATATCTTTAACTGTTTTACCATTTGCGAACATATGGCTGACATCAACAATGGCACGCTCGGCGTTTCCATAAAGCAAAATATCTGCACCGGAATCAACCAAAACAGAGCGCTTAACTTGGTCAGACCAATAATCAAACTGGGCAATTCGGCGTAAACTTGCTTCAATACCACCAATCACAATCGGTACTTCTCTATAAGCGGCACGACAACGCTGGGCATAAACTGTCACTGCGCGATCTGGGCGTTTACCGCCTACATTGCCAGGCGTATAAGCATCATCGTGGCGTAATTTTAAATCAGCGGTATAACGGTTAATCATGGAATCCATGTTACCAGCAGAAATACCAAAGTATAAATTAGGTTTGCCTAGTTTTTGGAATTCTCTTGTATCATCCCACTTGGGTTGATCAATAATACCAACACGAAAGCCTTGAGACTCTAATAATCGACCAATAATGGCCGCACCAAAACTTGGATGATCCACATAAGCATCACCAGAAATAATGATAATATCGCAACTATCCCAGCCCAACGCGTCCATTTCGGCACGAGTGGTAGGTAAGAAATCAGCGGTACCGAAACATTCGGCCCAATATTTAGGATGATGATTAAGGTCGGGGGCTTTTATAACAGGCATGTTAACAAATTCAAAAAATTAAAAAGATCGCCTATTTTGCCAAAAAAACGAGTTTTTTGATACCTCTGATTGAGTAGTTACTGTGAGTAAATGTAATTAAAGCAGATTGGGAGTCTGCTTTTACATAAATAACCATTAAACGCTTAAAAAGTGTACTATTTAGTTTGGGTCAATAAATAAGTTAACACTTGGCGACGAGTAACAATTCCCACTACTTTGCCAGACTCATCTACTACTGGGTAGTTTTTAGGTTTGTCTGTGATCATTTTCTCAGCAATAGTTAAAATACTATCCGAAGGCGCCACAGTTAACACATCTTTAGACATAATATCAGCTGCACTTGCTACACGCTGGTTGTGGTAAGCCACTTGAATCGTAACCTGGAGGCACTCTTGCTCTGACAGCCAACCTAATAACTTACCGTCATCATCAAGTACAACCGCACCTAATGATTCATTTTTAATTAATTCTTTTGATGCTTCAACTATTAACATAGTGCTTGGAATCGATGAGAATTGTGTATTCATGATCGATGCAATTGTATCGTTACTCATTGTATTTCCCTTAATTACTAAATGGTTTAATTTAAAACTTACAGTAAACTGTGTTAAAAACCCACTGTTTATTTATCTTGTAACCTATTGCTCGCCTAACTTATTTATCTCGAAGCCAAGTAAATCGTTTAATTTGTTTCCCGTCTTTTTTAATGTTTTCTAAAAACATCGCTTTTGGGCGTACCCACCAACTAAAGTCATCATACTGACATTGGTATAACACCAACTCTTCATCGGTTTCGCTGTGTTTAACCACTTGGGTGACTTTGTATAACGAGCCTTTGTAATGCTGATAAATACCTGGTTTCATATTCTAAATCTCGAATTGATTATACGTGGATTATACGTGGATTATAACAGAGCGCACTTTTAGACTGAAGTAACCCAAATAAGATACTAACGATTAAAAAGACGCCTTGAGATATTAAAAATAAATAGCGTATACTCGTTTTATTTACAGGACGTGTATATGTGCCGAAATATTAAAACTCTGGCTAATTTTGCCCCACCAGCCACAATTGATGAAATTCATGCATCCGCCCTGCAATATGTAAGAAAATTAAGTGGCCAGACAAAACCAAGTATTGCCAACCAATTATGTTTTGATCAAGCTGTAGCGGATATAAGCAAAATCACTCAAGACTTATTAAACAACTTAACAATCACTACAACACCTAAAAACCGTGAACAAGAAATATTAAAAGCAAAAGAGCGCAATTTAAAACGCTTTGCAAAATAAATTCAATTAACCGTTACAAGGAACGCTCATGCAAAAATCATTATTAGCACTTTTAAGTATTATGATTTTAGGTTGCCAGTCAACACCAACAGGGAATAATCAGAATAACAACCTACACAAACCAGATATCAAACCACATAAATCACAAAAACGACTTAACTTTGGTGATACTTGTTTTACATTAATAGAAGATAAATATAACCAAGCACAAGCATTAATTACTGAAAAAAACAGTTTAAATAAACAAATGACGCCTGACATTTTAAAAAATATTAAACTAATAAATAAAATAAAAGAAATTGATCAAACATTATTAACCATTGGTGAACCTAATGCCTTTAGCAAACAGTGTTATTTCGCTGCTGATAATTTAGCGCCAGCTGAATTACGTGATACTGGTCAACAATGGTGTGCTATTGGTTTGAAAATAATGCCAATATTAAATAGCCGTGTTGATATAAAGTTAATAGAAAAGATTAAAACAAGAGAAACCGAAGATTCAAACTTCTCGATGTCTGTAAAAATTAAAGAACAATCAATGTGTAAAATTTAAAAAATAATAATCTTTATAAATTGTTATTCTGGTAAATGCCCTGTTTTAACCAGAATAACTGTATCTGTTTCTACATAAGGATGGTGTCCACTTAAGTGCGGTGAGCGAATCCAAGTGCCTTTTGGGTATTGCCCATGCTCATCCATAAATTCCCCACTTAAAACAAAAATCTCTTCGCCACCCCAATGTTTATGAGCTAAAAAACGCTCGCCTGCTGGCCAATACACTAATGCAGTGCCTTGCCCTTCAAAATTATGCAGCGGTTTAACTTGTAAATTACCCTGGCCTTGTAACCATTGCTGTTCACTTGTATTGATATTTACAAGATCAGTATCGCCCTCATCAAATTGTTGTAGTTTTACAAAAATAACACAACCTTGTTTACTAAATGGCGCATGGCTCGACCCTGGTGGATTACGGATGTAACTGCCGGAGGGATAGTTGCCATTCTCATCACTAAACACACCTTCTAAAACAAATATCTCTTCGCCTAAAGGATGAGTATGAGATTTGAACTTTGCACCTGCGGCATAACGTACCACACTGGTAGCATGACCATTCTCTTTACCTTCACGCGCTAATGGTTTTCGTTCCACACCCACCATCGGGCTTGGTAACCAGCTTTGATCATTAGTATTAATAACGACTACTTTTGAAAAATCAAAATTATAATTTTCAGTCATATATTTCACTCACTTTTTCAGCTATTTATTCTGTAATTTATTCTACAGTTGAATTATTTAAAGAATAATTCCACACTTTATAAAAATAAACTGCATAACCCAACCCAAAGGTTAAGATTGTAATTATTATCCACAAAATAACATGCCCTATATTTGAGAACATATCAGTATGACAAACCATCGTTCTTGATTCACCATCACTGTCTACTATTTGGGTTCGATTAATAATAAATTTTGCAAATGAGTAAGCAAAAAAATAGGCACCAATACCAAATGTACAAACGATAATCACAAACCAAATAATTAAGTGCAACAATATTTCAACTGTGCCTATATTTGCTTTTACGTACATAACTGACCTTTATTCATAGTATAAAACCTAAGCATGCCATCTAATATGGCATTAAGGATAGTGCCATTTTATCTAATTCAATCTTCAACTCATTAATAAATTACTTACACTGCCATTGGCAGTTGAAATTTAATTTCTCAATCCCGTACACATGACCCTAATTAATAAGGGAGTCTCTTTTTCTACAACACTTTAACTAACGTCATGAATATTGTGAAAAAATAACATAATTACCGAAATACAATCGTGTAAACGCAGATAAATACATACTTTAATCCCTAACTTCCTATCTTATTTTTCACTTACCTTACTTATCGTTATCTTAAAATTGATTATATTGAACGGTTAAGAGTAAAATAGTTAAATTAAATAACTCAACAGATAAACATGAAATTTTCTATATTAAGTCTTACATTATTAACATTAACTTGTTGCCAATCGACACAAAAAACTCAATCATTATTAGAAAAGAAACAACAAGCTACATGGCATGAAAATGTATGTCACACAAGTGGTGAATTTTTCTACGACATTCAAAAGCTTGTAGATAATGATTTAGATAGAACACAAGCATCCACACAAATTCACCTTTTAAATCGAAATGATAAATTAGTAATACAAAATCATAAATTAGCCCAATCAGAAAATATTAAAAATTCAGGTAGTGCATTTTTTAAAGGAAGCGCATTACTACAATATGGAATTGAGTTTGAGCGATGCCGACATTCAGATCTTAAAATTTCACTTCTATATAATTTAGATCTAGCTCAACAATCCGCAAACAGTTGTATTAATTCTATAACAAATGAAGCCAGCATTTATGAAATGAGAAATTGCCTTAAAGAGTTAAATTAACATATCCATCATAACTATTGATTACATAAGACATAAAAAAGCCCAGAAAACTGGGCTTAGAATTAATAAAACAGAAAATCAGACACGCTCAATCAAAGTTGCTATCCCTTGACCTAAACCAATACACATTGTCGCCACTCCAAAAGTCGCATCATTTTGTTCCAAAACATTTAATAGTGAACCGGTAATACGTGCACCACTACAACCAAATGGGTGTCCTAATGCTATTGCACCACCATGGATATTCACTTTATCTTCTAAACTACTTAATAACTTTAAATCTTTAAGCACAGGTAACGATTGAGCCGCAAATGCTTCGTTTAGCTCCCAAAAATCAATATCCTTGACACTCATTTTATGTTTTTTAAGTAACTTCTGTGTGGCTGGAACCGGACCATAACCCATAATAGAAGGGTCAACACCAGCCAATGCCATTTGTCTTACAACTGCTCTTGGTTTTAAACCATTCTCTCGTGCTTTTTTAGCTGACATAACTAACATCGCACAAGCTCCGTCACTTAATTGCGATGATGTACCCGCTGTTACTGTCCCGTTCTTGGGGTCAAATACAGGTTTTAATTTAGCTAAGCCTTCAATGGTTGTATCGGCTCGAATGGTTTCATCTTGTGTTACTTGTATTTCTAGACCCTGAGCATTTAAGCCAGGTATTGCAGTGACTTCGCTTTTAAACCAACCTTTTACCGTGGCTTGATGCGCTAATTGATGTGAGCGATAGGCAAACTCGTCTTGTGCTTGCCTTGAAATACCGTGCATTTTTGCAAGTAATTCAGCCGTTAACCCCATCAT
>JALJPK010000012.1:11101-20793 GCA_022968985.1 Pseudomonadales bacterium | reverse complement strand
GTAAAGAAATCGTTGGGTTCACATCCACGCCATGCATCATATCAACGTGTCCCATATGTTCAACACCACCAATTAAAAACGCGTCGCCATTACCACTTTGAATGCCTTGTGTAGCAATATGCAAAGCAGACATAGAAGAGCCACACAAACGACTTACTGTTTGCGCTGGCACAGTTACTGGAATTTGAGTTAATAACGCAATCATTCTGGCTACATTCCAACCCTGCTCTTTGGTTTGATTCACACAACCCCAAATTACATCGTCTAAATCGACGGGATTAAAATTAGGATTACGACTTAGAAGCGCATCAATCACATAGGCTGATAAATTTTCAGCGCGCAAGCCTCTAAAACAACCACCTTTTGAACGCCCCATGGGTGAGCGTAAAAAGTCGACAATTACTGCGTCATTATCTTGTAATTTCATAGTTCACCCGGTTTTTGATTAAGGTTTAGGTTTTCGTTAATTAATGAATAATAGGTTCTATTAGCTTGCGCCATTTTTTGCATACTTTGTGGTACAACGTATAACGGCCCTACTTTTTCAAAGGTTTTGCAATCTTCTACAAACTTAGCGACACCTTCACCATTACCATAGTCATCCATATACTTAAATGGCCCACCTCTAAACGGTGGAAAACCAATACCATAAATCATCGCCATATCAGCATGATCTGGGCTAGCTACAATATTTTCATCCAAACAACGTATACATTCTAAACATAATGGAATCATCATTCTTTTAATAATTTCTTCATCGCTGATTTTGTTATTGTCCTTTACATTTAGCAAAGACAATACTGTTTCATCAACCACTTTTTGAGTTTTACCTTTTTTATCTAATTCGTATTTATAAAACCCTAAATCATTTTTTTGACCCAAGCGTTTTTGCTCAAATAACACATCGATAGGACTACTATCTTGATTTTGCATTCTATCGGGATACGCTTTTGCCATAACCGCCTGAGCATGCACCGCAGTATCCAAACCTACCACATCTAATAAATACGCAGGCCCCATTGGCCAACCAAATTTTTCCATCACTTTATCAATACGCCTAAAATCCACTGCGTCTTTCACTAAAGAAACAAAACCTGCAAAATACGGAAACAATACTCGATTCACTAAAAATCCAGCACAGTCATTAACCACCACTACCGACTTACCCATTTGGGTAGCAAGTTTTACCACTTTGGCAATGGTTTGATCCGATGTTTTAGTACCGCGAATTACTTCAACTAATGGCATACGATGCACTGGATTAAAAAAGTGCATACCACAAAAGTTTTCAGGTCGTTTTAATGAATTAGCTAAAAAATCAATTGAGATAGTACTAGTATTACTGGCTAAAACAGCATCATGAGCTATTGATTGTTCAGCTTCAATTAAAACAGATTGTTTAATCGTTGGGTTTTCAACCACCGCTTCAATAATCACCTGTGCAATATTAAAGTCGCCATAACTCATCGTGGGCCAAATACGATTTAAACTCTCAGCCATTTTTTTAGGGGTTATTTTTTCGAGGCTGATCAATTTATTAAATAAAGTCGACGCTTCATTTAAACCTAAATCTAGCCCTGCTTTATTAATGTCTTTCATCAAAAAGTTAACCCCTTTTGATGCACCTTGATAAGCAATACCGCCCCCCATAATACCGGCACCCAATACAGCAGCTTGTGTTATATCAGCTTGATTTTTAGTAATGGTTTTAACATTTTTCTTTAATGCTTGATCAGCTATAAACAAACCCACTAAGTTTTTAGCCACACTGGTTTTAGCAATTTTAGCAAAGGCTTTTAACTCAACAAAAATGGCGTCTTCACGACCAAATTGCGCATGTTTTTGAATACAGTTAATTGCTGCCACTGGTGCGGGGTAATGTCTGCCTGCTTTTGCAGCCACAAATGCTTTTGCGGTTTCAAACGCCATCATTGATTCTGTTGCATTTAACTTAATAGGCCCAAGTTTGGGGGCACGCAACTTTTCTAAATCTGGTTTACTTTCTAAAATTAACTTTATTTGTTCTAGACCCACTTCTTTTAAATCGTCAGTTTCAAATACTGCATTTACTGCCCCATCTTTAAATGCAACGTCTGCTTTTTTCATTGAGCCTGAGCAAATCCACTCAATGGCATTATCAACACCTATTAGCCTAGGTAAACGTACGGTACCTGCAAACCCAGGAAATATACCTAATTTAACTTCAGGTAAACCCAGCACCGCTTTTTGCTGCATAATTCTATAATCAAAACTCAAAGCCAATTCACATCCGCCTCCTAGGCAATGACCGTTAATCACAATTAAGCTAGGAAAAGGTAAATCTTCAATTTGATTAAATAACTCATGCACACTCATGATACCTTTAGCGATATCATCTTCTGTGGCATCAAACATTTCCAAAAATTCAGTAATATCCGCACCAAAAATCAGATCTTTTTTGCCCGAATAAAACAACAAAGCTTTGATTTGTTTATTGTCTTGAATCTCATTTATTTTAGTTTGTAATTGCTCTAATGCGTTGTTTGATAAGGTATTTACCGATTCATCAGGCGTATCAAAACATAAAAGCGCAATGTCATCATCTGTGACACTTAATTGGAAATAGTCGACCATATTGCATCTCATTTTAAAAATTAATATTACATCTAATTAAAGTATAGACATATTGTAACGAATTGTGACCAAAAACTATTATATGGAAATATATAAGCTTACTGAGTAAAAAATAAACTCAGAAGAATTTGATATTTTTGATTATGACTGAATACTTTTATCACTAACAATCATCATTTTTATGAATTACTCGATGTTCACAAACTTTACTTCTAACAACATAGATTTTATGTGATATTCTGCATAAATCGTTTATCGACTGTTTATATAGAGTTTATTCATATGCAACGAATTTTAATTTGCTCATTAATTGTTATACCTAGTTTATTTGTTAGCGCACAAGCTGAAGAAGTACTACAGAATATTACAAGTAACAATTTTCAAAGTGCCTCGTCGACAGTGAGTCAATCATATGGTGCATGGGCCCTACCGAATCAAAATTTAGATATCAAATCCATTTGGTTTAACCCAGCAATGATGACCTATCAAGGTCAACAATCAAGTATCAATCTTTTTAATCAACCCAGTGGTAGTATATTTTTTAAAGCATACAATCAAAATATAGGCATTCATTTAGGCCGCACATCACAATATACATCCGATTTTGACATCAATAATGAAATAGACAGCTACGATTTATTTTGGGCAAAAGGTGAAAAAGGTAACAGCATAGGGGTCAATACTTATTTCTCATTTGATGGTAATACCGATGTTGCAAGAACCACATTCGAAGGTCAAGACTTACAAGGTACAACTAATTTTGTACTCGATAACAGTCCCGATTCAGACACTGTAAACACAATAGAGGTTGTTATTGATAAAAACCGAGCGGGTACAAATGAATTTGATATCGGTGCCAATATTGGAATCGATAAAGGGCTTAAACAATATATAATCAATATTGAGGTATCTGAAAGCACAGGAGTATTTGATAATTTTAAAGGGTCTGTTACCACCACAAATGGGACCACTGTCACCGAAAACAAAGAAAACACAGTAGGCACCAGTTTAAAGAATACACGATTTACAATAGGAGGATCGTATATTGAGAAAAAAGATAAACGTCTTTTTATCATTACTGGTGTTAAATTTGTTTATGAAATCAATGCAGATGAAACATACGCCGAATCCGAAATTGCAGGGACACACACAATTTTACATCGTAAATCTTCTCAAAATTCAGCACATCTAAACTTAACAGGTGGGGCGCAATTAGACATAAAACCAAGTGCTCGAATAACATACAGTATTCAACAATTATTAAACCTTGGTATTGCAATGGGCAGTAATAAATTAGATATCATTCGAGATTTAGACGGTGCCACCAATGAAGCTACTGGGTTAGAAGAGCAATCAAAAACACTACAAATATCGCTCAACGCTCCTATTTTAGTTTCAATGAATATGCAAGCAACAACTAAATTAAACATGACTGCATCAGTGCAATCTAATGCACTAAATTTGGCTTTTATAAAAGAAACCGAATTAGAGATGGAAGTAATTGATAATAGTTGGGTAGAAACAGGGAATGACAACATTCTAAAAAATGAATTTTTCAGACAAACCACCTCCAATACATCAGTAGCATGGGGCCTTAGTTATCAATTTAGTAATCAATTAGTATTTGACTTTAATGTGAGCAGTGACTTTTTAACTGATGGCATTACTGATAGTTCGATATTAAATGAATTAACGATTACTTATCAGTTTTAATTAAGACTAAAAAAACGCCAGTATTACTGGCGTTTTATACTTTAATTAATAATGGAATTTATTTTACAAATAAAAATGCATTACCAATCTCTGTTGCACCGTAATAGATTCCCGCTTCAATAATTCTCCCTTCATAGGCTTCGTATAACATTCCTACAAATTCCTCATGTAAATAAATCGTGTCAAATTCAATTCTAAATTTAACACTATTCTTATGTGTCTCAATCAAAATCACTTTAACACCATCAATTGCTCGATCTTTAAGTTGTTGCTCTAAATTTTCATATGTCAGTAATGGTAAATTTTTCAATTCTTGAAAATGAAGTTTTGTTTCTTCAGTTGGTGGTGTATCAAAATTTACTTTTACATTAGTATTAATTTTTAGATCAAGTAACGCCTTAACTTCACTTTCAGTCATTGATGCCAAAACATGCTCAATCGCAAAAATATCAATTATTATTAAAAATAAAATTTTATTATCTTCTTGAACGATATAATCCATCTCAATATCGTATTTAGCAAGGGATTTTATTTGATTAAAGTACAACTCAAACGCTTCCATATTTTCAGTCACCCCCACTTTGGTCCTAATCCCAAAACCCGATTCACTATTTGTAACTAACACGCCTTTTTGTCTTAAATTATTAAGCTTAGATAAAACTCTATGAGTGCTTCGTTGAGATACAGTCAAATCACCCTCTAGAAAAGAGTCATAATAAATAAAATCATTAAACTTATTAAAAAATACATCCTCTCTCTTAATACTCTGTAGCTCTGGGTCTTCAATTTGTGAAATTTCATTCCACAACTTGATTTCATCTGAACTAGAAATAGAAGCACTATTTAATAACACATATTTATTCCTATTAATTAATCCTATTTCATTACACCTTTCATTAACGTCTTGATATTGACTAATTCTATGGGTTAATAATCCCTCAAAATCATAAAAATGTAAATCCACTCCAAACTGGTATCTACGAGGGCAGTGTTCATCAATCAAAACATCTAATGATAAATAAGAAAAAAGTCCGTTTTCACTTCTCTTGTAATCAGTAATTTTCACATCATTATGAAAAAACTCATTATAATACAACCCAAAATCATCCAAACTCTTAATAGTTTCGATGTCAAAACTCGATTTATCCAAATTAAAACTTATTGTCATTCCATTTACCCTTCCTCCTTTTTTTACACTATCAAAAATTGATTCAGCTTCAATACTGACCCAAATTATAAAATTTGAAATTTCAATATTATTTAGCTCTGAAAGATTGTCTAATTTTTCAGATAATATACTACGCGAACCTTGAAAATCATCCGACACAATATTGTCTTCTAAATGCTGAATACCCACCGTATATTCCTTTAAACCCACATCGTAATATACATATTCTATTTCAAATGTATCTGTTCGCATTTCTTCAAAAAATGAATCAATAATTGAAATATCTGTTCGAATATTTACATCGTCTACAATTTCATCAATATTTTGAATAATTTGTCCGTTATTCATGGCGTTAGCTGCAAAAACGCTGGTTGAAACTAACAATACTGCACAACTAATCACTGACAACCAAATGCTTTTAAATTGGCTGTCATTTTGTTTATTAACCACTTCATTTACCCTACTTCTAAAAAAACCTTTTCTATTAAGTAAGTTCATATATTCACCTTTTTGTTTATCCATTAAAAATAAGTTCACACAATCGACTAACATGGTGGCGTAATCGATTTCAATCGTTTCTTTAAGTTTTTTACTTGTTTCAACATTTTTAATCACTTTCATTTTATCAATAGCCCTATGATCACAGGCTATTTCTCTTACATGTTTTAATTGGTTATTCATTACATAAAACAACGGACTAAACCAAATCACACAATCTATTAGCCTAACCAAAAAACTCCAAATTTGGTCTCTTCTCATTAAATGCGCTTGTTCATGGGCAACAATAAAATGACGATTTTTATCACTTAATTTTTTAACACTCACCGGTAACAATATTTTATTTTGAAATAATCCAACCAAAGACGGAACAAATACATCATTTGAATAATATACATTGCCTTCCACTAATTCAGTCGCTCGATATTTTATACGGTACTCATTAATACATTGCACAAATAACCATACAAGTTTAATACTACTAATGATTACCATTAAAATTATTAAATATGGCAATATATTTAAAACGATATTAGTCATCCATACCAACCAAGGTGGATTTACATGTCTACTTGATTTTATTAAAAATACATTTTGGTTAATACTATTTGAATTAAATTGTTTATTAAAATCAGAAACTATATTATTGCTTGCATTTCCAATAGAATTAACTTGTAGTAATGAATCAGGAGCCGAGTTGATAATTTTCGTCTCAAGTTCCCTCTCATCATCCACTTGGTTAACAAACTTAATATTAGAACTCCCTATCATTAATGCTGGCACTAATACCAAAGCCATAATCGAACTTAACCACACCCAAGAACGCACTTCTGCATTGACTTTAATAACTTTAAACAAAAGCAACAAACTAAATACAAGCACTCCACTAATTAATAAATGTTGCCAAATGGCGCTGAAAATCAGCGTTTCCATATTCATATTTATTTAACCACCTTGTTTTTTTTATTAATAATATCCTGCTTAATATTCTCCAAATCATCAAAGTCAATTTCGTTTTCATCTAATAAATGTTGTGCTAGTGACAACGACGAACCACCAAAAAACTGCTGTAACATCGATTTCAATACCGTTTTGCGAGCATCTTGTTTAGTGATTAAGACCTTGTAGATAAATGCTCGGCTTTTTTTTTCAAAACTGACGTATTCTTTTTGAGTTAAGATTTTACACATGGTTTGAATTGTGGTGTAAACATGTTGTTTGTCTTCATTTTTATCCACATTTAAAAACGCGGTGATCTCTTTTACTGACAAAACACCGTGTCGCCACAATACATCCATTATCATTCGTCCACTTTGTGTTAAAAAATCCGACTTTGTACGACTCACTGCTTACTCCTAACATTTAAAAACTAACAACTTAGTAGCAGTATATTCATTCAAACGAAATTATCAACTAAAATATTAGTTTTAATGAATTAGTTAAATATCAATAACAACACAACATACAAGCAAACTAAAAAAAAAAATTGCAGTATTTAACTAACTTTATGACTTTTGGTTAGTGTTTTTTTTAAGACTAAGCCTCATATTAATTACATAAAATAAACTGTAATCATTAAAGTACAAAAATTAAGGTAATAATATGAGTAAAAAAGTGCTTTTAGTCGGTTTTGGTAAGTTGGGGCAATCCATTGCGAACAATATAATCAAAAACAAACACCAGTTAACTGTGCTAAAACGCACTTATGTTAGCCCTCAAAATGACATCAGTTTTATCAATCATGATATTCGTACCTCAATACCCAACACATTATTACATGCACAGTTTGATGAGGTAATAATATGCGTGACACCTAATGGTCGTAATAAAGTGGCGTATCAAGATGTTTTTCTAGATGGGGTATTACCTTTTTGTAAAAGTATTAATACAAAACATATATGGTTTATTAGTTCATCAGCAGTGTATGAGCAAAACGATGGATCCGTTGTAAATGAACAAAGCCACTGCGCCCCAACCTCATTTAATGGCCAAGTGTTATTACAGTGCGAAAATGAAATATTAAAACATTGCAAAAAACATAATATTAAAGCCACCATGCTTAGGCTTGCTGGTATTTATGGCGCAGATAGACGACATTTAATTAATTTAATTGAAGATGGTTTTTACCCCGAACAATTGCACTACACTAATCGTATTCATCAAGAAGATGCGGCAAATATCATTGCCACGTTAATTGATAAGCAGGTTAAAGAGTCTGTTATTAATGTATGTGATAATTACTCGGCAACCCTTCAAGAAGTGGCAGATTATATTCGTGAAATAATCCATGTGCCTAATAAAAAACAGTGGTTAAAACCTCTGCAACAAAATAAACAAATATCTAATCAATTATTAAAAACGTATTTTAATGATTTTAAATATCCCACATATAAACAAGGTTTTATTGATTCGTTGGAGCATTCATGAACAAAACACTTATTATTATCATTTTAATTATTGTCGCTGTGATTGTTTTTAATGGTTTTAAATTATATTTACAAAATGTTAAAACCCCACAATTAGGCCACGAAAATGGTCATCTCACGGCTATGCCAAACAAACCTAATGCGATATCAAGCCAAAGTATGGACCCCACTAAATTAGTCGAGCCATTAGAGTTTAAAGGCAATATAATCGAGTCCAGAGAAAAATTAAAAGTGGTTATTTATAATCTTGGTTATGTTGAATTAATAGAAGAAGAGGAAGATTATTTATACTTTATTTTTAAAAGTAAAAAATTAAAATTCAAAGATGATGTAGAGTTTTATTTCGATCAGGATAAACAACTTATTCATATACGCAGCAGCAGCCGCGCCGGATATTCTGATATGGGGGTAAATTTAAAAAGATACAACCTAATAAAAGAAAAATACGAACAGCTATAAAGAAAAAATAAAGAAAAAATAAAGAAACAGAGAAACAAAATCGACTTCATAAACAACTGTAGTTTGAATTTTAACTAAACCGATAAAATTCAAACTGACATACCAATGATAAAACCCTATCCATCACAATAATAGTTAATGTGTATAATGTTTATGATTTTTATAAGTTGCCGCATTAAAATTAGGATAAGCCGCCGCTCGCATCACATCAAAAATAACCTTTAACAATGTACTCCAAGCTTGTTTAAGCTCCGCAGTAAAAGCCGAACCCAAACCCTGGCCTAACGTATAAATCAAAGCATTACCTACTGGTGTATAGTCATCTACCTTAACACCATAATCTAAATGTTTGACAGCAAGATTTTGAATAATAGGCACAACTTTATCTAGAGTTTTAAGTGCACCAACAGCAACTCCTAAAGTTTGCATTAATTTTTTACCCTGTTCACCCATATTATTCTTAAATAAACGTTGTAGCTGTGGATCATACTCAAATAATTTATCATAAAATATTTTGGCCGCTACATCGGCAATAGGGGCCACTTTTTTAAAACTTTGTTGAATCAAAATAACTTGGTGTGAAGAAAGGCTCATTATGGGTTCCACTTAATTAATTATCAGTTGAATTAATGCAATCAAAATTAAGTGTAGACCCTTTTTTAAAAATTGATAAAAACTAGCATTTATTGCGTAATAGACTTTGAATACCGAATAAAAGGTTGCTCTAATAGATAAAAACTCGCACTAGCTAGTGCGTAAGAGACAATCAACATTATCGCTGTTGCCGTGAAATACTCAACATTATCAAACGAGCT
>JALJPK010000012.1:0-11091 GCA_022968985.1 Pseudomonadales bacterium | reverse complement strand
GAATCTTCATCACAAGAAAGTGCCATAAATATAAACCAAAGGAAATTTTGGCTGTAAACTTAAAAAATCGATTATCCAATAGATCAGCTAAAAGTACTGTGAAAGGTAATAACATTAAACTACTAGCCACATAAATAGGAAAAACCGGCCAAAAGTATTTAATTTCAAATATTCCATAAGTATCGTAAGCATTATTTGTCCAATAAATTAAAAACAACACTGTGTTTAAACCAATGATCCAGTCAAAACTTTTATGTGCGCTTTGATTTTTATTTTGAATCATAACCATTATTAAACTTGCCAACATACCAATAAAAAAATGTGCGAATAAACTAAAAACATTGTAATAAGGAAACCAAGTTTTAGCGCCACCCAAATCAGCAAATGCCCAATCGGCGCCACGTTGATTCACTTCAATAACTCTTAAATAAACTAAATGACAAATAATCACCACAAAAAAGCCAATGGCAAACAAATAAAGTGTTTCACTAATGGATTGTTTTTTAACAAACTTAAATAAAATATACATAAATACGATTAAAAACAAATAACTTATAAACTCAAAACCAATGGACCATAGTGGTCCGTTAATATCCGTTGGAAATAACGTTAACGCTGAAAACGCATTAGTAAAAGTTAACCCTGCAATAAAACGAATAATAAAATCGCTATTAAAGTTAGAGTCAAATAACAACACAGCAAAACCAGCTGAGACACAAAGCGCCAAATAATAAGCTGGGGCTATTCTAAAAAAACGCCTAGTTAAGTATTTTTTTATACTTGGCATCGGTTTATTGTGCGTAAAACTATAAAAGAACGGATAAGCTAACAATGCACCACTTAATACAAAAAACACACTCACACCCGCTTCACCTGCGTATAACAATCCCCATAATAATTGATAAAACTCCGACAAATAGACGGGATTATAAACCTGTGACACATGGTGAAAAATAACCATAAAACACGCGATAGCTCTTACACCATCAAAACCTTTTAACTTAAGCATAATTATTCTCCTTTTAAGCAATATCAGATTTAATGAATTTGTATATGTAACCCGAACACAAAATCGTGATCAAAACTGGAACCATTGTAAAAATCATATTCCCTAATGGAATGTCACCCATTGGTCTAAACCCACCAGCCATCATAGATAACGGTTGTATTGATTCGTCGGGAATCATAATTAATGGATAAAAAAACAGATACCAAATAAAAGAAAATTGAATTAAAAATATAAGAACCATGGCTGGTTTTATTAATGGGATGATTATTTTATAAAATAGATACCACTCAGAAGCGCCCTCCATTCTTGCCGCTTCAATTAGTTCAGAATCAATAATCGTCTCAATAAATTGTTTGATTATAAATACCCCCAATATAGGAGTAACAAATGGCAACCACAATGCAATATGTTGATTGATTAAACCCAATTTTAATGTGCCTATAATTAAGGGTACTAACTGAAAAGTAAAAGGTGTACATAAGATAATTAACATCAAAAGTAATATTATTTTTTTAAATCTAAACTCAAAAACAGCCAATGCATACGCCACCAGCGAGCAGAATATTGCAGCAAAAAAACCACCTAATACACTTACCTTTAAACTCACTAATAACCCACTAATATATTCAGGTTGCAAATATAACTCTAAAACTAAATCATGCCTTTTTATTGAGTCTAATAATTGTGTCAAAATGCTTAATAACGGTTGATTTAACATCCAACAAAATACAAATAGAAACAAAGCCATATACATTTTTACGGCCCATCTTTTAAAAAAATAATTCATATTATATTGCCTTCTTATATTTTTTTAATAATTTAAACATACTAATAAACACAATCAATAAGATTATAAGCCCAGTAAATAAAACAGTAAACGCTGAAATAAAACCGCCTCCACTGCCTACAAATCCATTATTAATAGGGGAATCTTGAATCAAATAAACAGTACTTAAAAGCAGCATCATTTTTATTACAAGTAATAACGCGGGTATTTCTATTTTCATAAAACACTTCAATGTTGAGGCACCATCTAATAAAGCAGCCTCTTTAACCTCAGTGGGTACCCGCTCTAAAACAATATAATAAACAAATATATAAAAACCTAAATTATTAACCACTTCAGACCAAGCAAAAACAACCCATTGATCGATATTATAATTAGAAACAGCAAGCCCTGAAAAAACAACCAATCCATCAGACAAATAAGGTAATAACAATAAAATCAATACCACCACTTGAATTGACTTAAACGTTAAGTTAATCATTTTTGCAAACATCAAAGCTAAACTATGTAATATTAAATTAACTGCAATCAAATATATTATGCTGCTTAGGATAGCTTTTAACATTCTGTCACTATTAAATATGTCGATGTAATTCCACATAGCCACATATTGAAAATTATCAATATCAAAAAACTCATAAGGTGAATAGTCATGAAATGACACATAAATATTTGAATATGTCGGATATAAATAAAATAAAATAAACACGCTTAAAAAAGGCATCAAAAATACATAAGGTACCCAATTATTACCAATATTTGATCGAATCATAATATTCTCCTTGCATTAGTTACACACTGATTTCTAGACACAATTTGAATAGGCCAATTAACATAATCCGTTAAATCTTGTTTGTAATTTAAACCATAACCCACAGCTAAAAATGGATCGTAACCTTCTACTGCTTTAATATTATTAAAATCACAGGGATATTTTGGCCAAGAAACAGGGGTTTTCCCTGTAAAATCAATTTGAATTTTATTATTATCATCGGTAAATAATAATTGATTTAAGCCTTCTATTTCAGTGCCGGGTCTAAACAGTGTGACCACACTATCTGCATGGTTAAATATCAAAGGGGCATATAATCCTCTTGAGTTCAACATTAAAACAATCACTTCAATATCTAAGTCTTTAGTTAACTCTAACAACGCAGCGCTATTGTCTGTTAAAGCCAAACTTTGCACATTATTTGATCCATTTGTTTCTGATTCACTTAAAACAAGTACGAGTTTATCAAAACCTAAAATGTACTGCTTTATTTTTTCATTATATTCTTTGATTGATTGCTGTACGACACGAGGTGAAAAATCATCCATCGCATATTTAATAGGAGACAAGCGTAAATCTCGATTCGCTCTTGAGTTCTTAGTCGTTTTTTGTTCTTCTGTATGCTTAAAAATACTGTTAATGACATAATTTGCATCAAAGAAATTATAATCCACCCATTTTACATTTTCATTTTTAGTTAATATTTTTTTAATCGTATTTTTTTTATATACATTCACCCCAACAAAATCAATACCATGTAAAACAAATCGATCATTTGAGGCAATACCGGTTATTAGTACTTTCTGCATTGGTTTTATTGGTAAAACGTTATTATTGTTTTTTAATAATACTGCCGACTTAATAACAGCTTGTTTGGCAATATTCTGATGTTGTTTAATAGTTGGTATATCAAGTTTTTTAATAAACACATAATTATCATCAAACAGACCTAACGAAAATTTCACTCTTAATATCCTACGAACCGAGTCATCAATTCTTTGTTGTTTAATCCTTCCAATTTTTACTGATTGAGTTGTACGTTTAATATATTTTTTTAATATTTCTTGGTTTACAGAAAAAAAGTTAAGCCTATTACCTATGTCACCCCAATCATTTATATCATAACCAAATGCAATCATATCCACCCCTGCATTGATTACAGGCTCACAAATATACACCCAGCAGCCCTCTAACTGGATTGATATATCCGTACTTGATAACACAATACCGTTAAAACCTAATGTATTTTTAATATAGTTAATCATCTTTTTATCGGTGTTTTGCTCTTTTGTATTAACACTATTGTTAGTTAAATTCAGAATTTTGGCGCCTGCATTTAATGCATTTATTTGATTATGCGTTAAATAGGTATTTAAACTTGTCGAATTTGTTTTGGGTAATTGATTAGATAAATCAACATTAATAGAACTAGACAACCAATTATTAGCTTCAAATAAATAATTATTATTTTTAAGCACGTTAAAATGCGCTTGGCTTAATTTATTATTTAACTCTACATCTTCTGAAAATATACGTTCAACCAAACTAGAACGCTGATCTAATATTTGTGTAGTGGCAATTGTTCGCAGCCAAATAGCCCCATTAGAATGTGCTTGTTCAATAGTGGCTTGAGTCACTTTTTTTATTAACTCTACATCTGCAGCAGCCCCTAAATTGATGGCCAATGGAAACACTACCGTTTTTTTATTTAACGCAACACCATGATGCGCTGAAATGGCGATTAAAGGTGGGATATAAGGTAAGTTTTTATCTAAAGAATCTTGTTTTAATTCATCTAAACTGTTTAATAGATCATCCTGGAAACGTTTAGATTCTAGAATAGAACTACTATTAATCGTTAATGCCCCCACGTTTTGTGTACTAAGCTCGCCTTTATTATCGCTAAATGGAATCAAGATCATTTGCGCCACTTTTTGCTCTAAACTCATTTGGCTTAATAACAGATCTATTTTTTGTTCAATAGCTGGATCAAGTATTTGCCCCTTTAAAATGGAGTCCTTTGTAAAATCGTTGTTTAATTCTAACTGTAGAATTTTTGGATCGATTATAATGTCTTGTTTATCCGTACTTATATAAAACTGTAAAGCAATAAAAACCAATATCAACGGACAAAATAACAATAATACAATTCTCTTAAATTGGCTGAGTTCAAATATTATTTTGAAAATTACATTCAACATACATTGATCCTTTTAAGTCTTACATTTTTTTATATTAGGTTTCTTATATTTTTCCTATCACTCTTTTAGCATTTTTATTCATAAATCATTCAGCATCACTTAAGTATATTAAGCAAAATAAATAACTGAAAATACTATTTTATTGATAGAAATCGTTAAGCACTTTTATTATAAAGAGTTTACAAGACATATATAATTTTCTTTATTCGAAAAAATACATGTATCTATGTCTAAAAAAAGGCATATAAACACAACGAATATGAACGAAACCTGAACGCTTATTCAGCTTTAAAAAAATAGTCAAAATTTCCCTTTGCCAATTCACAACTCATCCCAGTAAATATGCATGTCTTATATCATTACAAAATAACTGATTTAAATTCACTTGTTATTTGCTTGTTTATTTTGATATTTACAATTAATTCAGAAAATAGAGAGTTCATCGCTGCAAAAAAATCCCGACGGCAAACTTGCCTTGCCCCCGCATAATGCTAGAATACCTGTATTTTTGTACAGGTGTTTAACTAAACATGGATATTTCTCGTCTAATTGACCCACTAAATGAGCCTCAACGAGAGGCTGTATGCACCGACAGCCAACATACATTGGTGTTAGCTGGCGCGGGTAGTGGCAAAACAAGGGTATTAACCCACCGTATTGTTTACCTAATTGAAACTGGCCAAGCAAGCAGCTTTGGGGTATTAGCAGTAACTTTTACCAATAAAGCCGCTAAAGAAATGCGCTCGCGTATTGATACCTTAATGGAGCAGCCGCCTCGAGGTATGTGGGTGGGTACGTTTCACTCGTTAGCGCATCGTTTATTAAAAACCCATTACAAAGAAGCTAATTTACCCGAGCAATTTCAAGTATTAGACAGTGACGACCAACTTAGAATGGTCAAAAGAATCATTAAAGATTTAAATTTGGATGACACTAAGTGGCCACCCAAATCGGCACAGTGGTTTATTAACGGCAAAAAAGATGAAGGTAAACGTTTTAAACATATTCCTGCTTCGAATGATTTTCATGAACAGGGATTATTAAAGGTTTATGAACAATACGAATTAATCTGCCAACAAACCGGTGTAGTGGATTTTGGTGAACTGTTATTACGTGCCCATGAATTATGGTTAAATAATCCAAAAGTATTAGAGCATTATCAAGACCGTTTTCGTCATATTTTGGTTGACGAGTACCAAGATATTAACTCCATTCAATACGCATGGCTTCGTGTATTATGCGGCGAAAAAGCACATTTAATGGTAGTGGGTGACGATGACCAATCCATTTATGGCTGGCGTGGAGCTAAAGTTGAGAACATTTTACGTTACAGCGAAGACTTCAAAAATGTTGCAACTATTAAACTAGAGCAAAACTATCGATCAAGTGGGCACATATTAAAAGCAGCCAACGCGGTTATTGGTAATAACTCAGGACGTTTAGGCAAAGAGCTTTGGACCGACGACGAAGACGGTAAACAGATTCGTTTATATGCGGCTTATAACGAACACGATGAAGCACGATTTATAGCTGAAGACATGGAAGGGCTACTTGAGTCATACAATGAAATGGCTATTTTGTATCGCTCAAATGCTCAATCGCGTGTAATGGAAGAGCACTTAATTCGTTTATCGATTCCATACAGAATTTATGGTGGTCATCGATTCTACGATCGTTTAGAAATTAAAAATGCGATGTGTTATTTACGTATGTTGTTAAATCGACATGACGATACCGCTATGGAACGTATTATCAATTTACCCGTACGAGGTATTGGTAATAAATCTATCGACACCATGCGCATATTTGCGCGTGATCAAAACATATCCTTTTGGCAAGCAGCCAGCCAAATTGTTGAACATAAAATATTACCTTCACGTGCTTGTAATGCGATTGAATCATTTATCACATTAATTAATGACATCGACAGCCAAACCGGTGATTTAAATTTAACCGATGTGACTGACCTTGTAATTAAACAATCCAATTTAATCGCCCATCACCAAAAAGAAAAAGGTGAAAAAGGTCGAACACGAGTAGAAAATTTAAAAGAATTAGTATCGGCAGCCGCGAGTTTTAACAACGAAAGCGATAACAGCGACTTATCAGAATTTGTATCACAAGCGTCATTAGATGCAGGAGACAACCAAGCAGACACTCACGAACAAGCTGTTAGTTTGATGACGTTACACAGCGCCAAAGGCTTAGAATTTGATCGTGTTTATTTAGTAGGGTTAGAAGAACAATTATTCCCACATAAAATGTCGATGGATGATCCTGACGGATTACAAGAAGAACGCCGATTATGTTACGTAGGTATTACTCGAGCGCGCAAACATTTATGTTTGTCATACGCCGAAAGCAGAAGTTTATATGGTAGCTCACAATTTAATGCCTCATCACGATTTATTCGTGAAATACCCAATGAACATATCCAAGAAATTCGTTTAAAATCTCAAATAACTCGACCTGTAATGTATACAGAAACTCCAAAAGAAATTATGAATGATTCAGGTTTTCAATTAGGCCAAGATGTTAATCATCCTGTGTTTGGTAAAGGGGTTATTTTGTCATGTGAAGGCATTGGCAGTAATGCTAGAGTTGAAGTGAAGTTTGCAAAAAGCACTAAATGGTTAATGTTGCAGTTTGCCAAGTTAGAAGCGTTGTAAATAAAAAATAAAAAACCTCAGTAATATGAGGTTTTTTTATGAGTGAATTTATTTACTTTTGGGTTTGGTACGGCTGAGTTGATACATCGCCACCACCACAATCAACATAGCCAGCATTTGAACTACACTTAAAGTCTCACCTAAAAAAGCATACGCAATAATTGCAGTAATAAAAGGTCCAAGGCTCGATATAATCGCTGTATTACTTGGACCCAATCGTTGCATCGCTTGATTGATTAACCACATTGAACCCACTCCAATTATCGCACCTAATATAAGTAACAATATTACATTATTTGTTGTTAGCAGATTTAAATCTAACTGTGAGTCGGTAATCCAAAACTGAGCGTTAATAGTTAAACTTGCTAAAGGTAATGAAAATAAAGTCGCCTGAGTACCACCATATTTTTTGATACTTGAATGGATTAATACAAAATATAATGCGTAGAAAAAGGCCGCTAACAATGCAAATAAAACACCAATCCAATTAAACAAACTGTTCTGTTCAAAACCTACAAACAAAATGGTTGCACAATATATAATTCCAATGGCAATCCACTGATTCATATTCACTGCCTGCTTGCCATTTTTTAGAACCAACAAAATACAAACCATGGATGGATATAGATGCACAATTAAACGCTCTAAATTCACTGATATATAATTTAAGCTAACTAAATCAAAAAAACTGCTGATATGGAAACAGATTAAACCTACAAATAACATGTAAAAAACAGATTTCACAGAATTAACTGTTATTTTATTATTAAAGTACATCACAAGAAATGTTAATAATACAACTGAAAACGTAATAACGTTTCGAAGCATCATGATTTCAATGGTTTGAAAACCTTGTAACATCAACAGTTTAATTAATACAGATTTAAACGCCATAAGCAGCGTACAACTGATAACAAAGAATAAGCCGAGTTTCATTTTTCTCTCAATATTTTTTTTAATTTTTAATTACTGAGATTTTAGATAGGAGGCAGGACTTTAAGAAGATCACAACATGCTACAAAAAACCGCAGCATGTGTTTAGTTAAACAGCTACGCGTAATACTTGGCTAAGACTAGCCAGTTACCTAGAAGAGATTTTCGAAGGTTAAGTATTTTATTGCGTAACATTTTTTTGATCTTTTAGTTTGTTGGGTTTGAGGTTTAAAAGTAACCGCTGAAGTGAAATTGGTCAAGGTTTTATTTTTAATTTGTCGTAGGGTTGATATTTATATCAATAATTTTTTCGATATCAGATTAAGTTCCTGACCTATCTCTTATAAGCCACATCCATGTGAAGATATATATCTTCCCTATGTTTTTTCTGGCTCAATTTTCGATATAAATATCGACCCTACGTTTTATGTTGACTACTTTCTCAATATAAATATCGAAACTATAATTTTATTGCCCACTCCAGCGCTTCACGTATTACTAGTTTTGCATCAAGTTGATTAGCATTTCTAACACCTCCAATTTTTTGTATTGAGTCATCTATTGTATTTTGGCTAACCTGCCCAGCGCAGATCACAAAATAATCCGCCTCAATAATTTCTGGCTTTTCGTCTTTTATTATATGTAATCCTTGGCTGTCTATTTTTTGATAACTCACCCCCGCTATTTGTTTTACACCATGTCGTTTTAAATTGAGTCGGTGTACCCATCCTGTGGTTTTGCCTAAATTTTTTCCTAGTTTTTCGTCTTTTCTTTGTAATAAGGTTATGTCACGTATTGGTTCAATTACTGGTGGGTTTTGCATTAATTGCCCACGGTTTTTATTGCTTTGATCTATACCCCAATGTGTTAAGTAAACTTGAATTTGTATTGGGTTCACTTGTTTTAAATCTGTTTGTTTTGTTAGATCATTTGACTCTGATAATAAAAATTCGCATACATCAAATCCTATTCCTCCTGCGCCTATTACCGCTACTTTTGAATGTCTTGGTATTATCTGTTCGATATCTTTTGAGATTAGAACTTGTTCGTAACTGAAAACATTGTCAGCTTCAAATTCTTGACCTAACGAACGAGGTTTTATACCTGTTGCGTTTAATACTTGATCAAATTTATTTAACTCGACCACAGCAATATTCGAGTTTAAATGAATGTCTACTTCCATTTTTTCTAACATGGTTTTGTAATAATCGATCGTAAGTTGATAATCTTCTTTGCCTGGTATGCGCTGGGCTAATAAAAACTGACCACCTAACTTGTTTTGTTGCTCATACAATGCAACCTTATGGCCTTTTATAGCGGCGTAATAGGCTGCAGCCATTCCACTTGGACCGCCACCTACTATTGCAATATGTTTAGGATTTTGTACTTTGCTTAAGTCGTATTTTGTTTCATAACAGGCTAATGGATTGACTAAACAGCTTGCGCGTTTTTTGGCGAATACATGATCTAAACAGGCTTGATTACAGGCGATACAGTGATTGATGGTTTGTGTTTTATTCTCTTTTATTTTATTTACAATTTCTGGATCGGCTAAAAATGGTCTTGCCATTGACACCATGTCGGCTTGTTGCGCCTCAATAATACTTAATGCAGCCTGCGCGGTATTAATTCGGTTACTGGCGCAAATGGGTATATTAATAAATTGTTTGATTTGTTGGGTAAAACCCGCAAAAGCGGCTTTGGGTACACTGGTAACAATGGTTGGAATTCTTGCTTCGTGCCAGCCTATGCCTGTATTAATGATACTCGCTCCGGCTTTTTCTATTGCTTGGGCTATTTGTTTTATTTCTTCAAAATTAAGGCCGTCTTCTACTAACTCAACCATGGATAATCTATAAATAATCAAAAAGTTTTTGGGGTGTTCTTCTCGAATTTTAGACACTATTTCTACAGCCAAACGCATTCTATTTTGTAAACATCCCCCGTATTCGTCATCTCGATGATTGGTTCTTGGGCTTAAAAACTGATTAATAAAATAGCCTTCGCTCCCCATAATCTCTACGCCGTTATACCCTGCTTGTTTGGCTAAATTGGCACAATTCACAAAGGCTTTAATTTGTTTTTTAACCTGTTTGGTACTGAGTTTTTTGGCTTTGAATATATTAATGGGAGCTTTTGAAGCATCGGCGCTTTTTATAAATGGATGATAACCATAACGCCCAGTGTGCAAAATTTGCAGCACCATTTTACAGTTGTACGGTTTTACTGCTTGGGTTAATTTTTTGTGATGTTTTATTTGCCACTTAAATTGTAATGTTCCTGCAAAGGGGGCTCCCCACCCAGTTATATTGGGGCTAAAACCTCCTGTCACAATTAAACCCACTCCGCCTTTTGCTCTTATTGAAAAATAGGTGGCTAACTCATCAAAGTGTTTACTTTTATCTTCTAGGCCCGTATGCATTGAGCCCATTATGAATCGATTTTTTATTGTCACGTCTAATGCCGTTATTGGGGTAAATAATGCATCGAAATTTTCTTGGCTCAAGCTAGGCTCCAATGTGGGTTTTTAATCACCTCAGTTTAGTTGTTATTTAAATTTTTGTGTTTTGCTGCACAGGTTATGAATCGGTTTTTTATTGTCACGTCTAATTCGGTGATTGGGGTAACTAATGTTTCGAAATTATTGTGGCTCAAGCTAGGCTCCAATATGGGTTTTTAATAAAATCAGTTTAGTTGTTATTTAGATTTTTGTATTTTGC
>JALJPK010000119.1:7702-14335 GCA_022968985.1 Pseudomonadales bacterium | reverse complement strand
GGCATTTGATGACTCCATGAGAGTAATAACGCAGCGTAATTCTCAGTTGAAAGCTTAACATCTGTGAACATTGCATTCATATCAATTACCGAAGATACATTCCAATTGCTAATATCTTGATCAAAACTTTCAGCTCTACCAAACATATTCGCCATACTAGTAACCGATGAGACATCCCAGCTACTAATGTCTTGATTAAAACTAGTCGCATAAAACATATAATCCATAATAGTGACCGATGAGACATCCCAACTACTAATATCTTGATTAAAACTATCTGCGCCAGAAAATACCCAGCTCATGTCAGTCACTGAAGACACATCCCAGTTACCAATATCTTGATTGAAACTATCTGCATTAGAAAGTATCCCCCCCATTTCAGTCACCGAGGATACATTCCAACTGCTAATATCTTGATTAAAACTCGACGCTGAATTAAACATGGATGTCATGTCTGTTACTGAAGACACATTCCAGCTGCTTAGGTCTTGATTAAAATCCTCGGCACGTTGAAACATCCCCCACATATTAGTGGTGTTAGACACGTTCCAATTACTAATATTTTTATTAAAATTAACTGCATATTCAAACAAAGATGTCATATTTGAAACTGAAGACACATCCCAACTGTTCAGATCTTGATTGAACTTGTCAGCATGAGAAAACATCGCACGCATACTCGTCACATTGGAAACATCCCAACTGTTTATATTTTGATTAAAACTACCCGCTTGTGAAAACATCCAGCGCATGTTGGTGACCGAGGACACATCCCAACTACTAATATCTTGGTTAAAATTATCTGCATGTGAAAACATCCACTGCATACTGGTTACCGAAGACACATCCCAACTGCTGATGTCTTGATTAAAACTACTGGCGCCTTCAAACATATGGTTCATACTTGTCACTAAAGAAAAATCAGGCACATCAGTTGCATTTAATTGTAAATTTTCACAGCCATAAAATGCACTATACATAGACAGCCAGCGGTTATCACCCCAATGATCAACTGAAAGTAATTTTTTGCCATCTGAAACATCAGCAAACCAATCAAAATAAATTTGAGGGAATATACCCGTAATCGCCACTGTATATGTTCCAGGTTCTGCATAAGTGTGGGTAATGAGACTTGATACATTTACATCGATTAAGCCATCTCCCCAATCTACCGTAAAGTCATAAGCAAAGCTTGGATGCACTTCTAATCTAATTTTATTGTCGGCACTCGCACCATCGTTATCCGTTTTCCAAGTTGTGATAAATGCATCTTGAATAACATAATCCGCAGTTGCTGCAACTGTTGTTGCTGAATTTGTGAAAGTATCAGTGGTAGCAATGTCGTCTAATCGTTTGTTCTCACTTTCGCCACAAGCGACTAATGAAATAAAAAGCACCAGAAATAGTGTTTTCGTAAAAAAATTTTCCATGGGATATTGTCCTAATTCGAGAATGAGTAGATTATATATCTCAGATTTTATCAGAATTAAGTAACGACATATATTTATAATATCGAGTATTTCATAGGAAATAATTGAGAAGGAAATAATTGAGACACCCAAGGTAATAACTAGCTCAATCCTAAAATAATAATCAAGTATATCGTCACCGTAAAGCCTGATCCACAAGGTTTCCCTCGTGGATCAGGCTTCAGGTACAGATCCGAACGTACGCTACTAAAGCATACGATTCCTACATCAAGTCAAAGACAAAAATCGTTGATTGAAAAAAGTAAGCGAAGAGTTAACAGAAGGCCAAGAAGTAGTTGTTAAATGTTTAGACGTTGACAACCGTGTCGTATCACGCTTTCTATTAAAGAAGTGTCTGATGCTTAAAAAATTGAGTTTTTAGGTGCTGTTGAAGTTTAATTTCAACGTCCCTTTTGAAATTAAAAGCTTAGGAAACACTCTGGCGTCGGGAAACCCGCCTTGAGTATTCAGTCGCAATTTTAGCGGACTTCGTGTCCGCTGCTCGTTAAGTTTAATCCCAAAAGTCCTTTTTTTTGGTTTTTTAATTAATAAAACTTAAAGAGTAAGCTTTTTGAATACTCTAGCGCCTTGAGTATTCAGTCGCATAGCGGACTTCGTGTCCGCTTTTTGTGACTGGCGTTTAAGTACTTTTTAAGTTTAATTTCAAAAGTCTCTTTTTGGATTTTTTATTAATTGTTTTTTAATTAATAAAATTTAAAGAGTAAGCTTTCTGAATACTCTGGCGTCGGGAAATATTTCTTGAGCGCTCAGTCGCATTACAAGGCCGATATCGTGTCCGATTTTTTGTGGGTGGAGGTTAATTTTAGGAAACTATTTTAGCTTTTACTACCTTGAAGACCGACCTACATTTTTTGTGACACCACTTTGTAGGTCATCCCTTCATCCCTGCATGGATGTAGGTAATTAGAATAATGCAGGAGCAATTATCGAGGGTGTCTTGTTTCGGATATCGAGTAATTTTTTGACACTGCTCATTAATTATAACTGTCATGTAAGTTGCAAAATCAGACCCCATTATTTAGGAGTGTTTGAATTTAAGTATGGAGTTTAACTTAGTGAAGTTATAAAAATATTAATCCAATAGTCCAACCATTAATTTCTATATTTGAGAAAGTAATGCGATTGCAAAATGTAAGGACGTCATGGCAACATTACCTTGATACTGAGTATCATTTAAAACAGTTCCATTAATGCTATAAAAGTTTCTTTCAAACCCTGCTGAGTAAGTAATAATAAGTCGGTCTGAATTAAAAGGCGAGTTAACCGAGCTTACATCGACATAGAATCCATTGCCTGTAAATGATAAATCGGTCTCATCAGATTGACCAATAAGTTGGTCAGGTAATGAATAATTCGCACCAATTTCTAACCCTACATGCTTGTTGTACCCTTTGTAACCTCCATCTTTCACCCCCATAAATGGTATAAATACACCAAGCTGGAGTTTGTCTTGTGGCACACTAAACGCATAAGTTGGAGAGGGAATACCTTTCATATTGTCATTGAAATATGCCCATTCATGTATAGGTAGTTCAATATTGGATATGCGAAAAGTGGCGCGTATGTCTAGTAATGGATGTACATGAAAACCTACTTTTAGTCCTGTTGACGTGTACCCGTAATTATCTAATACAATAAAACTAGTTTCAGAATAAGAGGGCGATGAACTATGAAATGTTCTGTCGATACTTAAATACAATGGCAGAGTGCGTTTTACTCCAATGGGCTCAAAGGCTAGGCTATGTGCCGACATCAGTAGTACCATTAAAGTTAAAGTGATTTTAGTTAACATAAGTCGCTCCTATATTGTATTGTAATAACAGAATCCTATCTGAACTGATGTCGTAAACAAACATAATGTATTTCCAATTTGAAACCCCATATTTTCTGATTGCTGTATCATTTTTTTTGTAAGACTTATCTTCAAATAATACAGAAAATAATGCGTACTCATGTTTAGCCTTGGCCATAAATGTAAACTGTTTATTGTAGATTGTTAAAAATGTTTCTCCACTTGGAATCTCAATATCAAAATTGTCATTAAATTGGTATAAATTATAAGATGGAAATGGCTGAAATTGTTCATTATTGATTTTTGTGAGTTTAAAGTCTTTGCTAATTACAAAATCTTCTCTGTTAAATTCTTTTGAAATAATATCTAAGGCTTTTATTTTTAAGTCAGAATGAAAGTTCAATGTTAAATTACTGCGCTCACTTTTATTAAGGCGATCACCTTCGTAATGAATGTATTTTGATGGTATGAGTGTTGTACAGCTAGATGCTAAAATAATCATGCACAACGTTAAGAGCTTTATTTTTTTCAAAGAACACCTTTCCATTTGTAAACTTTTTATCATTTAACATAAATGGTAACATATACGTAAATTTTGAATAGGACTTAATTTTGAAGATTTACTTGTTTATTTTAATGTTTTTTCCAATGTTATCTTTTTCAGATGATAGAACTTTTGTAATGGATCAATTATATAAATCAGTTGAAGTTAATATTTTTAATGTTGCTGAAAGAAGTTTTGACTCAGGTTTTACTAAGGACAAAAAAGGGTTCTCAATAACAGGGCAGTATTTATTAGGGAAAAAAGTATTTTTAACATCCTCTATGGCTTCTTATAGGGTTGAGTTGGAGTTCAAACCCAAACCTCATAGTAATATTTCAGGAGACGTCATTAATCGAGGTATTGATGTAAAAACTGGAGTGGGTTATCGATATCGATATATGACGTACTTTTTTGGCAGAAAAGCGAAAGAGGTTGAACTGACAATTGAGGGTTCTGGGATTTTTAAACAACCCTATCAGAGTGCTACCTATGCCAGTGAATATGAAGAAATAACTCAATCACGATTTGGTTACGAATATATTGCAAAATTCAAACGCTCTGTTGTTGGTGGTGACGGTGCGGGTAAGGTTAAAATAAAAGCGCTTTTAGAAGTTGGGGTGGGTGGGCTATTTATGAATGATTCACTTGGACAACTTATTGTTATTAGTAGTGCTAGATTCCCAACCCGTATAATTGATAACTTGTTTATAGCAGCAAATTTTCGTCATAATGGTGATGATATAAGTTTAGATTTTGGTTTGCTATATGCCTTTTAAGGTATATAGATTCGGGATGAAAATATAAAACTAAAAAGCAAAGTGGGGTCGCACCTTACATTTGACATAGACAACCATAAGACCAATAAGTGACATCCACTATTGAATTAAATAAATAACGCGCACGGGGTCGTGTCTAGCATCTTGACTAGACAGCCTCAAACTACAAGTCCCCTCCCTACCCAGTAGTGACACTCACTTTTAGTGAAGTATGAATTAAGCAATATTTGTCAGATTAATATCAAAAGTGACATCCACTTCTAAAATCAATAAAACATAAACTCAACAACATTCAAGACCTGCGGATTAACAGATAAACAACCTAGAATTAACGTTATTAATGTAGGTTGCCATTTATTCCAACAAACTAACCCTGTGCCAAAATAGTTGTCGCAATAAATTACGACCTACACTCTTCGATAGCCCCCCTAAAGCTTGGCCTACATTCAAACAACCCGCTTAAACCTCGTTTCCCAATTCTAAATTGCAAGAAACCCATTTATTACATTCAAACATCGTTCAGGTCACATTTCTGATACAAATGTGTTACTAATTAACCAGTCTTTACTAAATCTTTACCCTTTGTCTTTATAGTGTTGGTTAATTACAAAACCATTAATTTTAATGAAATGGCATCACTATCAAGAGTTTGAATTTATGAAATACGTGAAATTTCCCAATATTAACTACATTTTGTGTAGTTTATTTGTAACCCTGTTTATATTCAGTGCTTGTAGCGAAAAGTCTCCTGATGAAATTTCACCGGATGAGAGCGTTTTTACTGTGTTTGCGGGTGATGATCAGAGTATTCAACAGCAATCTCAGGTCATTTTAAATGCGATTGTATTAGACGTTGATGATCAAACCCTCACTTTAGATGATGTTAACGTTGAGAGTATTTCATGGAAACAAACTTCGGGCACCCCCGTTGAAATTGTGATTCAAGATTCACAAAGCATTTCATTCGAGGCACCCAACATTACTGAGGATGAAACATTAGTTTTTGAAATCAGTTTATTAGGTGTCGACGGTCAAACTTACGTAGATACTGTGAATGTGTTTATTGTTGTTTTTGATAATCAAGCGCCTGTTATTACATTTATTGAAGACCAATCCATATTCGAAAATAATATTCTTATCCTTGATTCCGAAGTAAGCGACACAGACGGTAGTGTTGTTGAATATATTTGGTCACAACAATCCACCGCTTTGATTGATTTAAAATTAGAAAACCAAAACACAAGTAACATCACTTTAAATATTGGTGAAGTATTACAAGACATAAGCACAGTCATTACATTAACAGTAATAGACAACCAACAAGCTGAGCAATCGATTTCGTTTAATCTGAATATTACTGACTTAAATATTCAACCAACAATTGAGTTAAGTGCTTCTGTTGATATTTCGATGGGTGTTAATGAGTCACAAATATTAGTGCTAACTGCACTAAGTACTGATATGGACGGATCAATTAAAAATAAAACATGGGCACAACTAGAAGGCAGCAGCATTGTATTAACTGAAATGCAATTATCACAAGATGCCATTTCATTTACTTTGCCTGAAGTAATTACAACTCAAACTATTATTTTTAGACACACAGTAATTGATAATCATGGTTTTGAAAATTACACCGATATCCAGTTTGATGTAAATCCTATAAATGTGGCACCTATTGCAAACGCTGGGTTAAATCAACAAGCTTTAAGAAAACAAACTGTACAACTAGATGGCAGTTTAAGTTTGGATGTTGACGAAGATAACGACAGTGATGTTAATGAACAGTTCATAACAAGTTATCAATGGACACAAAACCAAAGTGATTTATTGCAAGTTGCTATTCTAAATGCCGACAATCAAAACGCGAATATTACGTTACCATTTTTAGAACTCAACGATTTACCAAAAACATTAAATTTTATTTTAACCGTTACTGACAATGAAGGCTTAAGCCACAGCAATAATACTGAAGTTGAAATATTGGCACTCAATCACTTTCCCACTGTTAACACAGGGGACGATTTTAGT
>JALJPK010000119.1:0-7692 GCA_022968985.1 Pseudomonadales bacterium | reverse complement strand
TTAGTATGCCTGAATACACTCAAGGTGTTCGTAATATTATAAATTTAGATGGATCAAATGGTTTTGATTTTGATCAACAAATGTCAGATTCATTAACCTATCAATGGACTTGGGGTATCAATCAACAACTGGCGGATCAATTAAATCAACAATATGAGGCTTCATGCAAACCTCCTGAAGACATAGTTCCGTGTAATAACATTGCTGCACAACTGGTCCAGTTGGATGTGGATTATGCTAATTTAGAAAACATTAATATATCGGGTGTGATTGGTGATTCTTCTAAAATTTCATTTATAACCCCTAATGTAAAATCTGACAGTACTTATTATTTCAGTTTAAAAGTGACTGATAATGACAATGACAACAACGAAGCTCAAACAGATAATCAACAGTATCTGGCTGTAACTATTTTATCTGATAACCAAGCGCCTATTGTTGAAGTGACTCCAGGTGAATACATATTCGAAGAAGCGAAAATCTTTTTATCGTATCAAGTTAGAGATGACGACGGTTTTATTGACGATGTGTCATGGGAGCAAACCTCAGGTCCAACAACTGCAATTTTACAAGACATGAATGGGGATTATTATTTTATTACGCCTGAAGTTACAGTAGGTTCACCGCAAGAGATAAAGTTTGAAATTACTGCAGTAGACGATGAGTCGGCAAGTACCACAAAATCGGTTACCTATTTGGTCCACGGTACAAACGAATACCCTTATGTGGATGCGTTTATAAATGCTAATGAATTATTAGAGAGCCAAGCAACTACATTGTATTTAATGTATTACGACCCTGACGGCAATGTTGCTTCAAGTAGTGTGACATACGTTTCAGGCCCTGCATTAACTATCGAAGGTAGTTTGGATGAATACACAATCGTGGTTGAGAATGTTATCGGCGATCAATACGTTGAATTAGAAATTCAAGTGGTTGATAACGAAGAAGGTATTTTTAATAAAAAAGTGATGTTTTTAGTACAAGACAGTAATACCGCAGCACAGGTTTCTGCAGGAGCCGACTTAATTGCAAGTGGTAACAGTTCAGTAGTATTAAAAGGGACTGCTTCAGACGTTGAAACCCTGGATGAAAATTTAATTATTGTGTGGGAGCAAATTACAGGTGACACAGTAGAATTACTAAACAGCGATACATTAACCCCCTCGTTTATTGCACCGATATTAAGTAGCGACAGCGTAATTGAATTTAAATTAACAGTAACGGATTTAGACGACGGCGAGCTTGCGTTATCTAGCAGCGACTCTGTAAAAATAACAATCTTAGATTATTACCCGTATTTGAGTATTGGTGAAGATTTAACTATTGATGAATTAGTTGAACATCATTTAACCTCATCGGTGGGTTTGCACGACCCAGCTGAAATCGTTGAGCACACATGGAGCGTGACACATAATAATGTCACCACGGCATTAGGTAATAATGTGTGGGCTAACTTTACAAGTGAAAATATAATAGGTGACAGTCAAAAATATACAATCACGCTGTCAATCAACACTGACATGGGCACACAAATGAGTACGTCAATTATATTAACTGTGCTTGATACAAACCAAACACCGATTGCCAGCGCAGGTAAAGATAAAACAGTCGCGTCCAATTTAAATAGTTATTTAGACGGTTCGGACTCCTTTGATAATGAAAATCAAAGCTTAAATTATTTTTGGACACAGATAATTATCGATAAAGAACAGAAGTTAAATCAATCCTTTTTTGATGAAGCCAAACCTGCTTTTATTACTCCGATTGTGACTGAAACCACTGAGTTTACTTTTGAATTAGCTGTAAAAGACGAAGATGGTTTTATGTCGGTTGAGGCGGATCAAGTTGTAATTACGGTTAAACCAGATATGAATAAAGCTGTAAATGATACTGGAATTGATAACAATCAGTGCTCGGATTTTGCTTATGAAGATTACACCTACAGTCACCAAAGCCAACTTGATTGTTCTTTGCTGTTTGACCCTATAGAAGGTGATCCTATACCTGCTGGGCAAGATGGACATTATGAGTCTGAGGGAATGAATTTAACTGAAATCATTGCTGGTACCGGTGAGTTACCCAATGAGACAGCCTGTATGCTAGATAACATTACAAAATTAATGTGGCAAGTTCAAAAAAGCGATACAGGTTATGGCTGGTATGACAATGACCCTAGTACAAATGGTGGCGCTGAGGGTAATGAAAACGAAGGCAGTAATACACAAGACTATACGGCTAACAAAAATGCACAGCAGTTATGTGGTTATGCCGATTGGCGATTACCTACTCGAGAAGAATTAATTTCAATTGCCCATTACGGAAAAACCAATGCCGCTTTATTGGATGATATTTTTAGAACCATAGGGCATTCGTCAGTAGGTGATTGGTTAATTTATAGCAGCGATACAGTAGTGGATGATATAAATAAAGTATGGGTGGTACAGTTTAATTCGGCCCAAGAAACCCAAGTTAATAAAGTGGGTTTTTATCCGATTATGTTAGTGCGCGACAACAATATTATTAACATCGAAAACAATAATAACCAACCTAAATAAACTGGAGAATTGATATGAGTATATTTAAAAAAGTTAAAAGCTGTACCACTATTATTCTGCCGTTTATGTTTGTCACACAATTACACGCCGAGATTATTTCAGCTGATGAATCAATAACTAATCAAGTGTGTAATAACAACATCACAAGTTTTACAGGCAACGATCGTTACCAAATCGAAAATGGCATCGTGAGCGATATTCAAAGTAATTTACAATGGGCACAATGCTCCCAAGGACAGTCAGTAAATGGATTGTTATGTGAAGGGGTTGCGCTTACTTATAACTGGAAACAAGCCTTAGAAAGCGCAGAGGCTTCAGAATATAACAACATTCAAGATTGGCGTTTACCCAATATTAAAGAGCTAAAATCGTTGGTTAATCCCGCCTGTGTCAACCCTGCTATAAATGAGACGGTCTTCCCTTTAACCCAGCCTGAATATTATTGGAGTTCAACCCCCTCGGTAAACGATGCGTTACGCTCTTATATTGTGGATTTTAACCAGGGTAATGTTAAAGTTTTGGCAAAAGGCGACGATTTAAACGACCCTCAATATGTGCGATTAGTCAGAGACAATACTCCGCCTAATATTCCTCCAGTGGCAATAATAAGTCTAGGTTTATACGATGAATCAGTATTGGGTGATTTACGCTTTGATGGTGTTGCTAGAGATTCATATGATGAGGATGGATTTTTAGTCAGTAATACTGTTGAATTAGGAGACACTGACATTCCGATTTCCAATTTAAGAATTTCTAATAATGGGTTGCCTGGCTTTTATTTTGATTTTAATTATGAAGTGCCCTTAAGCGGAGACTATTTCTTTGAAGTGGTGTACACCCTTTATGATAATCAAGATGGTTATCATGTTGTTACAGAAAAAGTAGAAATTACAATTGAAAATAATGTGACTTTAATAGGCTTAGACGAATTAAAAACGGTTAGTTGGACTGAAGATGGAGTAACCGATTTATACGCATTTACTTTAAATTCAAAAACCCCAATGCAGTTCACTTTAACAAGTGATGATGCAAGTGCGGTAACTTTATCGTTACACAGTAACACCCTATTGAACATTGATAGTGTCAATTCGCAGACGGGCACAGCGGTGATTGATCAGTATTTAGAAGCGGGCACTTATATTCTAAAAGCCAAATCTGATAAACCAGCTGTAACTGGTGAAGAGTATCAAAGTATTGATTACACGATAAAAACTCAAAGACAAATCTAATCAGGTGCAATTTAAGTTGCTCTTTAAGTTTAATTTCAACGTCCCTTTTGAAATTAAACGCTTTGGCAATACTCTGGCGGAAGGGGACCTTCCTTGAGTATTGCGTCGCTTATCGGGCATCCATGCCCTGCTATTTAAGTTTAATCCGAGACGTCCTGTCTCGAATTAAACGCTTTGTTTTGAATCTGGCGGAAAATAAGTTTCCCTTGATTCAAAAGTCGCTTATCGGGTATCCATGCCCTTCATAATTCGATTAAATACCACTGCCCATTTGCGATTGCTTTTTCAAATATTCAGTTTTTTTGTTCCAGACAAAAACTAAACACTTACATCCATGTAAGCGACTTGTCTTCCGCAGAAATAGAATAAAGCGTTTAATTAACCATCATTTTGATGCTGCCAGAGCGTTTAATTTTTGTCTTTTTTAAAAATTAAACTAGAGAGCAACTTAGAGAGCGACTTCTATTTCAAGGATTACTTGTCTTCCGCAGAAATAGAATAAAGCGTTTAATTAATCATCCTTTCGATTAATTAAACTTAGAGGTCCCTTTAATATCCAACCTTTATATCTACGGATTTAGGAATAACGTTATTTTCTCGATAATTTTTTATATTATCAGCAACCACTTTAGCGGCTGTGCCGATATTGGTTGGCGCTGATATGTGTGGTAACACAGTGATATTAGGGTTAGACCAAATGGGATCGGTCGACGATAAAGGCTCTTGTTCAAAAACATCTAAAACAGCATGAGATAAATGACCATTATCTAATAATACTAACAAAGCTTTAGTATCAATCACACCACCACGTGAGAAGTTGATTAGCTTTGCGCCATTGGGAAGTTCACTTAATAATGTTTTATCCAGAAGATGATGAGTCTGTGGTGTTAGTGGTAATAAGTTGATCAAAATATCCGTTTGGCTGAGCATTGTTTGTAGGCCATTTAAACCAGTGTAATTTTTGATGCCTTTCAGCTGTTTTGTCGTTCTACTCCAGCAACTCAAGTGATATTCTAATTTACTAAGGGCGCCTAAAGCCGCCAAACCTAATTCACCCGCCCCTAATACACTTACTCGAAGTTGTTGTGACGAAATAGAAGGTAATTGAAACCAGCGTTTATCAACTTGTTGCTGAGCATATTTCGGCATATTTCGTTGTAAATATAAGGTCCAAGCAAGCACCGATTCAGCCATGGATTGCGCTAAGTGCGGATCAACTAACCGCACCAGTTTTACCTGTTTTTCAAGATCAGTACCAATTCCAACAGCAATTAATTGTTCCACACCCGCCCATAGGCTTTGTATCCAAACTAAATTAGAAAACCTGGCTAAATCGTTTGGATTTGGGTTGGCAACAATAGCAATGTCGATGTCTTTAGCTTGTGACTCACCAACTTGGCAAGGCAGAAGAATCGTTTCATTAACTAACTGCTTTTGAATCATCGTTAGCCATTGACTCTGAATGTCTGATTCTAGTTCGCTGATAAAGACGATTTTTTTCATCTAATAAAGACCTTATTTATGTCTAACAAGCGTTTAAATTCTATTGGATTATCAAATGGATCTATAAAGAACATAGTATATTGCACGCCAAAAGTATTTTTAAATCGTAATATTGGCGCTATGACAAATTCCATATTTGCCCTTATTAGTTTTTGCGCAATTTATTTCTAGGTACTGGTATAGCATCTACTTTACCCGTATCTGTGGAAGTTAATGGCGATCGATATGTAAGGAAAATTGAGGAGTAATGTCTATCAGCGACTCTGACCCGAATGACATTCTTTGTAGGTCACCCCTTCATCCCTACATGGATGTAGGTAATTAGAATAATGCAGGAGCAATTATCGAGGGGTGTCGTATTTCGGATGCTATGTAATTTTTTGACTCTGTTTATTAATAATTACTTCCATCTATATTGCAAAACTAGACTCCAATTGTTGATCTAAAAATAATAGAATTGTGAAGCAACTGACTTCCCCCTTTTTTTCCAAATACAAAAGAAGATTTTTACAACAAAACCTCTGAAGCATTGCCTAAATTTAGTTGACCACTACAGTCAATCTAGCTCTCTAGCGTGTGTGTCAATCTAGCTTCCACTGTTGTTACTCGTTGTTATTCATGCCTTAAACAAAAAAGGCTAATAATAATTATCAGCCTTTTTATTTATTGATTTAAAAAAAGATAAACTAAAACGGCAAACCAGATTCGCAAGGCATTTTTTTAGGGTTTCTCTTGCACCAAATCACTACTAAATCCATCAAACGAGTATATTCATTCACTTCACCCACTTTGGCTAAACGCCCACTTTCACCGTTAATTTTAATTTGTTTAATATCTTGTTTGATTTGTGAAAGTTCAGTCTCATCAAAAACCGATTCATCCGATAAGTTAATTTCAAACCAATCCGTTAACTGTATAAATGAATCGTCCCAGTTAATATTACCGTTATTATTATGTTCATGAATCAAACGACCAATCACACGAGCCAGTTCACCTTGCTTTGAATCCGCCAAACCAGAACGTGGAACAAATTCATCCGCAATATCGTTGTATGTCCAGTTTTCAGGTAACACACTTTCTTTTATTTCTAGTTTTTCATTAGAAATGGATTCTCTAGAGCCAAAAGGTATTGCATCTATAATCGGTTTTAAATCATCAAAAACAACTTTAAAATATAAATCATCTTCATCCACTTCTCCAGAGAATTCCTCACAGGTAGAGAGTACTTCCTCTCTAAATGTGCCTTTCACGAATTCATGTTCTGGGCCAGCAACATCTGGATCAGCGCCATATTCCAAAAGCAGTTTAACACTTACAATTTCTGAACACGTTTTTTGCATAGCCAAAGTTAAAGCGGTGTGCCCATCATCACTTTTAGTATTTGGATTTGCTCCTGCCTTTAATAATACTTTTAGTGCTTCAACATTATTAGACTCAATCGCACAATACAAAGATGTCCAACCTTCGTTGGTTTTTGAATTAATATCTAACCCTCCAAATTCTAAAATGTAATTTAAAATTTTAGGGTTAAATTTTCTTGCACTTATTGCACACTGATGAAGCACGTTTAATTTTTTTATATTAAATCTTGATAAATTATTGTCATTTTCAACATAACTTAAAAAGCCTTCAAAATCACCTCTAACGATCATTGTTAATATATCTTCTTCATACATATTAATTACCTATTTTTAAATTCTGTCATTAAATCAATAATGTCTTTTCTATTGATACCTTCCAATAAAGACTTATGATCCTCAAATTTATGGCTGGCATTGTCTACTTTGGATTCTACTTTGTAGAATGTTTTTGTATTTTCTCTCATAAAGGTATCCATTTGAGATTGATTTAACCCAATTTCATCCGCCATTTTATTCATGCGCCAGTTTTCGAAAACTTTAACATGACCTCTAACATAATTATCAGTATCAAGGATCGGCATTTTAAATCCACCACGGTTCTCATATTGGACTTTGCCATCTACTTGTTTGTAGTATTGTTTCCAACCTTTAAGTTCCTTGGCTTCTTGAAACATATCAAAATCCAAGAAAACGGAACTAAGTCTAACTCTTAATAAAAAATAATCGATGCGATAAATGATAATTATAATTAATTAGTATAATTTTCTATCTTTCCATATTTTTCACTGCCATTTTATATAAAATATATTTCCACTGTCATTCATATAATCTCCTGATCAATAATAATAATAATTTTTAATCCTTAACTAATACTAATAGTCATCACTATTATCACACACAAATTACCTCATTATACAATAAAAATAAAAATAACATCAAACATTCCTTATTATCGGGCTTGTCTGTTATATCGTGTGACGTCACGGATAGGATTTATGGCTGCATTAGCTGTTGCCTATTATATACTGCCTGTCCACGCGA
>JALJPK010000118.1 GCA_022968985.1 Pseudomonadales bacterium | reverse complement strand
CGTAAAAATAAGAACTGGCTGGGATAGAGAAAATAACAACTGTGAACGTATTGCTAAAATTGCCCAAGACAACGGCGCACAAGCACTAGCAATTCACGGTCGATCTCGTGCGTGCAAATATATGGGTGAAGCAGAATACGAGTCAATTGCATTGGCTAAACAATCTGTGAACATTCCTGTTTTTGCAAACGGCGACATCACTAGCGTAGAAAAAGCCAAACAGGTGTTAGATTTCACTAAAGCAGACGCCATCATGATTGGCCGAGCAGCTCAAGGTAACCCTTGGATTTTTCGTGAAATTGAATACTTTTTAGAAACAGGTGAACACTTACCTGCTGTTACATGGCAAGAAAAACATGAAGTGAGTGCAGCTCACTTGAGTGAGTTACACGAATTTTATGGTGAAGTATTAGGCCCTAGAATCGCAAGAAAACATATGGCTTGGTACATTTGCGACACCCAATTCACTAAGGTTTTTAATTTATTACAAACCTCAGAAGAACAATTACACCATTTAAACCGCTATTTTAAGGCTAGATTATTATGAGTATTAATATGATTGAGCAACCTCAACACATATCTGCATCTGTTTTACCAGTAGATCAAACACCTGTTCAAGAGCACATTCCAGCACAGGCGCAAACATTACGTGATTCAGTTGCGAAAGCAATGGCTCACTATTTTGATCAATTAGAAGGCGAGAACGTAAGTAACGTTTATGATTTCGTATTAGCAGAAATCGAAGCGCCTCTTTTAGAAGCAACGATGAAATTTACTCGTGAAAACCAAACTAATGCATCTAAAGTATTAGGTTTGAACCGTGGCACATTACGTAAAAAATTAAAACAATACGACCTTTTATAATAACGCAAACAGGTATTTACTATGAGCAATACTCAAACCATTCGCCGCGCTTTATTAAGTGTTTCGGATAAAGCTGGCATCGTTGAATTTGCGACGTTCTTAAATGAACAGACTGTTGAGTTATTATCAACAGGTGGCACGTATAAAGTATTAAAAGATGCAGGTTTACCTGTTGTTGAAGTTTCAGATTACACCGGTTTTTCTGAAATGATGGACGGTCGTGTTAAAACACTTCATCCAAAAATTCATGGTGGTATCTTAGGTCGCGAACATTTAGACAAAGAAATCATGGCCGCTAACGACATTCCATTTATTGATATGGTTGTAGTTAATTTGTACCCGTTCGCTGCCACTATTGCTCGTGAAGATTGCGATCTTGCATTAGCAATTGAAAACATCGACATTGGCGGCCCAACCATGGTTCGCTCTGCAGCTAAGAACCATGCACGTGTTTCTATTGTTGTTAATGCACCGGATTACGCTGCATTAACTTTAGAGATAAAAGCAAACGGTGGCATCAGCCAAAAAACACGTTTTGATTTAGCATTAAAAGCGTTTGAGCACACAGCTGCTTATGACGGTATGATTGCGAATTATTTAGGTCGTGTTGACCAAGAACAATCGCCGATGACCAACCAAGACTTAGCGCATTTTCCTCGTACATTAAATACGCAGTTTATTAAACAAGAAGACATGCGTTACGGCGAAAACCCACATCAAAAAGCCGCTTTTTACGTTGAAGCAAACGCAAAATCAGGCAGTGTGGCAACCGCTAAGCAATTAAATGGTAAGGCATTGTCTTATAACAATGTAGCCGATACTGATGCAGCTTTAGAATGCGTAAAATCATTTGACGGCCCAGCATGTGTGATTGTTAAACACGCTAACCCTTGTGGTGTAGCAGTAGCAGGTTCATTATTTGAAGCTTACGATTTAGCCTTTAAAACCGACCCTACTTCCGCTTTTGGTGGCATCATCGCTTTTAACGGCGAATTAGACGAAAAAACAGCACAAGCAATTGTTGATCGTCAATTCGTTGAAGTGATCATTGCACCAAGTGTTTCTGAAGCAGCTGCAAAAATCATTGCAACTAAAGCAAACCTTCGTTTATTAGAATGTGGCACATGGGAAGGCGCGGCAGACGGTCATTTCTACAAACGTGTTAATGGCGGCTTGTTAGTTCAAGACCGTGATAACGGCATGATTGGTTTAGACGATTTAAAAGTGGTAACTAAAATTGCACCAACTGATCAACAGTTAAGTGATTTATTATTTGCTTGGAAAGTGGCTAAGTTTGTTAAATCAAATGCAATTGTTTACGTTAAAAACGGTCAAACAATTGGAGTCGGCGCAGGTCAAATGAGCCGTGTTTACTCAGCTAAAATTGCAGGTATTAAAGCAGCTGACGAAAACTTAGTAGTTGAAGGTTCGGTTATGGCATCGGATGCGTTCTTCCCGTTCAGAGACGGACTAGACGCAGCAGCAGCGGCAGGTATTTCTGCAGTGATTCAACCAGGCGGATCAATGCGTGATAATGAAGTGATTGAAGCTGCGAACGAGCATGGTATTGCTATGGTGTTTACAGGCATGCGTCACTTTAACCATTAATTTTGGCATCCATGCCAAAATTAATCGCTTGATGAATACTCTGGCGGAAGGAAACCTTCCTTGAGTATTCAGTCGCTAACCGCACATCCCTGTGCTGATTGATCTGTAGGTCGGAATTTATTCCGTCAAACTAAAATCTTAATTGCGACATCCATGTCGCAATTAAAAGCTTGATGAATACTCTGGTGAAAGGAAACCTTCCTTGAGTATTCAGTCGCTAACCGCACATCCCTGTGCTGATTGTTCTGTAGGTCGTGGCTTGCCGCGTCAAACTAATCAATATTGCGGCATCCATGCCAAAATTAATCGCTTGATGAATACTCTGGCAGCTCCTTTACCTCCTGCAACCACTGCATTAGTGCATCCATGCACGTCGTGGAAGGAAACCTTCCTTGAGTATTCATTCGCTAGTCGCACATCCCTGTGCTTAATTGGGTTTAAAGCTACTGGGCTCACTCTTGTGAATGAAAGGTGCTTCGTTAAATTTTTGTTCTAGCTGGTCACGTATAAATATACGCTCCCAGCTCTCTCAAATATTTGCCTCGTCCTATCTTCGCTCGCTACGCTTTAATTCCCAATTAGCATCGTAATTAAAATTGTAGGTCGGGTTTCAACCCGTCAAACTAAAATCTTTTATGCGACACCCTTGTCGCTTATAAAACAAGATCGGCTAAAGCCGAACCTACAATTAGATTTCAATTAAAAGGAAAACTTTATGTTTTCCTTTTTCATTTCTGGCTCAAATAAGCGATAATCCCCCGCATAAATATTTATACGTTTGCTGTGGCAAACTTTACAACTCGATTTAAATGATTTTCAGCCAAATTTGGTTTGAAAAATCGCAAAAGGTCTTAAAAAATGAATGTATTAATTATTGGTAGCGGTGGACGTGAACACGCACTTGGTTGGAAAGCGGCTCAGTCTGAAAATGTTGAAACTGTGTTTATTGCACCAGGCAATGCAGGCACCTCTATTGAAGCAAATCTAAAAAACGTTAACATCGATATTTTAGATTTCCCAACGCAAATTCAATTCGCTAAAGATAATAACGTAGGTTTAACCATTGTTGGCCCTGAAGTGCCTTTAGTTGAAGGCATTGTTGATGCATTTAATGAAGCTGGCCTAAAATGTTTTGGCCCATCAAAAGGCGCTGCGCAACTTGAAGGCTCGAAAGCATTCAGTAAAGACTTTTTAGCACGTCACAAAATCCCCACTGCTTTTTACGGTAACTTCACCGACCAAGACGAAGCGATTGCTTACATAAAAGAAAAAGGCGCACCTATTGTTGTTAAAGCCGACGGTTTAGCAGCGGGTAAAGGTGTGATTTTAGCCCAAACAAATGACGAAGCTATTGCAGCGGTTAAAGATATGTTATCTGGCAATAAATTTGGTGATGCGGGCGCACGTGTTGTAATCGAGGAGATGTTAATCGGCGAAGAAGCCAGTTTTATCGTAATGGTTGATGGCGACAATGTTTTAGCATTAGCAACTTCACAAGATCACAAAGCACGTGACAATGGCGATTTGGGTCCAAACACTGGTGGCATGGGCGCTTACTCTCCTGCTCCTTGTGTAACCGATAAAATGCATAAAGAAATCATGGACCAAGTAATTTGGCCAACCGTTAACGGCATGAAAGCAGAAGGCAACACGTATACTGGTTTCTTATACGCCGGTATCATGATTTCACCTACTGGCATTCCAAACGTATTAGAATTTAACTGTCGTTTTGGTGATCCTGAAACTCAGCCGATTATGATGCGTCTACAGTCTGATTTAGTTGAACTTTGTATCGCAGCTTGTGACAAACAACTAGCAGGCAAAACGGCTTCTTGGGACCCTCGTGCTGCGATGGGCGTAGTAATGGCTGCTGGTGGTTATCCTGCTGCATACGAAAAAGGTGATGTTATTACAGGTATAGCGGATGCGGATGCCATAGCAGACAGCAAAGTATTCCATGCAGGCACTAAACTTAATGCCGCTGGTGAAGTAAGCACTAACGGTGGCCGTGTTTTATGTGTCACCTCATTAGGTGAAAACGTAACCCAAGCACAAGCTCAGGCTTACAAAGCGTTGGATAAAGTTAAGTGGAAAAACACTTATTTCCGTACTGATATTGGTCATAGAGCCATTTCTCGCGAGAAATAAAAACCTAAGATCAATGACCCAATAATTAAAAAAGCGCAATGATTACAAGTCATTTGCGCTTTTTTTTGGCATAATACATTCTTTTTTACACTAACACTTATTATGCGATTCACAAAACACCTAGCCATTTTTTGTATACTTTTTTTAGCACTATACAGCTCAGCAGCTTTGGCAAAATCATTAATATTGGATAGTTCAACCAAACTTAAACACATCAATTTATTACCATATACTTACGTATTATCATCTGAATATACTCCTTCTGATATTAAAAACATAAGCAGTAATGAATATTCAAAATATTTTAGAAAAGTAAATAATACCCAATTATTTCAAAGCACTGAGCCAGAAGAGGTTTGGTTAGCTTTTTCAATTATTTCTAACCTACAAAATAGCACTCAACTTGAATTAGTCACCGAAGCGTTAGATTTACATCAAGCTGACCTATATCAACTTGAATCCAATCATTTAATTTCATTTCAAAGTATTGGCAATCGCTATTCTTATAATCAGCTAGGGAAAACCCTGACCAATTATGACTTCCCTATTACTATTTACCCAGGTGAGAATCGTTTTTATATTAATATCAAAATACAAGAAAGATTGAGTTTTCCAATATTTTTAAGTACGTCTAAATCCATATTATTAAAACAAAAACTAAAATTATTCTTAGTGGGTATTGCCTGCGCATTCACATTAATATTAATATTGTTTTGTGTCTGGCTAAGACATTTACGCTCGTCATTGATACCAAAATCTACTTTCCTATTATTATTTTCTTTATTGGCATTACAAATTAGTAACGCTAATATTTTTACATTAATATTCACTTCAATCCCTAATATTGATGTTCAATTAAGATCCTTATTAGGGGTTTTATATATTTCAGGTCTCTTATTATTCAGCTTACATTTCTCTAAAGTACCACCGCTTTTATATAAAATAATTTGCACTATTATTATTTTAACATGCTGCATTTATTCATTACTGCTAATATTTTCTTCTACAATAAATAGTTTAATTACGATAAGTATCTGTTTAATATTCATGCTACTTTCATGTTTAGCATTCATAAAACATAAAAAAGTTGAGCTTCGATCAGGGCAAATGTTATTAATCACATACTCTTTAAGCACTACGATTATTTTAGTTTTCACTTTGGCAAAGTTTAATTTTTTTGGAAGCTCATGGTCATTATTTCTCACTACAGAAATACTAATGAGTTTTATCCCATTTGCTTTAGCTTTGGTTTTATTTAATATATACAAAGAAAGTATGATTCAAGAAAACCCAAGTAGAGATGCATTTAACTCTCAACATTGGCCATTACTTAAAAAAATCAATCACGATTTACGTTCCCCTATTAATGCCGTTTTAGGTATGAGTGAATTATTACAAGATATGAATTTAAGTGTTAACCAACAAAATTTTCTCAACACTATTCAAACCGCTGGTTTTCAGTTATTAAACTATGTTGATGAAATTCAAAACTTGGTACGAATTGGCAATCAAAGCTTACCCACCAAAAACCAAGAAATTAATTTAAACCAATTTATCAATCAACTTATTAATCCATATTTACGTATCAGTGAAAGTAAATCCATTGAGATCATTGTTAATACAGCTACTAATTTGCCCAGCTCAATTTTAGCTAACGAAAAACTATTATTACAAACAATGCGTAGTATTTTAGATAACGCGGTTAACTTTACCGAGTCAGGTGAAATTGAAGTTCAAGTTATTTTAATTGATAAAAATAACATCCGCTTTATCATTCGAGATTCGGGTAATGGTATTAGCCAAGAAATATTAAAAAATATTTTTGAATTTTCTAGTTGGGACGCAAAAAATCATCAACGCTCCCATTTAGGTTTACCGATATCAAAAGTATTGGTTGAAAAAATGGGCGGGAAATTACACTTAATCAGTGACAGTCGTAATGGCACAAAAGTGTGGATGGATTTACCTTTAGTTATCTCTGAACAATCCAATATTGACCCACTAGACTACCAAGCTTTAAATAATATTAAAGTACTAATAGTGGATGATAACTCAACCTGTCGTAAAGTTTTAGAATCACAAACAGCCGATCTGGGTATGCGTTTCGCTAGCGCTAATAACGGTCAAACAGCCATTGCGATGTTACGCAGCGAGTACCAAAAAAATGACCCATTTGACTTATTATTGTTAGATCATCAAATGCCAAATATGACTGGGGTCGATTTATTACAAAGAATTCGCAACGATCACAAAGTAAATAAAAACATAAAAACCATTATTCTAACGGGTTTAGATATTAATATTGACGACAAACTATTACAAAAAGAAGATATTTATTCAGTATTAAACAAACCTATTTCATCGAACCAACTACGTAACCATCTTTTAAAAGCTATTGAGCAGTAAGAACTAATAAACAGTTTGAACTAAACTAATAAGCTGTAGAACTAATAAACAGCATAGCCAATTCACTTTTAAAAGCCATTTTGTAGCACGGGAGCATTATGTTAGATAAATTCATTATTGAGTTTGATAAAGCCTTAAAAGTAAGTTTGCCGCACAACCTTAAAAACGAAAGACAAAACCCATCTAAACATATTGATGAGCCTACTTTAAGTGACAGCCAGCGAAAACACTCAGAAGCGTTGATGCGAATAAATCATACTGGTGAAGTCATGGCCCAAGCAATGTATCAAGGACAAGCACTCACTGCTAAATCCAAAGAAAACAAGACACTGATGCAACACGCGGCCATAGAAGAGATCGATCACTTAACTTGGTGCAAAGAACGTTTAGATGAGCTAAATGGTTCAACCAGTATTTTTAACCCTTTGTGGTATGCATTAAGTTTTTCAATGGGTGCTTTAGCAGGAAAAATAAGTGACGAAGTCAGTTTAGGTTTTGTAGCAGCAGTAGAAGATCAAGTATGCATTCACTTAGAAGAACATTTAGATTCATTACCCGCAAACGACAATAAAAGCAGCTGCATCGTCAAACAAATGCTTATCGATGAAGAAGGCCACTCAAAAATGGCATTAGACGCAGGCGGAAAAGTATTCACAACAAATACAAAAAAAGCAATGACAGGATTCTCCAAAGCCATGACTTTTTTATCGTATAGAATATAAACTGTAAGGTTGTTATTTATCATCACAAGGATGTGACTTATTAGAGATCATTCAGGACTAAAATCCGATATCAAAAAACAATACCAATCTACAGGCGTAAGGTTGATAATTATCGTCACACTGATGTGACTTATTAGAAATTTTTCAGGACTAAAATCCGATATCAAAAAAAATCATCCCTAACGTAAGGTTGATATTTATATCAAAAAATAACACCAATCTACAGTCGTAAGGTTGATATTCATATCAAAAAACAATAAATCATCCCTAGCGTAAGGTTGATATTTATATCAAAAAAAAAGAATAAATATTCGATATAAATATCGACCCTACGATTCGCAAAAAAAAGCCCTATCATTACGATAAGGCTTTGAACAAACAATATATCAAACAATAACTTAAACCAGTTTTTGTACTAACCTTGCAAAAGTTTGCGCTAAAAACTGCAAAAACATGGTATCCATTTTCGAATTAAAATAATTGGGCGTAGCACTACCTAACGCAATTAACCCATGCGCTTCACCGTCATTTGAAATAAGTGGCGCGATAGCAGCCGACTGAATATTATTATCACCAAATAAAAACAGTCGTTTATCTTGATCAAATTCACCACACTGACATTGATCACTGACCAATAATGTAGGCATATATTCTTCTAATAAATTACGATCAACCCACAACCATTTGTCTTCCATATTACCTTGTTTATTAAACAAGAAAACACGAACACTATCTGTTTTAAATAATGTTGTTATACAAAACTCTAATCGTGAACTTAAAGCATTTAGATCCGTTTGCTCAATCAACTCAATCAGTGTTTGACGTAAATTATAAAACAAACGTTCATTTTTTTGAGCAATGACAATTAATTTTTCTAACTTTTCTTTAGACTGTGCTGCATCATCACGCAATAAACTATTTTGTCTTTCAAGTAAAGAAACCGCACTACCTGTGGGATGTTTCACTTTTAATTTCAACAAAAGATCTAAATGTGAATCAAAAAAATCAGGATGTGCTTCTAAATATTTAATAACAGATTGTTCGTCCATTTGATCATTACTCTTATTAATTTTATTAATTACCGACTCGTAACCGGCCATGTCATTTTCCCTTCAAAAACAGTCACTGCATCACCAATCATAATTACTGATTCATTTTTAGACCAGCTAATATTTAATTCACCCCCGCTTAATAACAAAGTGACGTTTTTATCTAATTTACCGCGTAATACACCCGCCACCATCGCAGCACAAGCTCCAGTACCACAAGCGATCGTTTCACCTACACCACGCTCATAAACACGAAGTTTTGCATGAGTTGAATCAATAATTTGTAAAAATCCAACATTCACTTTTTTGGGAAAATCAGGATAACACTCTAATAACGCACCTAATTTTTCAACAGGTGTGTTATCCACATCATCAACCAAAAGTACACAATGTGGATTACCCATCGAAATGGCATTTATTTCTATTTGACCAAACTCACCAGCATCAATTGTATAACTGTCTTGTAACATCGCTGTGTTAAACGGTATGTCTTTTGGCTCAAACACAGGTGGCCCCATATCCACTTTAACTAAATTATCGTCAGTTAATTCAAGTGTGATATTCGCATTACAGGTTTCTACATTAATTATTTTTTTATTGGTTAGCTTTTTCTCAATAACAAAACGCGCAAAACAACGTGCACCATTACCACATTGTTCAACCTCCTCCCCTGATGCATTAAAAATACGGTATTTGAAATCCATATTTTTCTGGGTCGGGGCTTGTACAATTAGCAACTGATCAAAACCCACACCAAAATGTCGGTCACCCAACGCTTTAACAAACTGGGTATTAATCTCGATATCTTGGGAGATCGCGTCGATAACAACAAAATCATTACCTAGACCATGCATTTTTGTAAATTGAATTTGCATTATGTTCGTCTCTTTTTTTTCGACTCTTTAAACGTAACCGTTAAAAAATCATTCACTAATTAGCTGTTCGTTTTCAAGCTGCTGTTCAATAGTTTGTCTTTTACCAATTACATGTACTTTTGCGCCATCCACTAAAATTTCACAAGGTTTGTTACGTGAATTGTAATTTGACGACATAGAAAAACCATATGCACCCGAACCCATCACAGCTACTACCGCGTTTTGCTCTAAGGCTAATTCACGATCTTTACCTAAAAAGTCACCCGTTTCACAAATGGGCCCAACTAAATCCCAAGTTTTTAACGGTGCAGATGACGGCTCTATTAATTGAATTTTTTGCCAAGCGCTATACAACGACGGACGAATTAAATCATTCATTCCCGCATCAATAATCGCAAAGTTTTTATGATCATTGGGTTTTAAGAATTGCACTTTGGTTAATAACACACCCGAATTTGCAGAAATTGAACGACCCGGTTCAAAAATTAAACTTAAATCACGACCTTTAATTTTTTCACGAACATCTTGAATGTACGCGGCTATATCTGGAGGCGTTTCACCTTGATAATCTACCCCAATTCCACCACCTAAATCTAAGTGTGAAATAATTATATTCTTTTTGGCCAATTCATCTACCAAGTTTAAAACACGATCTAAAGCGTCCATAAATGGTGTCATGTCTATCAGCTGAGAACCAATATGACAATCCACCCCTTTTATTTCGATATTTTTAAGTTTGGCAGCACGTTCATAAACAGACACCGCCTGTTTAATATCCACACCAAATTTATTATCTTTTAAACCAGTTGAAATATAAGGATGGGTTTTAGCGTCGACATCTGGATTAACTCGAAGTGAAATAGGGGCTATTTTATTTAAATCAAAGGCCACTTGATTAATTAAATCAATTTCATCTGGGGACTCAACATTAAAACAATGAATACCAACTTCAAGAGCATATTGAATCTCTTTGTATTCTTTAGCTACTCCTGAGAACACAACTTTTTTAGGATCACCACCGGCGCGAATCACACGTTGTAATTCACCAATAGACACAATATCAAAACCCGCGCCTTTTTTAGCTAATATATTTAAAATCGCAATGTTTGAACATGCTTTTACGGCATAACAGATTAAACCTGATTGTCCATCTAGCCCTTTATGATACTGAGCCAATTGCGATTCAAACGCCGCTCTTGAATACACATAACAAGGTGTGCCAAATTCTTGGGCAATTTCACTTAATGCTTTTGACTCTACAAATAATCGATTTTCTTGGAAATTAAAGGACATATACTACTCTTGAATGGGCTTTTAATTAAAATTGGAAACTTGAGCATCACGCTCAGGTAAAATTAACGGTTTTTTATGCCCACAGGAGGCATAAAGAAATAAATTTAAAACAAAAAAAACGGCAATAATTTTTCGCATATTTATTTTTCTTTTGTTGGTTCACGCGGTATATAATCGTCTGGAACTAAATAAAGTTGATTCACTTCTTCTTCGCTAAGTTTATCAATGTAATCAGCGTAATAACGTTCTTTATGTACAATAAACATCACTTCACGCTCATACTTTAATTGAATGCGTTTTTCCAAAATGTCTTCATTTTTCTCAGCAATCGACAACTCTAAACTATGAATGTATTCTCTGGCTTCTTCCATTTGGTCTAAGAAACCTTGAGATATATCTTTCTCATGCGCTTCTTCGCGTCCTGCTTTCTTTTGTGCGTCTTCAAATTTGTTTTTGTGTAATTCAATTCGACGTTGTTGAGCAGCAATACTAACTAACACTCGACCCTCAAAAGAATTCAAAGCACGATCAACATCAGAGGGGGAACGATACAATCTATTTAAGCGATTTTTTAAAGCTTCAAATTTGGCAAGTTTTCTATTTTTAGTTTCTTGTTTTAGTTTCTCTTCTTTACTGAGTTCTGGCAATTCTGTTCGAACCACCAACCCCATACTATTTAACACTTCATATCCATATTTCACATACTCAGGGGGAATAGTGGCATCGATAGTGATGATGCCATTTTCGTCTTTATAACGATAATATTCCAATGCGAATGCGCTTTGAGATAGTGCAAACAAACTAACTAACATAATTTGAACGAACTTAGTTCTCATGTTAAACCCTTTATTTTTTATATCATATAAATTTACATTGTAACTATTCAAATTGACTTAAATTTAAGAGGACATTAATAAAAATATTTGATTCACTCTAAAACGTCTAGATATAAATAAATATTTCCACTCATGCAACAACTTAATTTAAGCCTTATTGTTTAGCTACTAATTCTATACGCCATATTCTGCACGGTACGCCTGAACCTGAACTAAATGATCCTGTAACGTTTCGTCTTGTTCGATAAAACCAAGCAGTTGATCTAAACAAACAATACTAATGACTTCAATGCCAAACTTTTTAGCCACTTCTTGAATAGCCGATAATTCGCCAGATGCTTTTTCTTGACGATCCATTGCAACCACAACACCTGCCACTTCAACAGGTTGATGGCTCAATAATTCCATCACTTCAGCAATCGCAGTACCTGCTGTAATCACATCATCAACAATTAATACTTTACCTTTTAATGGAGCACCTACCCACAAACCACCTTCACCGTGATTTTTTTTCTCTTTACGATTAAACACATAAGGCACGTCTTTATTAAAATCGTTAGCTAAAGCGATGGATGTAGCCGAAACCAAAGGGATACCTTTATACGCAGGACCCAAAAGTACATCATAATCGATGCCTGCTTCTTCAATTGCTTTTGCGTAAAAACTGCCTAACTTAGACAAAGCTAACCCGGTATCAAACAATCCAGAGTTAAAGAAATAAGGACTTGTACGACCTGATTTTAATGTAAACGCACCAAATTTTAAGACACCTTGTTTAAGGGCAAATTCAATAAACTCTTTTTGAAATGGTTTTAAATTCTTCTGATTCATAACAACTACTTATAACAAATTAAAAAATAACACCGCATTATAAAACAAATGGGCAAATTATTCTACGATCACACTCAAACCATTCTTTTGTAAAACAAAAAGACACATTATTCTACAATCACACTTGTTACATTTCTTTTGCAAAACAAAACAATACAAAAAAACACATTATTCTACGACCACACCCAAACCATTCTTTTGCAAAACAAATAGACCGATTATTCTACGATCACACCTAAAACATTCTTTTGCAGCGCAACAATTTCATTAATGGCGACATCAGCCACAACCAACATAGCCTGTAAGTCATCCGCACTAAACGGCGCCGCCTCTGCGGTGCCTTGAATTTCGACGAAACCACCGTCACCTGTTTTAACCACATTTAAGTCAGTATCTGCTTGGCTGTCTTCGATATAATCCAAATCAACTACCGCTTCACCGTTAACCATACCCACCGAAATAGCCGCCACATAATGTACAATAGGGTCATCTTTGATCATTTTATTCATTTGTAGGAAACGTACCGCATCCACAAGGGCAACCATTGCACCGGATATAGCCGCCGTACGTGTTCCTCCGTCGGCTTGAATCACATCACAATCCAGATGAATACTATGTTCACCTAATTTTTCCAGATCAACAGCTGCGCGTAAACTTCGAGCAATTAAACGAGATATCTCAACAGTACGCCCACTTTGTTTACCTTTAGCCGCTTCACGCTGCATACGTTTACCGGTAGAGCGCGGCAACATACCATATTCAGCTGTGACCCAACCTTTGCCTTTGCCTTTGCCTTTTAAAAAACGCGGCACAGACGATTCAACACTGGCAGTACAAATAACCTTGGTATCCCCAAACTCAACTAAAACAGAACCCTCGGCATGTTTAGTAAAATCACGAGTTATTTTAAAATCACGAGCTTGATTAAACGCACGACCACTAGGACGCATACAAAACCCCTAACTAAAAAAAGATTAATTATAGCGTAATTAGGCTTGTCATCCAAAGAAAATTCACTTAATATGCGCGCCCTTGATAGCTCACTGGTCAATTTATGTGAAATCAAGTAACTGACTGTTTTGCAAGAAATAAAAGTTAATGGAGAGGTGTCCGAGTGGCCGAAGGAGCACGCCTGGAAAGCGTGTAAATCGCAAGGTTTCAAGAGTTCGAATCTCTTTCTCTCCGCCATTTTATCTGCTACGACCCAGTATCTACGCAGGGTTAGCATTAAAAATGGTATTTGTCCCGCCCACTATCCCGCCCAGCTAAAAAAACACTAATATCTACCCCGCCTTTTATATTTACATAAAAACTACGCACCACTAAAACATTTTACATTTAAACTTTCAAACTCCAACGCTGTAACCCCTCCTCCCTTCACAAACTACATAAAATATAACCACACTCAAAATTTAGACACACCATACCGAATTTTATTTTTATTACCTAAAAAAAAAGCTCACACCAAAAAGTGTAAGCCATTATTTATTTGAGCAATTACTCAGTTACTATTAATTTTTTGAGAAATTTCATTTGATAATTTCAGGGCAGCAATCAACTCTTTCTTACTTAGTAAATCCATAATAAACTCTACTCCCTCAACTCCTTTTTTATAACCATTTTCAGCAGAAATATTAAGCCACGCATAAGTTAAAATTAAATCCTTTTCAACACCCACGCCTTTACTATACATCACAGCTAAATTATATTGAGC
>JALJPK010000117.1 GCA_022968985.1 Pseudomonadales bacterium | reverse complement strand
CATAGTATTTTCTATTTTTTCGAATAAATTTGCTTGATGATCCAAATAACGATTAATCGCAATTGGTAAAACAAGGATTTTGCCTTCACCAAATTTTTCATTGTCATCACCTTCATGGCATATCGCACATTGGGTGTGATAGATTACCTCACCATTTAGTATATTTGGTGGCAAGATTGGTTTGGTAGAAATCACTTTGATTCGAGTCGACTCTAATTCACCCTCTGTAACCGTTAATTTAATTGTAAAATCTGCATTAACAGCAAACGTATGCGTAACCTCAATTCCTGTAGCAAAATTACCATCACCAAAGTCCCAAGCATAAGTTAACACAACATCATCAGCACCCGCTGTAGCCGTAAATGTAAATGCCTCGTCCATATTAGTGTTCGTGAATATTGAACTTGGAGCAGCTTTTGCTGCCAACTCAATAGTGACGATACGCTCTAACACAGTTGAATTTGTAGCATCTGCAACGGTTAAGGTAACCACATATACACCGCTTTGTTGATAAGTGTGTATTTCTATTGCATTTGTACCGCTTTGATTATCACCAAAATCCCAAAGGTAAGTTAAGTCATCATTTTCAAGATCAGACGACAAACTGGCATTTAATGTGGCCACAGCCTGCATCGTAGAAATACTAAAACTGGCAGTTGGTGCTTGATTAGCCACAGTAATAACTTGGACCGAGGAATGTGAATCACCACGGCTATCCGTGACAATTAACTCAATAAATATGTTGCCTGAGGTGGTGAATACATAAGAATGCAATTTATCAGTCGAAACTAGTATATTTTCAACTTTCCAAACATAAGTTAAAAGTGAGTCATCTCCATCAGGGTCTTGTGAGGTAGATATCAATGAAACGGATAATTCTTTTTCATCAGCAATAAAACTTGAAACCGGAGCAACATTAATAGTGGTTGCGGCTGTTACTGATTTTTGTAATGTCTGTTCACCCCACTGATCACTTACAGTTAAACTTACGTTGTATGTATCTTCCAAAGTATAAGTATGAGAGACCGTGCTAACACTGCTTTTTGTTAAAACAGTACCATCACCAAAGTCCCAAGCGTAAAAAATATCATCGTTATCGGCATCCATTGAAGCTGATGCATCAAATGTGACGGATAAAAAATCGGTAGAAAATGTAAACACAGCAGTAGGTGCTGAATTAGCAGCAACCACATTAACAGTGGTTGTTATCACATCCACTCCACCTAAACGATCCGTTACTGTTAATGTAATAATTTTAGTACCCGAAGTGATAAAGGTATATTCACTATTTTCACCAAAAGCAGTTAATTCACCCTCTCCAAATGTCCAAGCATAATTTAATGAATCACCATCAGAGTCAGATGAACCCGACCCACTTAACGAAACCGTTAAACCATTTGCATTTGATTGCGAAATAACCGCGTTAGGTGCAGCATTTGGTAATCGATTAAAAAATTCTTGCATTGAATCGGTTAATTCAATCCACGTTTCTATATTTGTCTCGTCTAACATGGCATGTGTATTATTAGCACCATCAATCGGGTTTGATAATTTATCCAAACCTCCATCAAGTTTTAATAAATCAACCAAACCTTGTTCAGCACTATCCATTGTAATAAGAGAACCCGAAGTACCCATTGAGAAATTACTTGTATTAATAGGTCCATCATAATGACAATTTGCACAAGGGCCATTCGTGTATCCTAAGAAATCGTTATAGGCTTTTTCAAATAAAGAATAATAAGGGGCTTTAGCATTCGGGTTAGCAACCACTTGGATGGTCTGTAATGTGGTTGTTTTAAGCTCACCATCAGAAACGGTTAATGTAATTGTATAAGTACCTGCCGCTTGATATTCATGTAACCATAATGTTGATTGAGTTTGTTTGATTGTGCCATCACCAAAATTCCAAATATAAGAAACATCCCCACCTTCAGGATCTCTAGAACCCACAGCACTGACATCAACACTCAAAAACGTTTGAGTTGCTTGGGCTATCTTAGCTATAGGTGCAATGTTTACAGCGGCACTTACAAATACATCTCGTGTATAAACAACTTGATTACCCGTTGAATCACTAACGATTAACACCACAGAATAAGTATTTGCAGCTAAAAAGGTATGAGCCGGATTGGCCAACATTGAAGTTTGATTATCACCAAAGTCCCAATTATAAGAAACAACACCATCAAAACCGATTACGCTGGAGCTAAAATCAAGGTCAAAAGCATTGGAAACAAAAGAGAAATCCGCAGACATCCCTTGGGTACCAGCTGAATTAGCTGAATCAATAACAAAGAACATTTCAATTGTTTCTGAAGCATTACTACCCATTGCATCGGTAATCACAAGCACCACTTTATAAGTGCCATTTATTGCATAACTATGTTCTACAATTGCAACACTAGAGATAGTAGGTTCCGATTGCCCTTCAAAATACCAAGTATAAATAGGAACAATGCCATCACTCATCTCGATATCATTACTTAAATCAAATATAACAGTACCATTAGTGTCAACAGGTTCTTTTGTAGTTTCAAGAACTTTGATTTCACTGACCTCTGCAATTTCTGGGTCAGATCCACAACTGCTTAGACCCACTATCACACTTAGGCTGATAATTAAATTTCGGATACTCATACACTCTCTCTTAATTAATTTCTGGTTGACCTGAAAAAAATCAAAATCAACATTATTAAATCTTACCCTATTTATATCCTGTAACCCTGATTCCATCTATTACCGTTATGTAATCATGTGTATTTTTGAAACACTGTTCCTACAATTTTGCGACCTAGGTAGCAAATTAACATTTATTCTCCAACTTGCTATACTATGCAATCCCACTCACCCCACCTCGGTTTATCTTTTAGACGACTGCGGCAACCATAGAATCCAACATGTTTTATCAATTATTTAAAAAACCACGAAATTTAAAAAACGATGTTTTATCTGGCTTAACGGTCGCATTAGCATTAGTTCCAGAAGCCGTTGCTTTTGCTTTTATTGCAGGTGTTTCACCCCAAGTTGGTTTATGGGCTGCATTTATGGTTGGACTTGTAACTGCTGTAATTGGTGGCAGACCCGGTATGATTTCTGGTGCAACCGGTGCTTTAGCGGTTGTGATGGTAGGTTTAATGGCCAAAGCCAGCGCTGATTTCGGCCCCGAAATTGCGGTGCAATACTTATTTGCTACGGTTGTATTAATGGGTATTATTCAAATATTAGCCGGGGTATTTAAGTTAGGTAAATTTATTAGAATGGTGCCACACCCTGTTATGCTGGGGTTTGTAAACGGTTTAGCGATTGTGATTTTCTTAGCGCAGGTCGGTCAGTTTAAAGTCCCTACTTTTGGAATTAACGAAGACGTTTCAACATGGTTAGCAACAAGTGAGCTGTTATTAATGGGCGGATTAATTGCATTAACCATGGCAATCATCTATTTCTTACCTAAATTAACCAAAGCAATTCCTTCGACTTTAGCCGCCATTTTAATTGTGACTGGATTAGCGATTTCACTTAATCATTTTGCCGATATAAAAACACCTAATGTTCAAGACGTATTGGTGAATATGACCGCTAAAAAAGCAGAAATGACTAAGTTTGAAGAATTAGTTCCTAGTGAAATCAAAGCACTGCAAAAAGCAGGCATCACACTCAATGATGATCAAAAATCCAAATTAAAAGAAATTGAATTAGCTGTTCGAAACGAAAATTATTATGAAAATGTAAAAGACGATGCAATCAACAATAATGCTCAAGAATATAAAGCAACCATTGCAGGATTGCCTGTTATCGGCATTCCAAAAGTCCCTTTTAATTTAGAAACTTTGTTATTCATCCTTCCTTTTGCGTTTATTCTAGCGGCTATTGGTTTAATTGAATCGTTATTAACATTAACTTTAATTGATGAAATCACCCAAACACGTGGACGCAGTAACAAAGAATGTGTGGGGCAAGGCAGCTCTACTCTCTTAAGTGGGTTCCTCTGCTCTATGGGTGGTTGTGCCATGATCGGACAATCAATGATTAACATCAGCTCAGGGGGTCGTGGCAGAACATCAGGTATTGCTGCTGCATTATTCTTATTAGGCTTTATATTATTTGCATCCAGCTGGATCGAAATCATTCCTATTGCGGCGTTAATTGGTGTGATGTTTATCGTAGTTATTGGTACATTTGAATGGGCTAGTTTGCGTTTATGGAAAAAAATCCCAATGTCCGACTTCTTAACTATTTTCACTGTAGCGGCTGTCACTGTTGCGTTTGATTTAGCCATTGCTGTATTGGTTGGAGTGATTCTAAGTGCATTAGTATTTGCATGGCAACATGCTAAACGTATGAGTTTTAGCACTAAAATGGAAGGTAATACAAAGGTTTATGAACCAAACGGACCTTTGTTTTTTGCAGCTGCGGCTAATTTCGCTGACAACTTTACACCTAATGAAGACCCTCAAGATGTGATCATCGACTTTATCAACTGTAAAGTTGTGGATCATTCAGCAATTGAAGTAATTGATTCCATAGCGCAACGCTACAAAAAAACTGGTAAGAATTTACGTATTCGCCATTTAAGTGAAGATTGTCGTAACTTACTAAAAAGTGCTGGGCTTAATATTGAAGTCAACGTGATGGAAGATCCGGAATATCGTGTTGCGGATGATAAGTTAGCTTAAACGTCATCACATGGTGACACTGGTTTTTTTGAAGTAAAACCAGTAAATTTTGAAAACAAAAAAACTCGGTCATGCCGAGTTTTTTTATGCCTGAAAAAAGTACTAATTAATATTGAAGAATCAACACACGTTCTTTTTCAGTTAATAGCGGCTCAAAATAGCTAATTGCCTCAAAGCGTTGAGCAGAATTTGACCAACGTGTCCAATCTTCAGTACTGCGCCAATTGGTAATAATGACACGGTGATTGGATTTACCCTGTACGTATAACTGCTCACTTGATACATAACCTTGGCAACTTAATACCGCAGTTAACATTTTTTGAGCTGCTAAATCATAAGACTGCTCTTCGCCAAATTGAATTTTGCGTTCAATGATTACTTTGATCATTTTTATTCTCGCCCTTTGCTGTGGTGCAATTTATTTTCTAATTTTTGTTGATCGCTTTTGCGAAGCATAATGTATACCGATCCGCTGCCGCCATGTTTTTGTTGTGCGCTATGAAATGCTAATACATCATTTAACTCAGGTAACCAGGCGTTTACACAGCTTTTTAGCATCGCTTTAACTTCACTATGCGACGCTTTACCATGTGAAATCAATGCACCTCGTATGTTGAACTTTATACAATTTTGCACAAAATCAAACACTTCTTTGCGAGCTTGCACCACTTTCATGCGATGTAAGTCTAATTTTGCCTCAATAGGATACTGCCCTAACCGAAACTTGCGAAAAACTTGATTACCCACACCATCACGCTTAAAACTTAATATTTCTTCAGGATCAACCATAACTAAAGGTTGCATCACCAAATGATTATCGTCTTTTAATTGACCGGTTTGCGCCAATTCACGTCTAACTTGTTGATTTTGTGTGGCTTCTATTTTCTTAGAAGCTTTTAAATCTACTTTATTATTGGGTGTGTGTTTTATCACACCCTGCATTTCTTGCAAAAATAACGACTTATCTTCTTCCACCGTTTAATACTCTTGCAGCGATAAAGCACAAAGAATAACATTGTGCTTAATTAAGTGGAATTGTATTTATGAACATTTTGATCCAACGAGTTAAACATGCAAGTGTACAAGTAGACAATCAAAACATCGCAAAAATACAACAAGGTTTGTTAGTGTTTGTGGGATTAGAAAAAGACGACACCGCAGCCCTTCTTAAAAAAGTAACAAACAAACTATTAAATTATCGTATTTTTAGCGATGACAACGATAAAATGAACCTTAACGTTCAACAGATACAAGGTGAGCTGTTAGTTGTTTCACAATTCACCTTAGCAGCACAAACATCAAAAGGTTTACGCCCGGGGTTTTCAAGCGCTTTACATCCTGAGCAAAGCGAGCCGTTATTTAAACAACTTGTAGAAACCATTAAAGCGACTTACCCAAAAGTACAAACGGGGCAGTTTGGTGCCGACATGCAGATTGAGCTTTTAAATGATGGTCCTGTTACTTTTATGCTGAACTTTAAATGAATCAATTGAATGTTAGATATTAATATTCATACACTTTTACTGTTTAAATCATTAAACTATACCCTTATACAAATACAGCTAAACACAAATTAAACAACTCAAAAAAATTAATTTTAGCAATATTTAAACCTTACTCAATTTTGGAGAAACACAATGAAAGTCTTTCAACTAACCATTATGACAATGCTTACCAGCGTTATATTATTCACAAGCAGTTGCGCCAGTTTATTAGAAGCAAAGTTATTACCCCCTACTTTTAAATTTAATCATTATAAAGTACGCGACATCACTTCAGAGCAAGCGGTATTAGAAATTATTATTGATGTAAACAATCCAAACGCATTTAGCATTGAAGGCATGTTAGTTGATTATAAACTATCATTAGAAGGGCGTGATTTTTTAAATGGCGCAGGCATTAATCTAGACTTAATCAGTAAAGGACAGTCAGAGTTAACTTTACCGATCACTATTGTATATAGTTCATTATTACCTATTGCAAAAGGCATTGGTTTTTCATTATTAGAAAAAGAACCAACCATTGATATAAAAACTGATTTACGTTTTCACGGTGAAGTTGCAGTACCTGTTATAATGGGTATCAAAGCAAAAACCAATGTAGATCAAGCTCAAACGTTCCAAGCAGATATTCCAATCCCTAAAGAAGCGATTAAAAATAAAGCGATTGAGTTCTTGGATATCTTTTTAAAATAAAAAAATCGTAATTTTATTATATCAAGGGCATTAAGTTGCCCTTTTTTATAACATAAAAAATATAAACCGTAGGTCATCCCTTTAGGGTGTCATCAAAGAGAATCGATATGAATTTATGGATCGACGCAGACGCTTGCCCCAATCAAGTCAAAGAAATCATGTTTAAAGCCGCCAACCGAAAAAAAATACAATTAACCTTGGTAGCCAATCAATATATCAAAATACCCAACTCGCCTTTTATATCTATGACCCAGGTAGAATCAGGATTTGATGTAGCTGACGATTATATAGTGGCGCATGTAGAGCCTAACGATTTAGTGATTACATCTGACATTCCATTGGCTGATGAGTTAATCACAAAAGGCGCTCAAGTGTTAACATCACGCGGCGAAGCCTTCACCCCACAAAATATAAAACAAAAACTAAACATACGTGATTTTATGGAAACGATGCGCTCAAGTGGCATTCAATCAGGTGGACCACCACCGCTAAACGCACAAGACATCCAGCAGTTTGCAAATGCGTTAGACAGATATTTGAGTAAGGTTTAATTCGACAGTCATACCTGATTTTAAACAAACAAAATATTCAAGTGGCAGTCAATCCGGTGGAATAAAAGTAGGGTTGATATTCATATCAAATAATCAACCGTTATCCTTTCGATATAAATATCGACCACACAAGAAATAACACCTGTAATCGAAGGATTGATATTCATATCAAATAATCAAACATTTCCCTTTCGATATAAATATCGAACTTACGATTTTTCATTCAATAAATTGAGGCTTTCCATTGCAAAACCTTGCCCTACTTCTACTTGATAATTAAACACAGTATCCGCTCCACTATTTTTAAGCGCTATTGCATCATCTCCATACTGGGTGATCGCGGCAATCTTGCCTTGATAATTTTTAAGTTTTAACTGCACAATCACATTTTTCATGTCTTCCATATTGGGTAACGCCAACATAATTAATTTTATTTTATTAAGCTCAACAGACTCCCAGAACTCTCCATCTTCTGCGTCGGCTAACGCCACACTTCGATTGAGGGTTTTATGTGTGTCTATTCGATCTGAATCCGCGTCTATACCCCAAACTTTTTCACCTAATGTTGGATATAAACTGTCATAACTTGCACTGCCCACTCGGCCCATTCCAACAACTAATACTTCGGCACCATCTGGTCGATTGATACAGGTTTGGTGTAACGTGTGTTTGCGCTCAAAATAGACGATCCATGGTTTATATTTTACAAACATCACATGGGCGAATTTAAATACCACACTGGTTATAATAAACGAGACACTTATCGCCAACGCCATAGCAACTATCCACTGATCACTTATCCAAGCCTTATCGGCGGCTATTACCAGCACTATTAAGCCAAACTCACTAAAATTCATCAATGCTAACGATGCCAAAAATGCCGCTCTTGCGCGTAGCCCAACTAAAATAAGTGACGAATAAAACAATACAAACTTAACCGGTATCATCAATAACAACAAAGCAGCTAACAACCAGGTTTCGCCTGTGGGTAATGCACTAAATCCAATCGACAAGAAAAATCCAATCAAAAATACGTCTTTAAAATTCATTAACGATTTATACAGCTCGGCAGATTTAGGATGACTTGATATCAACATGCCCACTAATAACGCACCTAAATCGCCTTTTACTCCACAAAATTCAAACAGTGAATAACTGCCTAACGCTAAGAAAAATCCCGATAACGGCAATAACTCTGCATGTCCAACACGATCTAACACTTCAATAATTATTGGCCTTGCTGGAATTAATAACAATAATCCAACTGACCAAATTTCAGGTACGGTGCCTTTTGCAAACACTAAAAATATCACCGCCGCAAAATCTTGTAATACTAATATACCTAACGACACTTTTCCGTGTCGTGTTTTTAACTCACCTTTTTCTTCAAATATTTTGGCGATACAAATGGTGGATGAAAAACTCAAACTAAAAGCAATTAACGCCAACATCTCTAAGGACAAATCAAACAATAACCAAGCACTTACAGTACTGGTTAAGGTAAATAACGTACTGATAATAACAATGATCCCACCCATTGGAGCAGCCGTTCCAACCATCACTGGCGAGCTAATTAAATCTTTTATTTTTACTTTTAAGCCAATTGTAAACAGTAACAGTGTGATCCCTAAGTTAGATAAAACCTCAAACATACTGGCATCAATCTGCTCACCATAAAACTTAAACAATACAAAACCAGAAAACAAATAACCCAACATCGGTGGCAAACCAATTTGCTTAAAAGCAAAACCCGCCACAAACGCGATTAAAATAATTAAATATAAATCCATCGTAAAACCCTAAACCTCTAAATTGAAAATGTTTTTGCTCGTACCAGTTTGCGATATTCTCCTGGTGAGCAATCAAAATGTTTTTTAAATATTCTTGAAAAATAAGCTGGATCTTCAAACCCTGTTTTATCTGCAATTTGTGCGGTAGACAAATTACTTTGTTTTAATAATTCCTGCGCTTTTTCTAATTTTATTTTAACTAAATATTGTTGTGCACTTAAACTGGTGGCTTGTTTAAATCGTCGTGAAAAATTACGCACACTCATTTTGGCGTATTGGGCCATTTTTTCTAACGAAATACTTTCTGTCCAGTTTTGCATCAACCAAAGCTGCACTTCAATAATCACCTCGTCATGATGAATACTCGACTCTTCAAATGGATCCGAATACGTTCGATTAATTTCATGGGAGAAATGTTTTTCCACTAACGCTAATGCGTCTTTACCTAAATACTGATTAATTAAATATAGAACCAAATCGGTTTGGGCATTGATGGAGCCTGCACAATATAAGTTATTACTATGGGTAATAAACTGCTTTTTTTGTAATCGCACTTTAGGAAAACGTTTTTCAAACGCATCAAAATAATACCAATGAGTGGTAGCCACGTGCTCATCAAGTAGGCCCGTTTGAGCCAATAAACCCACACCAGTACCTGTTGCCACTACTTGTGCGCCACCGGATACCTGTTTTTTGATCCAGTCTTGCATTTGTTGGCTATTATTCAATACCGCATTGGGGTTAGACCACATTGGAGGTATGAAAATACCATCGGCCTGTGTGGTCTGTGCCAACGACAAATCACAGTGCAACTTCAACCCACCAGTCACCTCAACAGCATTACCATCAAGGCTGACCAATTTCACTATAAGCGCGTCTTTTTTATTTTTGACTTTAGATAACGCATTAACTGCATGAAACATCTCGACAGGCAAGGTAATACCTGTGGCTAAGGCTTTTGGGTAGACTAAAAAATAGAGTAATCGAGTTTGCATATATTAAGTTAACTTTATCGGATCTGGCTATATTACCTGAAATTATGGCTTTTTTGTCCAATTTCTAATATTGAGTTAAATTGATTTTTAAAAATCGCACAATCTGATCTCCTTACAAACTGATACAAACTGATACAAATCGATACAAACTCTAAAAAATAAACCTTCATAACTTACAGTTAAAAGTGGAAATTTGAATTTAGCGACCAGCCCTACTAAAATTAATAACGTTCGTTCACTTTGGTCTTAAGCCTAATGAAATCCATGTTAATCACTCTGCGCGTCATATTTTTACTGTTGGTAGTATGTTGCACCACTACTTTACAAGCAAAAACGACAATCAAGGTTGTTGTTGTTGAAAATGAATTCGAAAGATGGAATGAATTTAAATCAAAAAGTAAAACGGCAATCCACGAACTATCAACAATAGAGTTAGGCAGTAAACGTATCATTGCAGATTTAGTAATTATGACTCAAGCATTTGAAAAATCGGGTGCTGAATTTGAATTAGAATTTATTATTGCGCCCAACCATAAGCGCGCTATTGCAATGGTCAACAGTGGCGAGGTCGTGATAACTGGTTCGGACCTATTTCGTAATGTATTACCCGAAAGTGCTTTTATAAGTAGTGCAATTATTAGAGAAGGTGAAACAAGCAAAGCGATTTTTGGTTTATCCTCAAATAAAAAATTAATGTCGGTCAAAACTCTTAATGATCTTCAACAACTAAGCGCGGTTTCATTACCAAACTGGAGAACAGACTGGGCCATAATGAGTGCATTAAATGTAAAAGAATTACACGCAGTTAATAGATATCAACTTGCATTAAATTTAATATCAGAGCGTGGTATTGATTTTACATTAAGAAATTTACCCACAGAACCTGGGGAGATTATAATAAACGATGTTTCCATGTCGTTTGTTGATGGTGTTAAAATTAATTTACCGGGTTCTAGGCACTTTTTAATATCTAAAGCTCACCCACTAGGTGCACAGGTTTATGAAAAACTAGAAGCTGGTCTATTGATATTAAGAAAAGAGAATAAAATTAAAACATTCATGCAAAACTCCAATATACTAAATAAGTATTCAGAAGACTGGAAAGTACTTAATGAATAATAAAATATTTATTACCTCTTACCTTTATTTTAATCTCTTTTGAAGTTTAAAGTCTAATTACAGTTAGCTCCCCCCCCAACAAAATATAAAAAGACATTCATTGATAGATTAAAGTTAACAAACTCAATTAAGTGTTATTTGTCTATATTCGTTATAATTATCACCAAAATAAATCACGATAAAAAAAGAGCATAACCAATTTGTGAGCTCTCACCTTAAATCAGTGATCCCAATTTCGATTATTCAAGGTATCCAAATAAAAATACCAGGCTCTATGAATTTTTAATATCTAAAGCTCACTCGTAAAGTGACCAAGTTTTTTTAAAATTGAGAAATCGGTTTATCCATTTTAAGATCTAAGAATAAACTACCATTGATTATGTAGGATAGCGGTGTAATAAAAGCTAAAAAGTCAGACTAAACAATACTAAATAAATAATTCATATAAAATAAATAACGTCACACTGCTGATTTTTCAACTATTAATATTGCAATTGTTATTAAGTAGGGATAGGTTATAGCTAATGTTTAATATTTTTAAATATAAGTTTATTAATAAACAAGTAATACAAAAACAAACAAAAAGTTAGTCAGACAATACAAAACTGCATTTATTAATCGTTTAATAAAACATTTATAATATTGTGAACCAATCGTATTTTTTAATAAACAAAAATAACTAACAACGAACTAATTTCAATATGGACCTCTAAGTAATTACTTAAAAATATAATAAAAGGTAGGATAAAATGAAAATATTAACGAGCCAAATTTCAATGAGTGTTGCTTTTCTTTTTATGATGGGCGCACTTTGTAAAATATTATTTATGTAATATCAACCTTATTTTTTAGTACAATCTATTTTTTATATTGTACTTTTATTAACTGCCCCTCACAATCGACCCATACAATCAGATAAAAATAAAAGAGTAAAATCAACCTTAAATTTACTTTGATCCATTCAATTCTAATATATAAATTGCCTTTTAAAGAAACCTGTAGTGTTCAAGATGTCCACAGCAAAACTACTAATAGCGTTTCTTTTAAAGGTTTACTCTCTATCCAATAAATAAGCCCTTAATATCAACTGTTTTTGTAAATCGTGATATTGATCACTGTTTTTTAAAATTTATGTTAAACCCTACATTTGTAATCAGTACTAAATATTTTAACTAAACTTTAGTTACTTAAGCTGTGAACTCATCCATTAATAATACTTATAATTTGACGACTCAAACGAATTAATATTTTTATCTATTGTTAATATAAAGCTTTATTTCTTATGAAGTTTAGGCAGTTTATGCGTTTATCTCGATTAGTTCTCTCTTTACATATTGTCTCTATGACAGTGCTCGCTCAAGCGGCCCCCAAACAAAGTTTTATTAATAAATCCGATGTTTTATTTACTCAGCCAATGTGGCAAGAGTTAGATGTTATTAATAACGATTACGGAAAATATGACGAATATCAAACCAGCACCACTATGTGGGGATTTTTACCCCCTACGTTTCCTGATTTTAATGCGCAAACCAATTACGATGAGAATATGCTTAATTACGAAAATGGCATTTCTAATCATGATTTAGCGGGGATTGATTGGGTTTCGAGAATTGAATGGGATGTGATTTGGCAAGGTATGATCAGTTTGTATCCTGACACTTATCAACAGGCTATGGCCATTGATATTAATGGTGATCCCATTGAAATTGGCTGGTTTCCTGGGCATTATTTTTTCTCAAGTCACGAGCCTTTATTTCAAGATTACATTAAATGGCAAATTTCTGATGTGGCGTTTTATGGTGATGTGAGTAATGAACAAACTGTTGATGCCATTTTATTTGATTCACAACAATCAACACCAGCGCATTATGCTTACGGAGGCGATTTTTCAGCCGCTTGTATGCAAAACTTTCAAACCTGGTTAAAACAAACATTTACTGCAATTGAATTAGATTCATTAGGTATTTCAGATGTAGATCAATTTAACTATCGTGAATTTTTAATCACTGAAGGTTATAACAAACAAAATTATGAACAAGCCGCACAGGTTATCCCCAATGATATTCCATTATCCAATCAGTTCCGCCTATTTTTACAGCAATTTAACAATCAATACTTACAAGACTTAGTTGAATATACCGATCAATTAGCTCAACAAAAAGGTTATACCTTTAAACCCGGTGTGGGACATATTGCTGTGGGCACTAGCTCACCATTATTAGACCCTTATTTTAAAGGGGTTCGATTTGCTCCAACCGATGCATTTGATTTTTATGTACAAGAATTTAATCACCAAGCAGATGCAACTGAAGTAAGCAGTGATGTAATGGTGCTGTATAAAATTGCAGAAAACCTAGATAAACCCTTAGCATTAACCGCACAACCCGCACCTGATTGGTATTTTATGGTCAGCAATCCACAGGCTACTGATTTAGTTAAAACATGGATCGCTCAAGCTTATGCTAATGGTGCAGTTTTTATGGCACCGGAACACATGTGGGCTTATGATGAGAATAACACCGGCACTCAAGCTTATTACGACCCTCAACCTGGTGATTATGATTATTATTATCGTTTTATCGCCCAACACCCACAATTATTTGATGATTATTATACCGCCTCAAATGTAGTCTTAGTGCATGCCAATAAAAGCAGTCAAATAACCGATTACGCACAATTGGATGTATTTGCCGCCGCCTCAGGATTAATGAAAAATAATATCCCTTATAAACTGGTAGTGGCAGGTGACGATAACTGGCCAAAATATTTAACCGATAAACAACAAAGTGATTTATTAGACAAAGCAAAAGTCATTGTGACTACAGGGTTTAATAACATTGAATTAGATGCCAACCAAAAAAATAAACTAGACAGCTATCAAAACAAAATAGTGCAATGGCCAAATTTGGATGGCATCAATGAGTTATTAGAAAAAGAACTGAGTGTTAATAAAGATAATATCGCTTTATTTGCTCGTGAAAAACAAGGCATCAACAATACCGCTAGTACCGCTAAAATTGTACATTTGGTTAACCGCAATTTTAATCAACAAACTCTTAGCACTGACATCCAAGAAAATATCACATTAACAATTCACAATCGATT
>JALJPK010000116.1 GCA_022968985.1 Pseudomonadales bacterium | reverse complement strand
TAGGTGTGTCAGCAATATGATTAATGTCAACACAAGGCGCTAAAGTCCAGTTAAAACCAACTTGCCGCCCCTCAATACCAGCAATTTGACCCAGGTTATAAGCATTATCTAAATCATTAGTGACCGCACAACCTGCCATTGAAGGAAACTTAGTGCCGCCTTTAATCATTAAACCCGGCCCTTCTTCCATATCAGTTGTCATTAAAGCGGGGTATTTACACAATGAATTAAACTTGTCCATTGCGCCTTTGAAATACTCTTTTGGCCCAGGGTGAATAAATACAGATCCAGCTGGCACCATTTCGTCTAAATTATGCGCACCATAATGTGCACAACATACTTCTGCTATTTGTTCCTTTATCGTCATAGATTGTGCAATTTGTTTGGCATTATCCGTAATTTTGATTTTGAAACGATTATCAGACATTAGAAACCTTTTATCTAAACTTTAAAAACGCGAAATTTTAATTATCTACAGCAAGAAAGCAAGCGAAGATTACAAAGTTGAGTATTTATCTATGCAACAAGTAAGCAATTGCTTTCTAAACATCCCTAGAACAATTATTATTGTCTTTTTATTCAGTATTTTTATTATGCGAATCCCTTTATTTATTTTCAGCTCCTTTATTATTTTTTCACTGAGCTTAATTTTCATTCCAAGCATCGATTTAAACATCTCATCACTATTTTTTGATCAAACTACACAATCATTTAAACCCAATGCTTTTTTATATTTCATAAAAGAGTTATTCCAATCTACCTTCCCACTATTATTTATTCTTTTTGTTTTAACTTTTATTGGAATTTACATCAAAACAAAACAACTCAACCGCCCTGTTTTGTTTTTAATATGCACTTTAGTTGTTAGTGCAATTGTTATTGAAATAGTTATGAAAGGAGAGTTTGGCCGCGCCAGACCTCGCGACATTATTGAATTTAATGGCGACAAACAATTCACCCGCGCCTTTGAAGTATCAGATCAGTGCCAGAAAAACTGCTCATTTGTTAGTGGACCCGCGGGTATTGGTTTTTTCTTTTAGGCTTTTGGTTTTATTGTCCGTAAAAAATGGGCATTTTTACCGGGTTTAGCATTGGGCTTATTATTAAGTTACACCCGAATAGCGCAAGGCGGTCATTTTTTAAGTGACGTAGTTATTGCAGGGTTCGTCACGTTTGGTATTGCTTGGTTAAACGCTATATATTGGCTAAAACCCAAAATCACTTGATAAACATATTAAACAAAACACTCATTTACCCATTCGTTGATAATCCCGATTCTTGATTAGCTGTACTATGCACAATAAAATGCGCCTCTTTTTGGCTTTGCACTTTTAACATTTCTCGTTCAAAACAATTTTGAAATTGATAAGACTTAATAGGCCAAGCCAATACATCATCGGCATTTGCAAGTTTTGCTTTCATTCGAGTAATGGGACCTACTTTATGTTTTGTTACAATCACTGAACAATCATAATTTTGTTTAATCCATCTACAAGCCTCAAATGAATCCATATCAGGTAATCCTTCGCTGATAAACACTATGTCAAAATGATGCATATCTAACATAGACTGCGCTTGTGCCATGTCATATACATTCACAATATCTAATCCCTCATACAACTCAGTCGCCCATTTTTTAATCTCAAAGTGCCCAAATAACGTGGCACTCATAATTAATACACGACATTTGTCTCTATCATTAATATCCGGTTTATTAGTCATTAATCGACTGACAGCCTCATTTATATGCCGATGATTTAGCGGCCGCTTAATAGAACTTGTACCATTTACTAATTTTCTGTGCTCACTTAATGAGAGTATTCCACTGAATCGATACTGCCGATTAATGACCTCCATTTTACGATCGATTAACCTATGATCGGCATTCACAATAATCATATGTGCCTTAGAAAGTTTGTCTGGACCAATAACATTAAATCTATTTTTACTATCTAATACAAAATAACGCTCCAATCTTTCAACATCTTCTTCTTTAATACCCAATGCAGCTACGTTAATAACTTCGTATTCAGATGCACGTACCATAAAAAAACCTCAATCTGATGACATATTTTTAATAAACATTATGATTAAAAATAGCTCAAAAATTAGCGTTTAGATGTTCGAGTTTGTTACAAAGTATTTCGTTTTATATCCGTGTGACTTAATGTATTCACATTCAACTTTTTTAGACAAAAAATACAAATTGTCAATTTAGACCTACACTTAAATTTACAATAGCTAAATGAAATCATTGAATTTTATGAGTGATCAAGAGCCAGCTTCCGATTTAAGCACACTAAGTATCTTACCAGGCCAATCTGTTAATATTGAGCTTGATGAGGACCAACGTTATCAAACCCAGTTATTGGGTATAAATCCACACCACACTATTTTAATTGCGACCCCAATCCTTGGCAAAGACCGTCCGTTACTTGTTAGAAAAGGCCAATTAATTAATGTGCGATTTTTCACTAAAAAAGTAGCCTGTGCGTTTCAGGCCAAGGTTCGTCACATTTGCACCACCCCCTATCATTACATTCATTTAACTTACCCAAATAAAGTGATAATTGATGAAATACGACAGGCAGCAAGGGTAATGGCGAATGTGGCGGTATCAGTCTTAAATAAAACACAACCTCATTACGACAAAAGTGCAGGCGGTATTGTAGACATATCCACCGCTGGGGCAAAACTTGAAACTATCGATCCTATTGGTGAAAAAGGTGACGTATTATTATTAACCGCCATGATTCATATCGGCCGTATAAAACGCTTAGTTACTTGGGACGCACATATTAAAACCACCTTTGATCGTTACGATTTAGCCAACTCAACGGCTGCTTATGGCATTGAATTTGATTATTTAAGTGACTTAGATTATCTGGCTTTACACGGTTATGTGAATGGCCAAATTGCTAAAGGTGTAGAGATTTAGTTTATTAAGTTAAGGCTTTACTTGGTAATGTAATCGCTCAAACAGCTAAAAGTATTGAGATTTAACGCATAAAAATTAAAAGTAGGTTTATAGAACGCTTTAGCTTTCGTATAATGCGCCAATTTTTGGCCAAACCCTATGATTCGTATTGAGCAGTTAACTTACCATCGCGGCACCAAAGCATTATTAAACAATGTGAACTCACAAGTGTTCCCTGGTCAAAAAATTGCCCTGATTGGCAAAAATGGCTGCGGTAAATCCAGTTTATTCCGATTATTACTCAAACAAGACCAACCCGACTCAGGCGAAATTTCGTTTCCCGCCTCATGGCGTGTCAGCCATATGCAACAAGAAATCACCGGCAGTCACTTAACTGCATTACAGTACGTGTTAGACGCAGACGCTAAACTAAAAAGCATTCAAGCTTTAATTGATAACGCCAAAGACGATCACGCCTTAGCTCAAGCTCATAGCAAGATGGATGAATACGATGGCTATCAAGCCAAATTCAAAGCCGAAAAATTACTGCATGGCCTTGGATTTAACGCAACTGAAGTCAACAACCCGGTTAATTCATTCTCAGGTGGCTGGCAAGTACGCTTAAATCTAGCTAGAGCACTTATTTGCCCATGCGATTTAATGTTATTGGATGAGCCGACCAATCATTTAGATATTGAAGCTTGTTATTGGTTAGAGAAATGGTTAAGCCAATTTGAAGGCACATTGGTATTTGTATCACACGATCGTGATTTTATCGATGCAGTTGCGGATCAGATATTAAGTTTTGAAGATGAAAATTTACTTTCTTATAAAGGCAACTACTCCGCTTATGAACGCGCCAAATCAGAACGTTTAGCTCAAAAACAACAGGCCTACGCCAAACAACAAGACCAAATTAAACACATCGAAAGTTTTATTAATCGATTTAGAGCACAGGCCACAAAAGCCAAACAAGCTCAATCGCGCATAAAAGAATTAGAACGTATGCAAGTCATTGCGCCTGCGCACATTGATACACAGTTTGCCTTTGAATTTTATTGCCACGACAAACAATCTACTCCACTGATAAAATTCGATAACGTCGATATTGGTTATTCAAGTGATAACGCGATTATCAAACATGTAAACGTAACCGTTGAACCCAATCAGCGTATTGGTATTTTAGGTGTAAATGGATCAGGTAAATCGACTTTAATTAAAACCATCACCGATCAGATACAACCAATCGGTGGTAAAATCACCCATGGTTTGCATTTAAAAGTGGGCTATTTTGCCCAGCATCAGTTAGAAGATTTAGACGTAAACGCTTCACCGTTATTGCATTTACAACGAGATTTCCCAGATGCTAGCGAACAGAAACTAAGAAATTTCTTAGGTAGTTTTGGTTTTCAAGGCGATGACGTAGATAAAAAAATCAAAAATTTCTCAGGTGGCGAAAAAGCCCGTTTAGCATTATCACGTATATCATATCGTGCACCCAACTTATTATTATTAGATGAGCCGACCAACCATTTAGATTTAGAAATAAGACACGCATTAACCATGGCATTACAAAATTACCAAGGTGCAGTGATTATTATTTCCCATGATCGTCATTTATTAAAAAATTCAGTGGATGAATTTTGGCATGTACACAATCAAAAACTAGAAATATTCGATGGTACATTAGATGATTATCACAAACTAAAAGACCAAGCGCAGTTAGCACAGAGTCAAAGTGACAAACCACAAAGTGAAAATCAACAGGCCAGTGTTAATAAAAAAGATCAAAAACGTCTAGATGCACAAAAACGCAAAGAACTACAACCGTTTAAAAAAGCGTTAGAGAAGTTTGAAAAACAAGTTGAGAAATTTGAAGCACTTTTAGCGCAAATTGAACAACAACTGGCCGATGGTGACATTTATAGTGACGAGAATAAAGCTAAGTTAAAAACGTTATTAACAGAGCAAACCACATCCACTCAAGCACTAAATGAAGCTGAAGAGAATTGGATGATGGCTCAAGAAGAACTAGAAGAAAAAGAAGCGCAGTTTGAAACCTAAGTTGTAGGTTTGTTTTTTGTTGAACTCACAATTCAAATCGTCACCTTCCTCGACAGTTTCTTTGTCGAGGAGGGGCATGTGAATTACATATTGAGACATATTTAATTAAATAGAAGCTAAGATTTAACCTAAAACAGACTAAAATTATAATAAGACCTTATACAAGGTGTTTATTTTGATTCGTTTATTAATGTTATTTTGTTTAATACCTACTCTATGTCTTGCAGAATATAAAATTGCGATCGATGAAAATTTAGCCAACTTAACCACTATTAATCTTATTGATGACTTAAAAGAAGCGTATAGACGCATTGATATAGAGGCTGATTTTATTGTATTACCTGGTGAACGAGCGGTGCAAAAAACATTAATTGGAAATTACCAAGCATTAGATGTTCGTTTACTGAATCCAGAAGTTTTCCATAGCTTAATCCCCATTCAAGAACCTATTTATTATTCACATCTTATTAGTGTTTATAGTTTAAAAGAATTCCCAGAAATTTATGACTACCAAGATTTAAAACAATACGTGGTTGGATTTGCAAGAGGCACTCAACTACAAAAAAAAATAACATCAATTGTGCCTACTTTACGTACGTTTAATGCACCTGATTTTGAAATATTAATCCATGCCCTAGAACAAGGACGAGCCGATGTCATCATTCTTAGTGATGTGATGCTTGATGTGTTTTTTGATAAAAAAATAAGAGACAGATTAATAAAACTAAATAATCAACCGCTAGAAGTGATTAATACTTATCATCATATTCACCAGTCACAAAGTTATTTAGAAGTTTCACTGGCCAATGTATTTAGAGAAATGAAAGCAGAAGGTTATTTTCAAGTCACCCCTCAATACTGATATTCCCTATTACGCCCTCCTAAATATAAAGATCAAACTCAAACAATCCGTTTTTTATTACGACCACAAAAAAGCCCGCATAAATGCAGGCCTTTTTTGGAAACCAAAAAACTGGTTTATTTTGCAGCACGTTTGAAACGTTTGTTGAACTTGTCGATACGACCGCCAATATCTGCATTTTTTTGCTTACCAGTGTAGAACGGGTGACAAGCTGAACATACGTCCAATGTCATGTCGCTACCTTTAGTAGAAAATGTATTTACAACGTTGCCACAAGAACAAGTTGCTTTCATTGCTACATAATTTGGGTGAATATCTTTTCTCATGATTTAATACCTTACCGTTTATACGTTTTACGTGCCGCCAATAATGAAGGTTATTCATTAATACCGCACAAGAGTTCGTGATTTGTCTAACTTTTAACAACAAAACACTAATGATTTTAAGCGCGCATATCATACCAGAGATTATCAAAGACACAACCCTCTATAACAGATAAACTAATAACCTAGATTAACTGAAATCAGTCAAAACCATATAAGATAAATATATGCCTCTTTATGTTGAATTAGCTTTACCAGTACGAGTGGACACATTGTTCACTTATCAGCTTAGCAGCGATACACCAATTGTTGCGGGCACCCGTTTGCTTGTGCCTTTTAATAACAAACAGTTAGTGGGTATTGCGCTGGCTTGTAAAACCACTATTGATTTTGATCCTAAAAAGGTCAAATTTGTTACAAAAATACTGGATGATTCGCCTATTTTAGATGAATCCATGCTAAAACTGGCAACTTGGTTATCGAATTATTATCATTATCGATTAGGTGAATGTTTGTCGTTTATGTTACCTAAAGCTCTTAGATCTGATCAAAATGCGTTTAAATCCACTTTGGCTGTTACCACTTTGACCGAAAAAGGCCGACTGGTACACCCCAATCAATTTAATAAAAAACCCAAACAACAAAACTGGTTAATCGCATTAAACGAACATACACACATTTCAAGCGCACAACTTAAAACCTTAGAGCTATCAACTTCGTCAAGAACCACGTTAATTAAACAAGGTTTATTACAAAAAGAAGACCTACCAAATAAAGTCTTATTTAATACTGCCACAACCCCTGAACCTTTTGAATTAAACGATGAACAACAGTCGGTTTTAGATTTAATTGATTTAAACGCCGGTTTTGAATGCCATTTAATATTCGGGGTAACCGGGTCAGGTAAAACTGAAGTATTTTTGCAATTGATTCAAAAATGTTTGGATCAAAACAAACAAACCCTAATTTTAGTGCCCGAAATCAGCTTAATTGAACAAACGTTTAAGCGTTTAAAAGCACGTTTTTCAACAACGTTTGCTCTATTACATTCCGGTTTAAATGATACCCAGCGTAAAGATGGTTGGCTCGATGCCAAAAGTGGTGAAGCTAAAATCATTTTAGGCACACGCTCAAGTGTATTTTGTTCGATGCCTGATTTAGGTTTAATCATTGTTGATGAAGAACACGACGGCGCTTATAAACAAAATGACACACTTCGCTATCATGGTCGTGATGTTGCCATCGTTCGAGCGCAAAAACAAAATATTCCAGTGCTATTAGCCAGCGCTACCCCCTCACTTGAGTCTTTACACAACGCATTAAGCAAACGTTTTACGTTACATCAATTAACTAAACGCGCAGCAAATGCACAGATGCCGTTTATAGAAATGGTGAATTTAAAAAAACACGAGCCCGTTGATGGTATTAGTGAACCTCTGCATTTAAGAATCCAACAACATTTGGAACATAACAAACAGGTATTATTATTTTTAAATCGCCGTGGATTTGCACCCACATTAATGTGTACAACCTGTGGCTGGCAAGTGGTCTGCCATCAATGTGACGCCAGGCTCACCCTGCACCAAAATCGATTAATGTGTCACCATTGTCATCACACTCAGCCTATTATTCATTCTTGCCAGTCATGTGGGCAACACAGTTTAAAACCCATTGGTAATGGCACGGTGCGCAGTGAAATGTATTTAAACAAACATTTCCCAAACAGCAATATTATTCGATTAGACAAAGACAGCACCCAGGGCAAAGACACCTTAAAAACACAACTTGAAGTCATAGCAACAGGTGAGCCTTGTATTATTATTGGCACTCAAATGCTTGCAAAAGGCCATCATTTTGATCAAGTAACGTTGGTGGGAGTATTAGATTGTGATGAAGGATTATTCAGCGCCGACTTTAAAGGCGAAGAACGAACCCTGCAGTTATTAACCCAAGTAGCTGGCCGATCAGGGCGCGCAAAAGATTTAGGCGAAGTATTAATTCAAACTTACCACCCTACACATCCGTTATTTCAAGCGGTAGAACACAATCAATACGCCCATTATGCTGCGCAGTTATTGTCTTTGCGCCAAGAGATGCTATTACCACCCTACAGCTTTAGTGCATTAATTCAGGCCGATCATCAATTCGCAAATATAGCCGAAAACACATTAAAACAACTCAAACAAATAGCCTTACCACCGGGTGTGGATTGCATCGGGCCTATGCCTGCTTATATGGCGAAATTAGCAAACCGCTATCGTTTCCACTTAGTATTAAAAAGCCAACAACGCTCCATGCTGCATCATGCAATTGAGTTATTACAACAACCTCTAAAAAAACAAAGCAAAGTGCGATGATTTATTGATGTTGATCCAAATGAACTTTAATTTAATCGTAACCATTAGCATTTTCATTTAGTATTAAAAAAACAATAAGACTCACAGCTGCACCAAGCTATTGAGTTATTACAACAACCTCTAAAAAAACAAAAAAAAGTGCGATGATTTATAGACGTCGATCCAAACGAGTTTTAATGTCACAGTACATATTCACTTCTAAATTTGGACCATCACAAATTTAGGATGAACTTTATAATTTCCAGGAAAAAAATGAACAAAATAATACAATTTTTATTCAAAAGTTTTTCAATGGTATTTGAGTCAAACGACACTCAAACCACCTTAGAGACATTCTGTAAAACCATAAATGTGCATAATAAAAACCTAGGTTTTTTTATTCAATGTTACGATTCTGAATTATTAAACAATTGGTTAAACTTAATTAAACAACAATCCAATTTTACGATTATAAAAATCAACAAACAAACTGCAGATATATTAATTAAAACCAATACCGATACTTCGTTTACTTTATTTAACTTCATTAAAAGCTGGCAATCAAATTTTGGACACAAAGACGAGTCAGTAAATACAACAGACTCCCTCGAAAATCGTTTTGATGAATCATACCAATGGATTCATATTTGGATGTCTAAGTACTTAACTGATTTATCAAAACAAGAATATGTGATTAAAAACACAATACCTAAACTGTTAGATAAACAAACCATTCAAGCCATTGGTGTACAACAAAACATCAAACAATCGTTAATTCACTGGAACAAACAAGACAGTACTTGGTGGTTAAACATTAAAGCTGATGCATTGGCCATTGCGTTTTTGTCGCACAATATTAATAACCAACAATTATCGTTAAAGATAAATTTTGAATTATTAACCAGCGATACAACTTTAAACCCCAAAGTGAAATTTGAACATTTATTAATCAAACAAAATGATTTAATTAGTAATAGATCAAAACAGATACAATTGTTATTTCTCAACTTTGAAATAAATTGCCTAAATGCTTGCACCTTTTTTAAACCATATAAGTTATTATACGCAATGATTGAATTTGACCGTGAATATACAAAACTATCGACCTAATTAGTCAATTTAATCAATTAACAGCATAGAATTTAATAATATTTAACTATCCATCATTAAAGAGGTTCAAAAAAAGTGGCAAAAGATTACGCCCCAAGACGAAAAGTTGCAGTCAAACAATCCAAAGTGCCTAAATGGGTTTGGGTCTTCTCAACAACCGTTATTGTTTGTTTTGCATCGTCATTAGTTTATTTAAGTAAAGTAAACGTCACAGAAATTGACCATAACAGCGTAAAACTAAAATCGAATACAGGCAAAGACATACTTAATGATGTTAAAAACAGCATCAAACAAGTGGTCACTAATAAAGAAAGTGAAATCAAAAAAGTGATAGAGAGTGTTAAAGTCATACAAGAAGACACTGAAAAAGCCAAAGAGGTTTTTGATTTCTACGAAGAATTAAAAAAACAAAAAGTAGAAGTACCTAACGCCAAACCTTTAGATATAAAAGCAATTAACGCAGCTAAAAAACAATATGTATTACAAGCGGTATCGCTTAAAAATATCAATGACGCCAATGCATTACGCGCACAATTTATATTAAGTGGATTATCCGACACTTACGTTGAAAGCTCAGGCAGTTGGTTTCGTGTGATTGTAGGCCCATTTGCTAGTAATATAAAACTATCTAAAGCCAAAGCTATTTTGGTGAATCAGTTTAAATTAAACCCACTTAAAAAATGCGTTATTAACTGTTAATAATAAAAAACTTCAAAACAAATACAAAAAAGGCGAATTCATTTAAATGAACTCGCCTTTTTTGATTGTCACTCTTTTAAATAAAACACCCAGTAAGTTAAATCATCCAACCTAATAACAAGTTATATTGAAAGAATAAAAACTGTTGTGACGCTTTATCACTTTTATCGCTAGTGGTACGAACATCCCACATATTGATATAACCTAATTTTATTTCGTTTTGCACAAAAAAGTTATCACCGATAAATAAATTCAAACCTGATTTTACATTAGTACCTAAACCAGCAAAATGAAATTCGTCATGACGCTCATTACCCAATAACGTGGCATTGGTTTTAGGCATCAACACCCCACCACCCATTCCAATTAACCAATGAGCCGTCACACCGAGTTTTTGTGTGATGGGTTTATGGAAAAAAGATTCCGAATATACATGTTCAAAGTTTATATAATTTAAACCATCTGTATGTTCATACTCTAAAAAACTTTTTAATATTGTGAAATCTTCATTGTCATAATCACCATCATAAGACGAATTGGTACCGCCTATTGTGCCGTCAATTTTCACAGTTTGACCCACTTGCATCACATATTTCATATGATCCACACCAAAACTGATTGAGTAATTTTCGTCTACAAAATAACCAATTTTAGTATTGGTTTGTGGAATAGTAATACGGTCCCACTTAATATAATTATTATAACTAAATGGCGACTGACGATCTTTTGCCTCTACATTATTTAATGTAAAGTCATAATCATCACCAGTAAAGTGAATATCACTATTACTATACACCGCACCATTCCAGCCCCAAAAACCAAACCAACGTCCTTTTCGCTCAACTTGTGTTGCGTTAGCAGTAAAGCTGACTATCAATAACATGATAATAATTGGGAGTCTAAATCGTTTATTTTCCATTTCCATCTGTGCTCAAATAAATTAAGTCACGATTTTATTACATTCTGATCAATTATCCAAATGCTCAATATGAGTACGAATAAATGGCTATGTTTTAAATTTGTGTTGCCCTAGTTTGAGCTGGAGCTGGAGCTGGAGTTGGAGTTGGAGTTGGAGTTGGAGTTGGAGTTGGAGTTGTAGCAGTAACCAATTCAATTCAAACAATATTCAGCATAAACCTGATATTACTCATAAAGCGATACATAGGTTGTGATAACAGCCCATACAGCAAAATATACTTAAGCAATTTTTAGCTGCAACAACAATTTAAAACATAGCCTAAAAATAACTCTAAATTTATTCAGCGATTGATAGAAAAATAAAACAAACATCTAATTAGCTGTAACATTGCCCAGCTAAATCACTCAAAATAGATAATACATACCGAGTAATTCCTGATGATTTCTTCACATTTAATAAAAACCTGTTTTAGTGTTTTTTTAATGGCAGCCAGCTTACAAGGGTTTACTGAATCCAAAAATGGATTTAATTTAGACAACTCCAGTATTGACACAGATAAAATTCTAAGCGGCGGCCCACAAAAAGATGGCATCCCCTCTATCGACCACCCTAAATTCATCCCAGTTACACAAAGTGAATTAAAAGACGACGATTATGTAGTGGGTATTGTTTATCGAGGTATCGCTAAAGCTTACCCTATTGGTATATTAAATTGGCACGAAGTGGTGAACGACACCTTTGATCAAGAAGGTATAGTAGTTAGTTATTGCCCGTTATGCGGCACGGCTGTTGCGTTTAAATCCAGTATTACAGGTGACACTTTAGAGTTTGGTGTGTCGGGGCTTTTATATGAAAGTGATGTTTTATTATACGACCGACAAACTTTATCGTTATGGTCACAAATATTGGGCAGCGCAGTTACGGGAGCTTATAAAAACACCGCATTTGAGTCAATCCCCATTAATCACACCTCGTTTGGGCAATGGAAAAAAAGCCACCCAGACTCATTAATATTAAGTACCGATACCGGTTTTAAACGTAATTATTTTAAAGATCCGTATTCAGGTTACGAAGTGTCTGATCAAATATATTTTCCGGTTACCAATAGTGATTCAAAACAGTTTCATCCTAAACAAAAAGTATTAGGCATTAAAATTAACCAAACTTTTAAAGCGTACTCATTAGATGATTTTAAAAACGCTGAAATGACACAGTTGTTTGATACTATCGATGGGGTCAAGGTGCTGATTAAGTATGATATTAAAGCGAACAGTGCGACTGCATTTAATGCAAAAAATGAACAAATTGTCGCGTTAACAAGCTATTGGTTTGCTTGGTACAGCTTTCACCCAGACACTTTAGTTCATGATTTTGATGAATAATGTTAATTAAGAGTTTTGATTAAGAGTTTGAGACAGACTTATCACCCAGACACTTTGCTTCATGATTTTGATGAATAGTATTAATTAAGAGCTGGAATTAAGAGCTGGAATCAGCTTTGTTTGATTCCTGCTCTTTTTGATAATCGGCCCAAGATCTGTTTTTAGGTGATGTTGAGCGCTTCGAAAGAATATATTGTTTATGTTTTTCTAGCATTTCTTGTTTATATTCTCCCCCCAATAAAAGAAACCAAGGATAAGACAAAAATATAAAAATGCCGATAAGCCATGTTCCACCAATAAACATAGGGATAGTTTTAGCTATAAACGAACAAATTAAGGCAACAAAAATACCAACAATATAAATCAAGTTAAGCTTTTGAAAAGTCATATAAAAAAATCAACTATAAAACAGCTAGTTTATTGTTAATTCGAAGTAAAACAAAGTGATTTACCAAACAAAACTAATTATGTGACTTCAAACCATATTGACATATTTTAGGTATTCTCAGTTCAAAAAAACGATTTGCCGCCAACATACAAAGAAACACGCTTTTGGCCATGACCTTTTTCTCAAAATAGCGTAAAATGCGCCCTTTTTTGAACAAGCCGAAATCAAAGCCATGCTGCGCCTTACGCAAGTTATATTACCTCTAGACCATACTGATGACGATTTACAACAAACCGTCTTAAATCTGCTTAATATACCAGCAGAAAACCTACTGTCTTTCAGTATTGCCAAACGTGGTTACGACGCCCGTAAACGCCAGAACATCAAGCTTATTTACAGCATTGACGCCGATACACTTTTAAACAAAGAGCTATTAGAAAAGTTTGCCAGCAATCAAAACATCAAAGAAACCCCAGATACCACCTATCAGTTTGTGGCCGAAAAACCTAAAGAGCTAAATGAGCGCCCGATTGTGATTGGTTTTGGCCCCTGTGGTTTGTTTATTGGTTTGATTTTAGCGCAAATGGGTTTTAACCCGATTGTTTTAGAGCGCGGTAAAGACGTAAAACGCCGCAGCAAAGACACATGGGATTTATGGCGTAACCGTAAACTTAATGTGCAGTCAAACGTGCAGTTTGGTGAAGGCGGCGCAGGAACGTTCTCTGACGGTAAATTATATAGCCAAATTAAAGATCGTAAACATTATGGCCGTAAAGTATTAAATGAATTTGTAAAATCAGGTGCGCCTGAAGAAATTCTAACCATCAGCAAACCACACATCGGTACATTCAAATTAGTTAAAATGATTCAAAAAATGCGTCAAAACATAATTGAATTAGGCGGCGAAATTCGTTTTGACAGTCAAGTAGAAGAATTTTTATTAGATAAAGACGAATCAGGTGACAACCAAATCACCGGCGTAAAATTAGCAGGCGGTGAGATTTTAAAATCAAACCATATCGCCCTAGCAATTGGTCACTCAGCGCGTGATACGTTTAAACAGTTACAACAACAAAATATCTATATGGAAGCCAAACCGTTCTCTATCGGCTTTCGAATTGAACACCCTCAAAGCATGATTGATAGTGAACGTTTTGGTGAAAGTGCAGGCAACCCTTTATTGGGAGCCGCCGATTACAAATTAGTGCACCATTGTAAAAATGGGCGCAGTGTTTACAGTTTTTGTATGTGTCCAGGCGGCACTGTAGTGGCTGCCACTTCTGAAGAAGGTCATGTAGTGAGTAATGGCATGAGTCAATATTCACGTAATGAACGCAACGCCAATGCCGCTATTGTAGTGGGTATTGAGCCAGACAAAGATTACCCAGGTGACGCATTAGCGGGCATCGAGTTACAACGTAAAATTGAAAAAGCAGCCTATGTATTAGGCGGTAGTAACTACAATGCCCCCGTGCAATTAGTAGGCGATTATTTAAATCAAACTGCCTCAACCCAACTTGGCGACATCAAACCCAGTTACGCGCCGGGTATTACATTAACGGATTTAACTGTTTTATTACCAGACTATGCCAACGAAGCA
>JALJPK010000115.1 GCA_022968985.1 Pseudomonadales bacterium | reverse complement strand
TGTTTGAATATTAATCGCGTAGGTTTTTTGTGAGTCACCTACAAATACATGAGACGCCGTCACCGCAATATTCGATGAAATTGTAGAGGGGAAACTTAAGCTCCACAATTCGCCGCCATTTAATTCATTAAATGCAACCAATTCACCTGTTGAAGACTTCTTGGCAAATACGATTCCACGACCAATCGCTAAATTAGTATACCCACTGCTATCGGTTGCTGATGTCCATAAAATTTCTTGGTTTTCGGTGTCAAAACAAACAATTGACTTGCCTTTTGCACAAACATTTCCGTTACTACTCACGGCAAGTGTTTGTATATAAATAGGAGACGGGGTTGTAATTTGATATGACACTTCGCCAGTTAATCGATCTAGTGCAGTTAATTTTGAACCAGATGAAACCAAATAAACCGCATCTTCATTTACTGCCGGCTCCCAGCTATCTGTCCATCCTGCAATCGAAGAGCTCACAGACCATAATGTCGCACCTGTTGCTAAATCTTTAGCTAACATCCCCCCATAATAACCGCCATTCATAAATACAATGTCTTTATATAAGGTAGGAGCTGAATATGAAGGCCATTGCGAACCATGGGAGTTTTTATAAACCACGTCACCTGTTTGCTTATCAAATGCCCTTAGGAACGTATTTGAATGTCCGCCGGAATGTAACAAAACAGTTTGATCTGAAACGGTTGGGCCACTTAGTCTACTATCTGAATCAACTTCAATCTTCCATTTTAATGAGCCATCTATTTGGTTATAAGCCGCCAGTATATCTGAGTCATGTTTTGCATAAATTGTTCCGAAATCCATAGCTATTGGCTGAGTATTAAAGCTTGTATCAGTAACACTCCAACGCACACTAATATTAGCAGGATCAACCTTTACAGGGTGATAACCATTATGCATTGAATTACCCTGTACCATTGTCCAGCCGTTTAAATCAGGTTTACTTAAATTAGAACGAAGATCTGAATTTGAGAATATTTCAATATCATTTGGCACACCATCCATATCAAAATCAGCTGAAGCATCCGTTGGGTCATTAGGATCTAAAGAGTGTAAAACTTCTAGGTAATCAGTTAATCCATCTTGATCACTGTCGGTGCTTAAAGGATTAGAGTTATGAGTCACGACTTCGTCGTAATCATTTAATGAATCTGAATCTGTATCTTGATTTAATGGATCTGTAAAGTAGGTTAATACCTCTTCGCCATCCGTTAACCCATCTGAATCTGAATCTGGATTTCCAGGGTCTGTGTTTAAATTAATTTCTTCAATAAAGGTTAATCCGTCATTGTCTAAATCACTTAATGGATCAACGTTTTTGCCAAATAATTTTTCAATGTAGTCTAAAACTCCATCTTCATCAGCGTCCCCATCTAAGTCATAAGCACTAACTTGATTTGACTCAAAAATATAAAGGACACCTTCACCTATTAACATACTGCCACCGCCTGGCCCCTGCCAAACAACTGCATTTGTTTCAAGATCAATCACGACTGTTTTTGTACTACTTTGAGCAAATATTTTGTTATCGACTAATAATAAATCATTTGCATAATTTGACTCAGTAGTAATATTTTCAATCTTTTCACCCGTGCTCTCATTAATACTAATCACCACGCCACTACTGATGGCGTATATTATCCCATTTTGTGCAACTGGCTGACCTGAGAATGAATTCGAATATCTCCAATTTTCAACATTATTTGTTAAATCAAAACTTATTAAGTATCCACTAATAATTGAAATTGCATTATTCTGATCCCCTAACATTGGGGAGTTTCTCATAGCATAAATTTGACCAGATACAGAAGTTATAGAAGTCTCAGTGTCACCTGTTTCTCTGTCAAGTACAGAAAATGTATTGCCCGCATAAGGGTATACTTTGTCACCTACTACTAAAGGTGTGTAGCTATCGTATTGGGCTAATGGTTTAAACCAATCTATTACTCCAGTTTTAGCATTTGCCGAATAAAGGCCACCGTATGAGCCACCGTTAAAATAAACATGACCGTCATAAATAGTTGGCGCATAAAAAGTACTAAATTGATCACTGATTGATTGTTTAAAAGTTAACGAACCATCACTGCTGTTAAATCCATATAAATTAGCACTACTGTGGCTACCTGTTTCTAAATAGACAATTCCGTCATCATAAGCCGGTGCGTGATTAGCTGTCACAATCACACTCCAAACTTCTGTACCATTTATAGATTCAAGCGCATATAACGTTGATCCTCGGACAAAGAATAATTTGCCATCAGCTGCAGCACCTTGCCTGTTGCTTGAACTATAAGAAGAACTTAGGGGGAAATTCCAGATTTCATGGATATTATCTACATCAACCTCACCCTCAACTTCACCATTATGCAAATGATTAGCCTGTGCAGTTTTCCATTGCCCAAAATCTTCACCCAGTGAAACAGTTACCTGTGTATCTGTATCTGTATCTGTATCTGTGTTTGTGTTTGTGTTTGTGTTTGTTTCAGTATCGGAATCAGTTTCTGTATCTGTTAGCGTGTCTGAAGTTGTTGTTTCAGTAGCTGTTAATGTGTCTGAAGTTGTTGTTTCAGTAGCCGTTAGCGTGTCTGAAGTTGTTGTTTCAGTAGCCGTTAATGTGTCTGAAGTTGTTGTTTCAGTAGCCGTTAATGTGTCTGAAGTTGTGTCTGTCTCGGTTTGCGTGTCTGAAGTTGTGTCAGTCTTAGTTCGCGTTTGCGTTTCGCTCTCAGTTTGGGTTTCTACAACTGTCACTGTCGGCACTTTTTTATCTGGTTCGGGGGCGGATTCTTTGCATCCTAAAAATGCAAGAGTGAGGAATACACCATACAGGTAATTAAATTTCATAATTTTCCTTAAAGACTGAGTTTTGAGTTAGTTTACAATTATACATATTATAAAAACATATATAAAGCATAGCCTTGTCCAACATGAAATAAGTCTAAAGCGAAAACCAATGGATCAAGCCTAACACCTTAACTAGCCAGCCATAAAAATAGCCAAAAACACCAAGACACACTTAATTAATAATTAACGATAGTAACAAATCATTCTGGTTATGTTAATCAAGTATATGCTTTAACTTCTCAGTATTTATGAATACATTATTTAAAATGATGTAATACATATGGCTTGCTTGATTTGAAGACAATCAAATATACTAATTCAACGAATTTGTAATTAGATATATTCATCAAAGGTGCCCCCCATTTTCAAACACTAAAGGTAATGAGGCTTTCGTCTTATTTATGAATGGCCTGTCAAGACAGCTTGACTTAATACTCAGTTCATTGATCTATTTGCAAATATTTTTATTAATATATTCTTTTATTAGATCCAATTCTTGAACCTCAATATATTCATCCATATAAACACTAACGTAGAAATTTTGTTTTTTTATATCAAAGTTACAAAACTTTAAATTTGTTTTTTCAGTAATACCACAAACATATCCATCAATACCTATTGAAGGCCACAAATATATTTTAAATATTTCACTTGGTAACCCTTCAATTATATTCAAAGAAAACCCCAAAACATTCCTATGATGTCTAAACATAACTTCGCCTACTGCTATGTCTTTAAATAATATCTTATTATTATTTGAAAATTTATATTCAGAACAAGCATTATCAATACTATTAATAGGGTGATTACTACAACTAACAAAAAACATGAGAATGTAAACAATGATAAACTTGTTTATATTAATGGGTTTAGCCTCCATTTAACAAAAATGGACATCCATTTTTCCAATTTCAAATTACTCAAATAAAGGTAAAAAATAAACAACATCGTTTTTCAACGACAGTAAACTGCATCAACTCAAAACCATAATGACTTAATCAATAATTAAGGTGTGAATTTTTTCTGGTTCACTTCATTCCATGTTTCTATAAATTTTGAAAACTCTTCGATTGAATAAGATTTATCTTGTTCCAAATCCCCTGTGTATTGTGAGCCTACCACCTTGCCTTCCTCGTTAAGAATAACAAAATAAGGATAACCACTATGCTCGGGCAGATAACTTAAAAATTCTTGATTATTGTTTTCTTGGCTTACATTTACTTTCATCACAACAAATGTATTTTCGAGACTTTGTTTCATCATTTCATTCTTTGTTATAAAAGAACCCAAATAATGACACCAGACACACCAATCACCTCCTAGAACTAATAAAATCAGTTTATTTTCTAAAATAGCGTCCTCCTGAGCAAGTTTAAAATCTGAAAATGGATCTCTTTTTGGATCATAATTTTCGTTATAAGGTTTACCATTAAATGCAAAAGCACCCAAACTAAACATCAAGCTGACTATAATAATAATATTTTTCATTTATCTTCCAATAATTTAATAAAGCTCACAGTTAAGAATTCTGCAACTTACAAAGTTGTAATACAAGCAGTATCTTAATGATATTGTTTTAGATTCTCAGACATTCAAATTAAAATTACCTTTTAAAAGTTAACACCCAATCACTTTCACTATAGAAAAGGGGGCAAGTCAGTTATGACGTTTTGTTTTTTATTCAGACTGTCTTGTTAGTTGTTATTGGCAAGTGATTGAATGGTTTGCATCTAATTTAAAGCCATTTGTATTTATTCCTAGAATAATATTATTTAAAGCGCTTTTGTGAAAATTTACAAAAGAGCTTAGAAGTTACGTCTAGTCGATACTGATTATGATGGCCTTGCTAGAACCTGCAATTCATTAATTGTGAATTATAAGTGAAATACTGAAGATTTCGTCTTATTTATGAGTATCTAGTCAAGATTATTTAAGCCGAAATAAACAAAACAAAAAAGGCAAGAGTCACTTTTCTACGACTCTGACCCTCTTGAATTTAAAGTCGCCCAATAAACATAAAAAAGACCACTATTAAGTGGCCTAATGCGAAGCACTGAGGAAAATATTAACGAGTCAATTATCGATCATTCACTCTGACCCTCAGGGTCCTGAAAATAATTAATAGTTAACAATTATTCCATTCGTTTCTAATTGTATTAAATAATTTAAGGCTGAGTTCGAAAGTGGATTATCACCAATATATAAACTCTCTAAATCTAAATTATTATCTAGATTAATATCTTCTATATTATTACTGTCTAAGTAAATTTCCTGAAGTTTTTGATTATTGGCAGTATCAATTGAAGATAACAAATTATCTGAAATCTTTAATTCTTTTAATTTTTGATTATATGATATGTTGATGTTTGTTAATAAATTAGACGTTAAGTTTAAAGTCAATAAATCTCCTAAATTTTCTAGATTGATATCAGTTAGATTATTTTTGTGAATTTCTAAATTTTTAATATCGTTATTCATGCTTAAATCTATTGTGCTTAAATCATTAAATCCAATAAACAAATTATATATATTGATATTTGTGTGAATATCTATTGCAGATAAAATATTGTTAGAGGCGCTGAATGAATAGAGGTTTAGGTTATTAGATGTATTGATATCGCTTAATTGATTGTTGTTTAATTCTAAATACCTCAACTCTAAATGGCTATTGATATCGATGTTCGTTAATAGATTATTGTTAAGGTATAATTGCCTAATCTTATTGTTTTTACTTATGTTTATATCGGTCAACTGGTTGTAACTTAAATCAATTTCAATTAATTCTATATTATTGGTTATATCTATTTGAGTTAGATTATTATTTGAAAGTATTAATTCATCTAACACTTTAAATTTAGATACATCTAATTCACTTAAATTATTATCAGATAGTGTTATCTCAAGTAATTGTAAATTATGACTTAAATCGATATCGGTTAGGTTATTGGAATTTATATCTAAAAATTGCAGTTTTGGGTTATTGGAAAGATCTATATTTTCTAAACTATTGTCACTTAGATCAATAGATACTAAGTTCGTATTTTTTGTAAAATCTACCGTAGTGAATTCATTTAACATACTTCTTATAACGGTTAATTTTGTATTTGAATCTGTATTAAGTTCAGTTAATGGGTTGTGACCAAATAGAATAAACGTTAACTCTGTGTTTTGGCTAATGTCGATATTAGTTAGGTTATTATTATATAATTGCAATTGCTCTAGGCGAGTATTGTAAGTTAAATTAATGTCAGTCAGTTGATTAGCCGAAAGAGAAAGTTTTGTAAGGGCGCTTAACCCGCTTAATTCAGGCATGGTGGTCAGTTTATTACTATTTAAAGTTAATGTGCTTAACTGTGTTAAATGTTCAATTCCTGAGGCCGTTGTAATACCGCGGTCTTCACAATTTAGATCTGTTATTTGAGCGGAGTATATCCAGTGTCTTCGCGCAGCGTAGTCAAAAATGCAATCTGATAAATTAGGGTCTTCAAATTTTAAGTCACTTATTAGCTCACCTTTATCAACTTCTGATAATTGGCATGATGAAAATAATGTTAATAACAAAGTGATAATAAAGTGATTTTGTAATGAGTGAATGTTTTTTTTGTTAAGTGGATTGTTCATTATTTGTCATCCTAAATAGTTAACTCACTATACATTATTTTCCATTTAAACGACATACTGGTCTTTTCAAATACCAAGACATACTTAATTAAGAATTAACGATAATAACAAATCATTCCAATTATTTTAATCAAGTATTTTCATTAACTTCTTTTTACTTATTATTTAACAACTCTGACCCACTTGAATTTACTAAAAATGTATTTTTATTATATTTAATTAATCTAAAAAACACATTAAATAACAAAAGAATTTAGGCAAATTCCCGACATTAGAATTATAGTTAGACAGTTAATTTTTTATAAAGGGTAGTCCTTATGAAGTCTATTTTTATGTTGATTGTTTGTTTGATGGCAAGCCTCTTTAGCCATGCAGCAACGGATGAAGAAAAAGCATTACGTTTTCGCCAATCGGTTATGAATGTTGTTGGCTACAGCGCTGGTAATATGGGGGCTATGGTAAAAGGCAAGATGGATTATGACCAAGCTGAATTTTTACGCCATGCGATTAATCTAAATGCCATGTTACGTTTAGCACAGGATGCTTTTGTTGAAGGCAGTAATGTAGGAGACAGCAAAGCAAAAGACATAATTTGGACTCAACGAGGTAAATTTGATCAAAAATTAGAAGATGCACAGTTAGCAGCGCAAGAGCTTATAAACACACTAAACAATGCTGACAAATCAATGGTCTTTGAACAATTTAGTGATTTGGGAAAAACCTGTAAAGGTTGCCATAAGACTTATCGAAAACGATGAAAAAAGTTATTTATTTATTTATTTCTCTTTGTTGTTTAGCTCTAATTATCATGCTAATTTTACTGCAACCGAAAAAAATAAAACTAGATTCCACTTTAATTTCTGAAAAAACAGATCAGATTAAAAGAGGGGAATATTTAACTCAATTGGCCGGTTGTATCGGTTGCCATAGCCCTGAAGACGGGATACTTCTGGAAGGAGGTGTCGAGCTAATATCAGACTTTGGCACTTTTATTACACCAAATATCACTGCAGATGTTGTTTTTGGTATCGGCAGCTGGAGTGACCAAGATTTTGTTAGGGCGCTGCGTTTTGGCCAGTCTCCAAATGGAGCATATTATTACCCCGCGTTTCCTTATACGTCTTACACCGCACTAACACAAAAAGATATGCTCGATATTAAGGCATATATTTTTAGTTTACCGACTTCTGAAAAGCCAAGTCAACCGCATCAATTACCTTTCCCTATTTCCTTACGATTAGCAGCACTAGGATGGAATTTTGTTAATTTCCATGATGCTGAATTTAAATATAATTCTGACTTTAGTGAATTATATAATCGGGGTGATTATATAGTTAATCATTTGGCGCATTGCCAAGAGTGCCATACTCCAAGAAATTGGTTAGGCAAAATTGATAAGTCACTGGCTTTAAGTGGCAGTAATTTTGGCTCTGAAAATGAATCGATTCCGGGTATACGCGCAATTGATTTAAAAGATTGGTTAGATGTGGATTTAAATATGTTTTTTCAAGAAGGATTATTACCAGATGGGGATTATGTTGGCTCCACTATGGTCGAGGTTATAGACAACAGTACACATTATTTAACAGATCAAGACAGAGCATCTCTGATTGAATACCTTAAAAATAATTAAATGATGCTAAATTATTAAATCCAGCATCATTGTATTAGTGAGACACATCATCACCAACAAACACCTGTGGTTGACCAACCACAGCGGATTGCTCCATGACACTTTTAAACACTACGGAATTCTTATGCTGCGCATTATTTATGAGTGTCTTTCAAGATGCAGGACCTGATCATCAGCTACTATCAAGATTTTTTAAGGCGGAATAAACAAAATACAAAAGGCCAGAGTCATTTTTCAACGACTCCGACTCTCTTGAATTACAGAGTACTTTTTAAATTAGGTAAATTAATTCGAAGTTCTTCAAATGAATTCGATTCATCTGGATAAGCAATGTAAAGTGTTTTCCAATTTTCATATAAAAAATCCCAGTCTGATTCTCTTTTTAATGTAAGAAAGAAACTGCACTCTGCTAAGTTTACATCTGTGTATATGTAGCTTAAGAAATTATCAGGATATTTATTATATTTTGATAAAAGTTCTTCAAAGGTAAATGAAATGGTTACTAATGGCTCTGAAGATATTGTAGCGTAAAATGTTTTATTAACTTTATTAAATTTAAATTTTATATTTGGCTTATCTATATTAATACTTTTTGAACATGCATCATTATCAGGATCTAACTTCCATTTGAATTTTTCGATAGACTTTGGCGAAATATTCGCAACTTCAATATGAATGAGACTTACATAATTTTTAGAATGTACATCTGTGAATTTTCCAGGTTTCATATTTACTGTTTTATAATCAAAAATCAATTGATCTACATTAGGTAGTATAAATATATCATTATTATTTTCGCTACTGTTCATCATATATGAACTACTAAATCCACTTTGACCCAATAATTTAGAATTGATTTTACCATCAAGGGATCCTCTGAACTCCCATGCATCTCCAAACTGGCTATTACTATCTATCTGCCTATTTTTTGTTGTAATTCTGACTAAATTAGCTTTAAATAAATTTGTTTTTATTTCAAAACCACTTATTAATTCTCTTTTTTCAGTGAACGTTTTATTAAATCCTTCAGGTAACATATTAATGCCTTCAGGCTCTAATATAGGTATGTAATAGGCATTTTTTAAGTATAAAGCAGCGGATTTAGTATGTGCATTATCTGAATTATCGATTATAACAGGGGTTGTTTTACAAGAATAAAGCAGAGTTGTAATTAAAAATAATAATATGTATTTCATATATTCCTTCTTAAAATTAAATATTTAAAAATCAATTGTAAATAAACGTTTTTGAAAACAATGGGGTCGGAAACCAATGGGGTCGAGTCTTGACTTCGGACTGCTGTGAGGTATGAAGTCAAGATTTTACCCTAATTAGTTTTTTCTGGCAGATGAGTCCCTAGCATTTACAGGTTCTGTTGTTTTATTAAATAAATGCTTAAGACTGAATATTGGACAGGCTAAAATTGCTTGTCCAAATTAATATTTTACATAAATGCAGTTTCTTCATTGTACTGTTCAATAGGCACAAATCGAGCACCTTTTAAACCTGCTTCATTATATACATCAACAAACTTTTGATGGACGATACAGATCATAGGATCCTCTCTTAACCAAAAAATTAGTCGTTTCTCTTCTGGAATATTATTTAATATTTCTTGATCTAACACCAATTTTTTATAGGACATAATCCTGCCCCTTTTACTTAACCTAACTTCTGACGCATCAAAATTCATACATTTAATAGAGTATAAATAATGTAGGTAATAATAATCTAGTTTTAACTCTTCGATAACTTCCCCATGAGTACCCTGTAAAAATTGTATTCCTGGAAACCCGTCAAATGCTTCAACAAACTTTTCGGATACACTTTGCTCTAAATCATAAGTATGCAAATCCACATATTCTGGATTATTAGGACTTGGCTCAGCTATATTAATTTCGTATGAATATTTCTCAGGTGCTAATGCACATTCAATTCGATTATTAATTAATTTTATTTTGCCATTTTCGTCTCGATATTCATCAGAATAATAAAACTGTAAATCAGGGGTTGTTCTACCTACCATCATCGGATAATTTTTAGTATTTTGTGAAAGTAAAATATAGTAATTACTTTTAGATATCATAATTTACATTCCTATTTCTAAATCTTTTTTCTGAATTTTTTTATCATTTTGAAATATATGATTAGAATTTAATTTTCTAACTCCACATTTCAACCCATTTTTATTTCTCATAGCCCATCCATTGTTAACTTGTTCAGTACTTGCATTTGGATTTCCACAACCATTTTTACCACCTTCGTAATCTTTCCCATCCGAAGTGAGCGTCCAAGTAAAGGTCTTAACATAATCTAAAATTTCTTCACTAATCGATTCCATTTCTTCGATAAAAATATTTTCACCATTTTCAAATTGACACTCTTCATTATTTTTAGAATCCTTTAGTAAACTTCTAACTTTTTTAGCCACTGCCTGAGGATAAGGCATAAACACTTCACCGCCTTCTTTATTTCGATCCTTATTTTTCACTTTATCGAATTTCAAAGAACTATCCTGTTTGTCTTTAGCCACATAAGCTGTATCTGTGAAAGTAGCATTATGATTACTTCGATGCATAGGCACTGTTAAATGGCAGGCTAATTCCATATAAAAAGGTAACATAACACCATTCATTTCATGATTAATATTATAACCAAACTTTTGAGCGGCCTGTTTTACATCAGGACTATTTGTCATGACTTGAGACACAATTAAATGATGCGCTTCTAATGAAGAGCGAATTGTCTTGTAGTGCCAAGGATGAGTCGTAATATCTCCCCCGTAATTAGCAATTGCAATACTTTTGGTTAATTTTGAACCACTGCCTTTTACATCAAAATCAAATTTAATTTCATCATTAGACCCAGGACAATTCTCATCATATGGTTTACCACAAGTCTCACACTTACGTTCATCTTCAGGTTTTTCTTCTTCTGTTTTAGTAGCAGGCGCAACATCAGTGCCTAAGTCCGATTCAGAACTAGAGTCTGATTCCGTTTTTTGTTTATCTGCTTTTTTACCTAAACCTTTGTTGTATTCTATTTCTGAATCATCAGTTTGTGAACTTGACTGACTATCAGCCCCTTCTTCACTAATACTGGCAGATGAATCTCGGGCGTTTACAGGTTCAGTTGCATTTTTAAATAAATGCTTAAGACTGAATTTTACTGTATCAGCCAATTCAGAATTTAATTTAAAGTTTTTATGAAAAGCATCGGTTGACCCATCAAAAACTTCTACTTCTGAGCTGGTCGATTCTTGGAATGTTAACGCAGCTTTGTGTACATTGTTTTTTGAATTTTGTACAAGAAATACTTTGCCTAATCTCATGGCCATGGCTAACACCGCTGGATTTGTCATCCAGTCTTCTCTACCTGACGGCCCAATTTTAGATAAAGCATTAAAATCAGTATTACTTAATTCTGAGATGATTCTATTGGCAATACTGGGATCTTCAATTAAAAGAATTTCCTGATGATTAAATACACTTCCATCCACTAATTTCATTTCACTTTTACCTATTTAAACATTAAACACATTTTTTATATTTTGTTTGTGCTGAATTTTTGATTGTCTTGGATAAATAACTTAACTTCGAGACTTAACTTCAATCCACTGACAGATCGACTTTGCACTATAAAAGTAAAGAGCAAACAATGAAGTCAAGTTGTAACCTCCCAGCTTGATAGGTCTGCTTGATGCTTACAAAGTATTTTTTATCCTTTTTTAATACTAAATTGTTAAAATCCAACTTCAGCATTGTAACATTATTTTAATAATTGAGTTTGTAGATTAAATAATATCATGCCATCAATATTTTATGGACAAGTTAAGCAAGTATGTGGGAAGAGAAGAGGGGGAATTAGGTACAACAACAGGTACAATAACAGGTACAACAACAGCCAAGGTGGCCTGCTGTTGTATCAAGAGCAATCTATTTGGTTATTCTTGACATATCCCCTTACTCGCGAAGTATGAGTGGTTATTCTATTTATGAGTGTCTAGTCAAGATGCTAGATACGACCCTCAGCTACTCTACTTAAAATATTGTAATTAACTATAAGTTACTGGCTAAAATCAATAATCAAATACAGAAATACCCTCTATTTGAATATCATACCCTCTATTTTTATTTTCAATTTCCCTTACATATTCAATGCTTCTGCTAGGTAAATAACCGACCTGCTGGTCTTTCTTTTCTTGCTCATACTGTTGCGCTATTAGCTCGTGGCAAGATACTAAGAATAAAAACGATAAACTCAAGCATACAGTCAATTTTTGTTTCATAATTATTTCCAATTTAATAAAAATCTGAATTCCAATGTTACGTTAAAGCCTAAAATGACCAAACGAATTTTTAAGATTTATCCATTTACTCTACAAGCTACCGAAGTCTACCTTCAAGTAAAAATCACTTAGCCTTCCCTAATCAAACCCAACTAGCGCTGTTTCTATTTACTCAAAGCACTCGACAGCAAACTAAACGAGTCCTGAAAAAATATGGGGTAGGCTTTACATTTTACATGTCAAATGTAAAACCTGTTCTTCTTCCTTTTCGCAGTGCCAATATTTTTTTGTCTGTCTATGTCAATCTAATGGCCAGAGTCTTTTTTCAACGACCCTGACCCTCTTGAATTTCTCTTGAATTTTCCGAGCTACTTTTTGATCTGTTGTTTGATTTTTTCTAGGGCACTGCGCATTTTTTCGTTAGATAATTTAACAGTGACTTGAGTTAGCTCGTAATCATTGCCTTTCTCAGCCTTTGCCATAAGAAATACAGTATCACTACCTTCCAACATAACCTTGGCAGACCCACCTGATTTTAAAACTTCTTCTAATGCTTCCTGAGTGTCAGGCTCTAGCGGGATAACATTGCCATTTATTTTCTTCATTTTCTTTTCCTATATAAAATATACTTGCATTACTGAGCATATTACGCCCAGTGTAAGCTACAGACAACAAAAACGAGGGGCTAAACAAATACGAGGTTCGCGTCCGCTAAACTCCAAATGGTTTATGCTGGACCTGCCCCCATCAACATGTAAATATTTTCAGGGTTAGTCTGTGTGTCAACGTAGTTCACAACGTAGTTCACTCTTGTTGTTAGTGCTTCTAATCAGGGCCTGAAATCCAGGTTGAGGTTTGTTTGGTCAAATCCACAAGGTACTTGCCGCCAACTTCACTCTCAACTTCGATTTCATCAGACCCAGACATCAATTTCATTTTACGGAAGTAACATCCAGGTGTATTTACGCCTGCATCATCGTGAACCGTCACTTTATACACCTTGAGCATCCAAATACGCTTATTCGTTTTCGGATCAATAGCCACTAAGTATCCTCCTGGCTGATCCCCCCCATGAGAGTAGCTCTGCATGTCCTGCTCGTATCGCACATTATTGTGTATGATTGGTTTCACCTCGGGTGGGCGTGGGCGGCTAATGCTTGGCATATTGTCATTCATGGTTTTCGATTCCTTTTGGGAAGGCACACTTGTTAGTAGCTTTGATGGCGACTGGACGGTGCTCAATGATGGCTGGATAGAGCAACCTGCCGTTGCTATGGTAGCCAATAGAATACAAACTTTATTTAAAGATTTCATATTATTTTTAGTGCTTTGGTGCGTTCACTATCTGACAAAGCATCTGCGCAATCTCCCGCGAAGAATGACCAATTAGAATACAGAATACCATGACACACTTAATTAAGAATTAACGATAATAACAAATCATTTTTACAATACAATACAATACAATGACACACTTAATTAATAATTAACGATAATAACAAATCATTTTAATTATGTTAATCATGTATATGCTTTAATTTCTCAGTATTTATGAATAATTTATTTGAAATGATGAAATACACACGGATTGTTGATTTTGAAGACAAGCAACTTTTCTAATTCTACGAATTTGTAATTTGATATTGTAAAGATGGGTATTGATAACTATTTATTTGACTTACCAAAGTAATACAAACAATTAGAAAGGTTTAACGCCCTTTTTCGACCGAAGCTTTTTACAGTTTCAATTATTGATAATGAATCCCCTACAATACCCTTAAAACCAGATTCAAAGTTCGATGATATAAACATCCATTTTACGGGATCTATATTAAGTCGTTGCATCAGTTCAGGTATATCAGAATCAATTTTACCTGATTTACCTTTTCGGATTTGCCTGCCTGTCCACTCAACTAATTCAATATATGTGGTTAATCGACAGGGAATTCCTTTGGGCATATCCTTTCTCGCCCAGCCTGCGAATTTTAGTAAAGTATCCACTTGTTCTTTTTGTTTGTTTGGTTTATCGGATTTAACAGATTGTTCGATGCGTTTTTTAATACTGGTATGTGCTGATTTTTCAGGTGTTTTAGCCATTTTTGCACGCACTGGATTAAGATCAACGTACGCCATACAGGCCAACAACGCTTTCTCATCAAGTAACGCTTGTGACTTAAAACGCCCCTCCCAAAATTTACCTGTGCATTTATCTTCTTGGTTAGCGGCACGCGCTAACGGCTCGTTGATACATTTCATCAACCAACCTAAATCCATTAATCGGCTACGATATTCATCAGCTCGTTCTTGTACTAAATCCATTTCAATATTTGATAGAGTTTCACCTTTAACATATTTTTGAGTTAATACTGTACCGTTATAAAGTTTATGCCAGCGATTGATGATATCTAAATCGGATTGTTTT
>JALJPK010000114.1 GCA_022968985.1 Pseudomonadales bacterium | reverse complement strand
TTAACACCAAATGCTTCTAGTACTTCGTTGTTACGAAATGTTGAACCCGTTTGAACTGCTTCGATACCTTCAGCTGCACAAAAACGACCGGCTGCGAAAGGTAAATCTTGAGAAATCCCTAAGATTACAGTATCAGTAACATTTGCCGCTTCTTGGTTAAATGTACGCATGCCTGTAGCACAAACACCAGTATCAACACTTGGGAAAAAACTTAATACTACGTTTTTGCCTTTTAAAGATTCACGTGTGATATCAGATAAATCACCACCTACTACTGTGAAATCTGGCACTGTTTGACCAACTTGTGGGAAGTTACCCGTCAATTGAATTGGATTTGTTTTAAATGTAACTGTCGACATAATTGTTTCCTGTTGATATATAACTTTTTATTAGATACGTGTTTTAAATATTAGATATTAGCTTGCACTAAATATAAGTAATCAAGCCATTCTTTGGCTTGTTCTGTTGATTTCTCAAAATCTAATGCTTTTTCGTAATTGATAATAGCATTTTTATTATCTTCGATTTGAACAAATACATAGGCCAACAACAAATAATAGTCACCATCTTGATTATTATTTACTTGTTCAAGTATATTAAGCGCATCTTTAAATGCTTGTTTTTCGATATGCATTCGAGCAATAACTAACGCATATTTTGGATTGTTTAATACATTAAAAGCTAATTGGTATGACTTTAATGCATCGGTATTTTCTTTAGCTGCCAACCATGCGCCTGCCAATAACTCATAATCGAACTCTAACAAAACATATTCTTTTTTTGCATAGGCTTGTTCGAGTACTTTGGCGGCTTTTAAGGGATAGTTAAAACGTAACAACAACTGCGCTAACAGCTGAATGTCTTGTTTGTTTTGTATTAAACCCTGTTTAAACGCCATCTCCCAAGCGCTTAACGCTTGTTTGCTTTTATCTTGCCACTCATAAATACCCGCTAACTGCCTATAATACTTTAAATTATCCGGAAACATTGATATTAACAACGTTAAAATGGCTTCACTTTTTTTGTAGTTTTCTAAGTGATAATTGACCCCTAACCATTGTACATACCATGATTCAATAACAGGTTCTTTTAATTTTCTGGCTTGTTTGATTGCTTTTTGATAATAAATTTCAGCTAATTTTAATTGTTCGTCTAACTGATAAAACTGGGCTAATTGCATGGTTTTTTTACTGTCTATTTGTTTGTCAGCAAAGGTTTGTTGATCCATCCATTTTCTAAACCACAATACAGCTTGTTTATAATCTTCAATTTGACCACTTAACAATGCAATATTTAATAAAATATTTTGTTGTTCGTTATCGCTAAGTGAATTGATTTGTTCGACTGTTTTAAACAATACAATAGCTTGTTTGTATGCCGTTTCATCATCTTTTAATAATATTATAAAAGCCGCAGTTTGAATGATTACAGCTTTTTCATAATCGGTTCTCACTTGATATAATGTACGGTTTAAACTATTTAATGCAGCTTGAATATTACCTTGATCAACCAATACTTGTGCTTGTTCTAACTTTTTAACTGTTAATGGCGATATTATTATTGCTTTATTTTTAGACTGCTCAAATAACGATTGCTCAATATTAAACTCTTGTGCGCTTGAAGTTAACGATGTAATCAATAACACCACTGTTATACAAACATTATTTATTACATGCATAATGGATCCTTAAAACAAAAACCATGAGAAACACGAACCTGTATCACTTTGCCATTTTCTATCACGGGTTGATATTTTGTTTTTTTAACTGCTTTTAATACAGCGCGATCAAACACACCTTGCGGCCGAGATTCGATAATTTGAATGTCTTTCGCTCGACCTTGTTCATCAATAATAAAATCAACACGAACAAAGCCTATAATATTTCGTTTTAAGGCAGATATAGGATACACAGGTTGCACTTGTACAATTACTTGAGCATCTCGTGAAAACGAAGGGGTTTGACCTAAACTTTCAGGGGCTATATTTAATGGATTAACCGCTAAACCCGCTGTATTTAAGCCTTCTATTTGTGGATCATTAAAATCAAACAAATCATTAATTGCCGTTTTTTGAGCGGGCGCTTGTGTGGGTGTCGCCAATTTTGGTGGTGTCGGCTGTGAAATTGGTGGCTGCTCAGGGGGTTTTTCTTTGTTTTTTGGTTTGTGATCGACAATAGGTTCAACCAAATCAACCGTGGCTAAAATAATTATTTTGCGTTTTTGCTCACTCTCATGAATCTTAGGCGAGACTAAAATACTCATTATCCAAACTAACGATACCGTAGCTAAAAACGCACCTAACAATGCAAACAATAAAACTTTTAAATTCATAATATTTAATAGCCTTATTTATTTGGGTTTAATTGAAGCGATAGAAATATTTTCCACACCAGCTAATTTGATTTGGTCCATCACTTGGATAAACAAACCTAATTTTGCTTGAGTGTCACCCTGCACAACTACTGATGCACCTTTAGATTGTAACAATGCACGCTCTACCTTTACCTTTAACTGGCTAATGGCTACTTGTTGTTTATCAATCCAGACTAAACTGTTTGCATCAATGGCTACTAAAATGATGTTTTGATCAATAACCTGTGTTGTTTTAGCAATCGGTCGATTCACTTCTATACCTGTCTCTTTGATAAATGAAGTGGATACGATAAAAAAGATCAACATAATAAATACAACATCAAGCATCGGTGTCATATCAATTTGAACGTCTTCATTATTATTAAAAATATGTTTTGAAAACTTACCAGCCATATTATTTTCCTTGCACCCATTGAGTTAATACATGCGAACGTTTATTTGCTAATGCATTTAATTGATTTTGTAAAATCAAACCAAAAATAGCCACAACCATACCCGCCATAGTAGGAATGGTTGCTTGGCCAATTGAATCGGCCATTGCTCTTGGGTTTGATGTACCTGTTATTGATAACACATCAAAAACAGCAACCATACCTGACACGGTTCCTAACAAACCTAATAGTGGGCAAATCATAATCAACATTTTGATATAAATATCACGTTTACTTAATTCAAAATGCGCTTGTGACAAATAGGTTTGTTGAATATTTCGATCAAACCAATCATTGTTTTGATTTTGATTTATTTTTTCGCGTAAGTTTTTAAACATTTGTTTAAATTGAAAATTCAACATATAAAAACGTTCAAAAAATAACAACATCAACAAAAAACAATTAAATACAATCAGACTGATTACCCAGCCTGCTTGATTAAAAAATCCTGAAATGGCTGACACCACTTGCCAATCAATCATTTTGATTCACTTAAATTTGTATCATTTTTTTTGATATGCAGCGCTAATAAACCTGCAGATTGTTGGGACAATATAACAGTTAACGCCCTTACTTTTGAGGTAACAAAACTGTGGCAAAACAATAATGGTACGGCCGCTAACAAACCAAACACAGTGGTTAATAACGCTTGCGAAATACCACCTGCCATTGATTGTGGGTCACTTGAACCTAAATCAACAATCGTTTGGAATGTTGCAATCATACCTGTCACAGTACCTAACAAACCTAATAAAGGCGCAACTGCCGCCAACAGTTTAATAAAGTTGGTGCCTTTATCTAACTGTGGCACATGGGTCAAAATAGATTCTTCTAGTTTACTTTCTAACAAATCTGTATTTGTGTGGTTATTTGTTTTTGCTACATTTAACAAATGCCCTAATGGATTATCTAATTGTATTTGATCTAAATTTTTAATTTGTTTTTGTACTTTTTTATTCACACTAGACAAATAAATCAAACGCCATAACGCAACACAAGCACCTATTAAACCTATAAAGATAATGGCATAACCCACAAGTCCGGCTTGTTTGATTCGATCTTTGATAGTTGGTTTTAATAAATACAATTGCAAAATATCCCCTAATGAAGGATCAATCACCACTTCTTTTAAGACTGAAGTTGATCCATCAAACCAGTTTGATGATTTTTTTAGGTATTTATTTTGCGGCTGTTTAATTAAGGTTAATAAACTATGGGTTGGCGCATAATAAGATAAAAATCCATTATCACTGACAGCATTAAATCCACCAAAACGAACCACATCAATATTTAGTTGAACCCCGTCTTTACTTGTCACTTGCTGTTTTGTTTTTGATACATTGGCGCTTTGAGTCATTTGATGTTGTAAAATTAACCAAAGTTGTTTTAAATCTTCAATTTTAGGTAATTCATTTTTATCTTCAATATCACTTAATGACTGTAATCTATTTGAAAACTGAGCACTAATTACAGATTGTCTTATTGCAACATTTTGATCCGCACTGACTTGATGCACAATTGAAAATACATTGGATAAATCCCCTGCTTTATTTTCAATTTCATTTTCTAAATTTGTTATTAATTTGGTATTAGATTTTAAAAGTGCATCTAACCGCAACTTAAGTTCAGTGGCATCATCAATTGCAGTGATACTTTGTTTAACTAATTGTGTTTGATTATTTTGATTACTTAAAAATAATTGTTCACGTTGTTTGTGTACTTTGCTTTCAACTTTACCATCACTTTTTACTTGATCTAATAAGTCATCAAGATTTGAAGCATGTAGTGTGGTAGCACAAACAAAAGCGGCAACAATAACCCCCCCCTTAAATAACCCCTTAATGATATTAAAACGATTCATCAACTTAATATAATTCATAATTGACCTCCAACACTACTCATCTCATTAAATACTGCATCCACCACAACAGGTAAAGCGATTAATGCAGGGGTTACTTTGTTTTGAGCCATTTTCATTGCTTTATCTAATTCAAACATTTGTGATTTTTCTAATGGTAACCAGCCTTTATTTTTATTGTCCCAAACAAACGCTTCTTTTTGATTAATACTTCTGTAATACAAAGCTAAACGCCCCATTCTAAAAAACTGAACGGTGAGTATTCTACCGTCTAATTCGATTGTGCCTTGGTAGGATTCAATGGTTTGACCGTACTGACTTTCTATCACATAAGCCTGTAATATTTGTCTGTATTTTTGTGCAATACTTAGCTCAGACTTAATAAATAACGACTCTAATTTTTCGATGGTTTGAATTCTTTTCTCAATTAAAAAAGGCGTATCTAACCGCACAAATACTTTTAAAGTTTCTATCATTTGTGTCATCAATGGAATCAACGCTGAATTGGTTTCATCAATACTGTTTAATTGCGCCTCCAATTTTGTCAGCTTTAAAAGTTGATCATCTATCAATTTTTGTAAATATTGATTATTGATATTTAGCTGCTCTAATTGATCTTGTAATTTAATATATTGCTCAAACAACGTATCTGTTTTTTCAGAAATAACGTTAATTTTTTGTTGGGATATCACACCATTTTGATTGATTTTTTCAATTTGCTGGGATACATCATTAATAACTTTTGCATAAATCGGTGTACAACACACACTGATACAAAAAATAGAGAGTGATTTTTTAATAGTTAATTTCATAGTTGTTTTCATATTTTTGTTCATATTTTTGTTCATATTTTTGTTCATATTTAAAGAGTGCCTTAAAAGGACATTTTCATTCCAAGTAAAGGCAGTAGTGGTACTCCACCCATTTCTTCTTCTATTTCAGAGTAATCTTCGTTATAAGAATACCCTTCTACATTTTTATGATTATATGCATTTAGAATATCCACATAATAAGTGATTGTTTTTTTCGTAGTTTTTTTAGTATATTCAATTCTGACATCCATATTATGTTGCATAGGGGTACGTTTTGAATTGAGTTCGCCATAAATAGGCTCAAACGCATCGGGATAATCAACAAATGGTTTTGAGCCAACGATCGGTGTGTATAAATTACCCGATTTTAAATTCCATTTAACTCCAATTTTCCAACGTTCATTTGGTTTGTACTCAACTACCCAGTCAAATACAAACGGTTTATCTAATTCAAATAAAGCCGTTTCATCGGTTATTTCATTTGTACGGGTAGATTTTGATAAACTTAATGCCATAAATCCTGAAAAGTCACCAATTTTTTCTTGCTCTATTAATACTTCCAAACCATAAGCATCACCATTTGCTTGATTGCTATACAGTCGTTCATCGTTAGTGGCCACTACTACATCGTTAATTTTTTTATAATAAGTGTCTGTTTTTATTTTTAGACCGCTATAGGTATTTTTTTCAACACCCAAAGTATAATGTGCTGCGGTAATATTTTTTAAATTCGGATTACCAAAATCTGGTAATAAATTTGTAATCTCAGGAAATTGATGATGTACACCAAAAGCTGCGTTAAATATCCATTCGTCGTACCAATTATACTCTAATCGGGTTCGTGGTTGCCAAATTGTATCCTGAATAAAATCATCATAAGAAACATGTAATCCATTTGTCCAAACCAATTTATCATTCACAAACCATTCGTCTTGAATATAACTGTCTAAATAATTGATGGCCATGTCATCACCAGTTTGTATAATAACACCTGCACTAAACGAACATCCCGGATCTAGACGTGAACATGGATTATTTAATAAACGACTGTCATATATTGCATTATCATTTTGTATTTCGGCACCAAAACTTAACGAGTGATCTTTAATATTTGTATTTAAGTAATTCGTTTTTAATATAAAGGAATGAATATCTAAATTATTATATAAACCATCACCAATAATAAATTTAGATTTATAATATATATGGCCTAATGTTGTTTTAAATTGATTATGGTTATCTTTTTTATAATCCCAGCTTAAACCTGTTGTGCTTTGTTTATTATTTACCGCTAGTGTGCCAATTATTGCAGGTTCCACTGCTTCTACTTCAGATTCAGGTGGGAATTCGATGCCAAAATAATCTTGTGCTCCAATAACTACAAAACTTATTTGATTTTTATTATTAAGTTGATTGTGATATTTAAAATAGACATCATCTGAATTTGGAAATTCACTTATTACGATTGCTGGTGGCTCACCTTCTTGCGGCTCAGGAGTATCATCCTTTATTATTAATGGAGCAAAAAAGCTAATTGTACTTTTACGTGCACCAAAATATATGGATTGGGTATCATTTATTCTACTTTCAACAAAAAATCCAGAATGAAACATTCCTAAATCTAAAGACCAACTTAATTTTTCATTTTTAGGTTGTCTTAAATCCACATAAATAGCAGCACCGGTGCCTTTTGCGTATTTAGCGGGAAAGGCTCCCATTTGAATATCAAAATTTTGCACAATATTGTCTGAAAAAATACTGTAACCCAACAGATGATACAAATTGGGTACGGGTAAACCATCTACCAAATAACTATTATCTTCAGGTGCTGATCCACGCACAGAAGGTGCTCCCACAAAAGAAAACTCACTATTTATTCCAGGTAACGCTTGTAATGCCTTTAAAGGATCACCAGCAGCGCCTGGCATAGAGAATAGTTTTGCTGTGTCTTTTGTCATGGTGGTTTTATCTAATTCACCATTAATTACTACATTTTCTAACTGTTGTGTATTTGATTGTTTTTGCTGAGTATTCGTTTCTTCAATTTCGCTATTTGAATTATTCTGAGTGTTTAAACTATCGTTTGTTGTTTGTGTTTTAACGTCCTTTTTATTATTTTGAATACTTTCTACATTTTTGTTTTTATCATTATCAGATTTAGCATTTTCTAAATTGCTATTTTCTATAACTAATTCACTTTCAGCATCAACCTCTTGCTCATCAAACAATACTTCATCATCCAACCATTCATCCGTAATTTCAGATAATACATTGGTTGATACAAACACTAATAACAATGACAGACAAAGACGTTTCATGAATATAATACTTAAAAAAAAACGAATGATAATCATTCTTAACAGCTTTGACTACTGTAATAAGTCATAGTTTGTTACATTACACATTCATTCTTAATATATGAATTTTATGTTTGAGCAATTACAACACTTATTACAAAATCGATTTGATAAACCAGCCTCATTTGGATTTGAAGCTGTCTATCAATTAAATATAACTGACGAAAACGAATACCAATTAATAATTAATGACGGGGTTTGGTCTTTAAGCAAAGAAAAAAATGAATATCCTGATATTCGCTTATCGATGGACAGGGAAACTTTTGAAGAATTATTGGCAGGTGAGTTAAGTGCTACTTCGGCCCTTTTACTTGGCAGAATTAAATCTCGTGGAGATTTGTCTTTAGCGAAACGTTTAAAAAGTATTTTTGGTAAAAAGTAGATACGCTTAAAAAGGCATCCTAATAAGTTACTCTTCAAAAGTGACTATTAAATAATGACATTTCATAAATTTTAGACATAAAAAAAGCGGCTAATGCCGCTTTTTTTATGGATACGATCTATTAAAGACCGTATTGCTCTGCTAATGCTTCATTTTTAGAAGACTCTTGATCTTCATCTTCACCTTCAATCAGAACATCATCAACTGTATTAAACACATTGGTTACTGTGTCAGCTGTGTGCGCTTGTGGTAAATATACTGGCGCTTCGCCAGGCACATAAAACACATATAAAGGCACGGATACACGATCATGAGATCTTAAGAATTTCAAGATTTCAGGGTCCGATGTTGTGAAGTCAGCTTTTACTAAGATCACACCTTTTTGCTCAGCTAAAGCATAGAATCGATCACTGTGCATCGAGATAGATTCGTTTGCTTTACATGTAATACACCACTCAGCAGTCACATCTACAAATACAGGCCCTTCTTGCGCCAATTGTTCAATATTTACTGTTTTAAAGTCTATCCAATGATCTACCGGCGGATTAGCTAATTTGTAAGGCACCCAAGCAACGATCAACAATACAATAACTATTTTTGAAAAGGCGTTAGTTACTTTACCAAACATTTCATAGAAACCTTGAGTGAATAATTTAGCTACCAATTTGTAGTATGCAATTAACACAACCAATGCAACAGCAGATGCTAACAATACAACAATTAGACTATCGAATGTTTTAGCGCTTAAATAACACACATAAACAAATAGGGATAATTCAATTACACGAGCAAAGAACTTACCAAAACCTACTGGTTTTGCTTTGTTGAATGAAGGCCATAAATAGAACATCAGACCTAATAAAGCACCACCAGCTAAGACAACACCATCAGCGCCAACTACTGCTAATAATACATCACCTAACCAAATTACAGCGGCAAACATTGGGAACGACATACCCTGCTTAAATACTTCCATCCAAGCACCCGGACGAGGCATCATACGAGCCGCAGCAGGAATATAAGCGATTAATAACATCGGTAACGCCATACCAAAACCTAATACTGCAAACACAATCAAACCGTATACAGGTGGCTGAGTTAAAGCGAACAATAAAGGAGGTGCCATTAACGGACCGGTACAAGGTGTTGCTACCATTGTGGCTAATACACCAGTAAAGAATGAACCTTTAAGACCAGAGTCTTCAGTTAAACCTTGACCAACACCCATTAGGCTTGTGCCAACTGTTGTATAACCGTAAAGCATTAAACCGATGAAGAAGAAGATATAGATCATTGCCATTAATACGTAAGGGCTACTTAATTGTTTACCCCAACTTACATCAACACCACCAATCCATTTCAGAGCTAATAATGCACCACCAACGGCTAAGAAACTAACAACAACACCAATAGTATAAGCCCAAGAGTGACGAATATTTTCAATTTTAGCGTGACCAGCAGCTTGAACAAACGTCATAGCTTTCATTGCCAACACCGGGAATACACAAGGCATTAAGTTTAAGATCAAACCACCACCAAGTGCCATTAATAATATAACGATAAATTTAGATATTGATACAGGTTCAATAGCTGCACCATCAACACCTGCACAGGTAAAAGTTAAATAATTTTCATCATCTTCAAACGCAGTTTCGTAGTCAAAATCTGCTGGTATTTGCGACTCTTCATCTGATGGGTAATAAGCAATCTCACGCTCTTGCGGAGGATAACAAAGGCCGGCATCTGCACAACCTTGATACTCTAATAACAACGGGGTTGTTTGTGTAGCTTCAATTTTTAAGCGTACTTGAGCATAATCGTAATAAACTTCTTTGGTTTCTTCAAAAGTTTCATCGTATTTTGATTTAAAATTAGGGGTACAAATCAATTCTAATTTTTTATCAACAGAGGAGACTGAGATTTTATCTTTATATAGATAATAACCTTCAGCAACATCCCAATTAATGACAATTTCATTATTTTGTGGAAAGGATTCATAACTCATTTGGTAAGCGTCTGTTTCTTCTAGAAACTCAACGACTTCACCAGGACTTTCAGCTGCTATCACATTCAATGAAAACATGAACATGAATAATAAACTGATTAATTTATTCATAATAACTACTCTTGTTTGTTTACGATGCAGTTAAACGCTTGATTTACCAATAAATATGGTAACTCAAGTTCGTCTAACCAATTTCTACCATTATTACCCTGTAGCATTGCAATGGTTGAAGCACTTCCTGCTACTACAGCATTTGGTCCGACAACACTCACACTTGCCCAAGTACTTCTTATTGGCCAACCTGTTTTTGGGTTAAGTAGATGGCTATAACGCTCACCGTTAATTTCGATAAAACGCTCATAATCACCACTTGTTGTTACTCCCCCCCTCATTACTGGTAATAATGCAATTGCATTTTTAGTCAGCGGATGAGTAATGGCTACTTGCCAATACTGATTATCAGGCTGTGGATTTGTTACATAAACATCCCCAGCCATGTTAATCAATGCCGAAACATCAGAACCTGCCTGTTTCAATAACAAATTAGCCATACAATCAGCAGCATACTCTTTTACTATGCCACCAAAATCTATCTGCATCCCTTTCGGTTTGCAAATTCCTCGATCATCTATTATAAGTTTTTCAAACCCTACTTTAGATAAACAATTTTCTATCTGTGCCTTAGAAGGTAAACGATTAGTTTTAAAATCCCAAATCTCTTTTAAGACACCACTGGTTATATCAAACAACCCATCACTTAATTCGTAACAGGTTTTTGCATAACCAAATAATGCTTTTGTTTCTTCGTCTATACCAAAAAACCGATCATCGGATCGGTTAATTTGTGTCAGCACTGAATCGTCTAAGTATCGTGAATATTTATTCTCTAGCCTTTGCGCCTCTTTGATTACAAGATCAAACAGGTTTTTTGGCTCATGGGCCGACCATATGCTAATTTCACACGGCCCCCCCATAGACTTAAAGTGCTTTTTATACAGTTTCAAAATTAGAACTTATAATCAAAACCTACACTGAATCGGAAATAATCCATTGCATTATGCAATTCTTGATCTCGGTTCTGAATACCCAAACCTGGTGATGACGTATACAACTCAAAATTGGATACAAAAGCAAAATCTAGATATTCAACTCTTAACCCCATTCCACCACTTATCGCGCCATATGCCGCTAAACGAGGATCGTTTGATGAATAAATTTGTTCGCCATTACTATCTTGATATAAAAACAAGTATTCATCACCTGTATTGGTATCCACAACCCCGTCACCAATTAAATTTATAAAATCGTCTTCAGACAATATTTCATAAAATGAAGAGCTGGTTTGGTGATAATAACGCAGAGTTGGTGAGATATCAAAAGCAACATCGTTATCACTTAAATGCGCCATAACCCCTTCTGCCGCATCGGTATCAACAATAAAACGCGGCTGCCAAGCTAATGAAATAGTATTTGACAATATACCCCAATCGTCCCAATAAAAACGATAATCTGCATGAATCGCTGTATCTATGTCAGGTAATGCTTTACGTAAACCGGTAGAGAACGTAAACATGGCACGTGTACCAGGACGACTATCAATTGCCATACTGTTATATTCACGATAAGGATCCGTTAATACACCTGAACCCAATTTAAGTGTAAAACTGGCATTGGCTTGTACAACCATTGTAGGGTTAACAATTTGGCCTACACCCACAAAAACAGACATTGAATTACGTTTATCATAAATAGACGCGTACTTTCTGCCCGGCGCAGTATTATCGTCAATTGCAGCAACCGTATCACTGGCTGGAGTTGGGCTTAATGTGTCGTGAGAGTAACTTGCACCCGCAGCTAATGTGGTATGCGCGTCATCAAATTCCATCGCGCCATCAGCTGCAATAGTTAATGACAAATAATCATTTTCTAAAGAAAAACCTACTTTGCCGCCATAGTTACCTGCCGCTTCGCTTTCTTCTGTTTTTGATTTATAAAAACGCGCGCCTACATAAGAGTCAATACGCATCTCTTCAATAGACGCACCACTCATATGAACACCAACAGAGTCGACATCAGCATCAAATTGACCGTTATCATTATTATCTACATAGGTTGAAAAATACTGAGAAGCACCACTTAATGTTTCAAGTGTGCCTTCATAAGTAATCACCGCATGATCATTAATAGGGTGTAATAAATGAAACTGGTTAACAAGAATATCATAACGCTCGTTAGTACCTGTTATCACACGTTCCTCTGGAATATCAGATTCAAAATAACCCGATAAACGATAACCTACTTCAGACTCAACAGGTGCTGAGGTAGCTTGAGCTTGTAATACAATACCCGGTAAGGTCATAGCTGAGGCAGTTAATGCCAATAATTTAGAATTAGTTTTCATTAGTTACACCCACAGCCACCACCAGCAGCAGCAGTGCCGCCTGATGATGCTTCTTTACTAAAATAGATATGACCGTCTAAAGTCGACTTCATTACGTCTGTTGACCACATCATTTCTTTGCTGGCCAAAGCGTCACGCTCGTACGGTGCCACATGCACACAACTTGATAAAATAGCTGATAACACAGCTAGTATTAATACTTTTTTCATAATTTAAGCCTTATTACCAGTTAATGTAATCAAATGATTCGTTCATATATTCTGCGATAGCGTCAGCACTGTAATCTGCAGAATTCTTACCAAACTCCATTGGATCATCTGGTGAACCATAACCAGATAAACCTAAATTACTTCCCGTAATTTTACCCAATAGAGTTTGTTTATCAACAGTATAATTAGTCATTTGATTATCAAAAATAAACGTACCTTGCCCCTCATCACCATGACAACCGCTACAATTGACGATATATAATTGCTCACCTAACACATTCACAATACCTTCGGTTGGACGCATACTTTCAGGAAGATTTTCAGGTTCCGTATCATTTGGAGGAGTCATATCATTATAGAAATTAGCACGAATATAAGTGGCTACTTTTGCGGAGTCATCTACAGAAAGATAAGTAGAATCGGCTCTTTCAGGAGGCATCGTTGTTTGAATTGTATTTTGTAACCACGTATGCGCTTCACAAGTGGCGCAGTTTTTATCCGGTGTTGCATCATCAGCGGCATCGTTTAGATCGAGCCCTGCGTTAAGAGTGGCGCCATCTAACATATGACAGTTGGCACATTTAACCACATAAATTTCACAACCCGCTGTATAGGTTGCTTTTTCAAACGTTGAAAGAGGGTATGGTGATTCTATTCCTTGGTCTGTATCTAAAATAGAGTCAGGAGCATTACAATAATCAGGGTCGGAAGCGCCACCCACATGTCCTTCGTAATCCGTACTACAGGATAAAAATACCAGCGTTAAACTTAGTGCTAGTAGTGAAATAATTTGCTTCATACAGGTCTCCCCAACTACGTAAAAAAGAATTCAACACAAAATTAAGTTAATTTGTGTTCAAGATATTTGGAACTTTTCAATAATTGTATCGAAAAGTAAGTAGAGTTTATCTAAATTGCCAATCATAAAAATACGATTAGTCTGCAAATAAACAAAATTTCACCTAATTTGATACAAGAAAATACAGATTTTACTCAAATTTCTTTTATTACCCTTGCTGGATTACCCCCAACCAATGTCCCACTGGGCACATCTTTTGTAACAACTGATCCCGCAGCCACCACAGATTTTTCACCTATGGTTACTCCGGGGCATATTATACTCCCTCCGCCGATCCAAACAAAGGACCCGACACTCACTTTTGAAAATATATTCTCACCTTGTGTTCTTAAATTGTAGTTTAATGCGTGTCCCACAGAATATATCTGCACATTAGGACCAATTAATACGTCATTTCCAATTTCTATTTGCCCACTATCTAATAATGTCACCCCACTATTAAAATAACAGCGCTCCCCAATTGTGAGTTTATTACCCATTTCAATTTTAATCGGAGGATCAATTTTTATTATATTAGGTGAGTCTATTAACTGATTTAACACTTGATTTAAATGATTTTTATTGGGATCTTGATTAAATCGTAAACAAATTGACTGCATTTTCTTTTTTTGTTCGTTGTCTTGTTTTGTTGGCACCTGTACATTACCTTTTTAATTTAATGATCATTAGAGAATATTACATGACTATCATATACCACAACCCTCGTTGCTCTAAATCTCGTCAAACCTTAGCGTTATTAGAAGCGAACAATATTACCCCTGAGATTGTACTTTACTTAGAAACACCCCCTACAAAATCGACACTTAAAAAAATCATTCAACAACTTAATATCAGCCCACGTGAATTATTAAGAAAAGGCGAAGAAAGCTATAAAACCAACTCACTGAAAAACAAAGAGTTAACTGACGAGCAGCTTATTGATTTTATGCTTGAATTCCCAAAATTAATTGAACGCCCGATTGTTATTCACAATAATAAAGCAGTACTTGGGCGCCCACCTGAAAATGTTTTAGAAATTATTTAATAAACAATTTTGTTTTATTATTATTTTCTTCATCTAGTGGACACACTCAACATAATTTAGAGATTATTTAATAAACAATTTTGTTTTAGTATTATTTTCTTCATCTGGTGGACACACTCAACATAACTTAGAG
>JALJPK010000113.1 GCA_022968985.1 Pseudomonadales bacterium | reverse complement strand
ATTTGCGCCTAATAAACAGTTTTCGCCTAATGAAACAACTATTGATCCACCACCTGAAAGTGTTCCTAAAATAGACGCACCACCACCGATATCTGAATTATTACCAACCATTACACCAGCAGAAATACGACCTTCAACCATTGATACACCAGTTGTACCCGCATTAAAGTTAACAAACCCTTCATGCATAATAGTAGTGCCTTCACCAATGTGAGCGCCTAAACGTACACGAGCGGTATGCGCGATACGCACGCCACTTGGTACAATGTAGTTGGTCATTTTAGGGAATTTATCAACACAATCAACTGTTAGCGTTTCGCCATTTAAACGTGCATCAATTTGACGTTCGCTTAATTCTGGTAAATCGATTGGACCTTGGTTGGTCCATGCGATGTTATGTAATAAACCAAAAATACCATCTAACACTGTACCGTGTGGTTTCACTAATCTGTGAGAGATTAATTGTAATTTCAAAAAACCTTCCGCGATTGATGATGGTTTTTCATCTGCTGCTAATACAACTAATACTAAATCGACATTTGATGTTGCCGCTTTTTTAGCAAAACTTTTATTTAAATCATCTTCAAAAGCAGAGGCTAATTGTGTAGCCTTTTCTTTTGAAATTTCTATATCAACATTACCTGCTGTGTAACCTGTAATACTCGATACTTTTGCAATTAAATCAGATGATGGATTTAATAATGGCGCAGGAAAATACGCTTCAATAATTTTACCATCTTTGTTTTTAGTCGCAGTACCAAGCGCTAATGCATAACTCATAACTCTACCTATTACTATTTATATAATTCTAAATTTATAGACTTTTAACAAACGCATTAAATGACGAATATTGAAAACCCACTAATGATTTTTCACCGTTACTAAAAATTGGACGTTTAATCATTGATGGATTCGCCACCAATAAATCAAATGCTTTTTCATTATCGATGTCTGTTTTATCTGCTTTATCTAATCCACGAAACGTTGTACCGCGTTTATTTAATACCACTTCCCAACCAAATTCATTTAACCAGCCTTTTAATAATTCTTGTGGAACCGGCTCTTTTTTATAATCGTAAAATTCAAAGGCCACTTCTTGTGTATCCATATATTTTTTAGCTTTTTTTATGGTGTCACAATTATTAATTCCGTACATTGTTAAACTCATTTGTATTCCTCTTTAATAAATTGGGCAATTCGATTTGCCGCTTCTAGACATTCTTGTTGGGTTGCAACTAATGCAATTCGAACAAAGTTGTCACCTGGGTTTGTGCCATTAACTTCACGGGCTAAAAACTCTCCAGGTAGCACTTTAATATTTTGTTTTTCTAGTAATTTTGCTGCAAATATTTTTCCGTTTTCAGGAGTGGGTAACCAAAAGTAAAAACTCGCGTCGGGCATATTTATCGGTAATACTTTTGAGACAATCTCATAAAACTGCGCAAATTTAATTTGATACAAATCACGATTCACTTGCACATGAGACTCATCCGACCACGCCGCAATACTCGCCATCTGATTGGTTAAACTCATCGCACTACCATGATAGGTTCGATACAGTTTAAATGCTTGAATCACTTCTTCGTCGCCAGCTACAAAACCAGAGCGTAATCCTGGTAAATTTGAGCGTTTAGATAGAGAATGAAATACAACGGCATTTTTATAATCATCGCGGCCTAATTTTGCGCAGGCTTCTAACAAACCAATCGGAGTTTCTTTAAAATAAATTTCGCTGTAGCATTCATCACTGGCAATTATAAAATCGTATTTATCTGACAATTCTAATAATTTTTTAAGTTGATCAAACCCTACTACCGCACCAGTAGGATTACCCGGTGAACACAAAAATACGATTTGAGTTTTTTGCCAAACCGATTCTTCAATATTAGAAAAATCAGCTAAAAATGTTTTGTCATCTAAATCAACAAAATACGGTTGCGCGCCTGCTAAAATGGCGGCGCCTTCGTATATTTGATAAAACGGATTGGGGGTTAATATAAATGGTTTTTGTTTATTAGTGTCATCAAACATAGCTTGGGTAAATGCAAACAATGCTTCGCGTGTTCCATTACAAGAAATAATATGTTTATCAGGATCGATAACATTTAAATCAAAACGTTTAGTTAACCAATCAACAATGCAACTTCTTAATTCAGGTGTGCCAGCGGTTGCAGGGTAACTTGCTAACTTTGAATTATTATCATTAAAACACTGAAGCACAAATTCAGGACTTTTATGTTTGGGTTCACCTACTGTTAAAGCGATTAAATCTAGGTTTGGGTTAGGTGTAACTTGTGCAAATAATTGCGCCAATTTTTCAAAAGGATAAGGCTGTAATAGTTTAAGTTTTGGATTCATTTTAATTAGGATTCTTTATCTAAAGCTTCTTTAAGCTTATTACATAACTCTTTAATCACTAAAGGGTCTTTAATTGAATGGCGTTGTTGAGTTTGAACAAAGAAAATATCCTCTACTCGCTCACCTAACGTTGCAATACGTGCATTTAATAATTGAAGGTTCATGCCATTTAGTATTCGGCCACAGGTTGCTAATAACCCTGGGCGATCGGCACTGGTTACTTCAATAATACTATGATCATTTTCTTCATCAACACTATGACTGACAATGGTTTGAACTGAAAATATTTTCTTAGCCCGACTAATGCGTTTTATTTGTAAATTCACATCATCAGGGTTTTCAATCGCCATTAATAACTTTGATTGAATGTCCTTTACTCGTTCAACATTGTCACCAATACTTTCACCGTTTTCATCTAATACAATAAACGTATCCAGTGAAAAATCAGATGACGTAGAGGTGATAATACGCGCATCTTGAATACTTAAATTCAAGTTAGATAACGTTGTAGCTATGTCTGTGAATAATTTTTCACGATCAGGGGCGTAAACAAATATTTGAGTGGCACCATTAAATTGTGAGCCATTCATTTCTTTGATCAACACCTTAGGTTTATTTAAACCGGTGGCTGATATTTCTTTAAAGTGCCATGCAATATTTTCTGGTGATTCACGAAGAAAATAATTATCACCAGGATTGTCCCAAAAAGATTGGATGTCGGCTACATTAAAACCCTCACCGATCAATAATTTAACCGCACGTTTTTTATTATGTTCAATCACTTCATGACGATCAAGCATATTATCTAAACCACGACGAAGTGCTCGATACGTTTCATTAAATAATTTACGCAGTAATTCTGCGCGCCACGCATTCCATAATTTTGGATTCGTTGCACTGATATCCGCTACGGTTAAAATAAATAAATATTGTAAACGTTTTATACTGCCTACTTCATGGGCGAATTCTGCAATTATTTCAGGGTCTGATATGTCTTTTCTTTGAGAAGTTAAAGACATCAACAAATGATTTTTAACTAACCATGATGCTAACTGCGTATCTTCATTATCGAAATCATGGTTTTGACAAAACTCTATTACGAGTTTTTCACCAATTTCACTGTGATTACCTCCACGACCTTTACCTAAATCATGAAACAATGCCGCAATAATAAGCACATAAACTCTATCTAAGCGATGATAAACGGCAGTGGCTGTAGGGTATTTTTTAGTATTTTCAATATGACGAAATTTACGAATATTACGAATGGTTAAAAGGGTATGCGCATCAACTGTATATATATGAAATAAATCATATTGCATTTGACCAATAACACGACCAAATTGTGGAATAAATCGGCCTAAAATACCGAGTCGATTCATTCGTCTTAAATTAGACGATGTGCCGAGATAAGAGCATAAAATACGCTTAAAAAATTCTTTATTTTTAGCTGACGCTCTAAAGTCATCATCGATGAGATCCAGATGCTGATGGATGATTCTTCTTGTATGAGAATGCACCCCTTTTAAGCTGTCATCTTTACACAGTTCAACAAAAATTTCTAAAATAATAGATGGATCGTCTAATAATACCTGTTCATTTTTAATATCTATTAAGTGATTACGTCGATTAAATTTTTCATTTATGGCTTTTATGGACAGGGTGGGATCAATCTTAAGAATGGCTTCTTCAAAATGTTGTAATAATATTTCATTTAACTCACTGACTTTCACAACACAGCGATAATATTGTTTCATCATTTTTTCAACAGCTAATAATCCATTACTGTCTTCAAAACCTAATGCCGCAGCCACTTTTGCTTGTAAATCAAACAACAAACGGTCTTCTTCTTTTTTGGTAATACGATGTAATTGATAACGTACTTTCCACAAGAAATTTTGACAGTCTAATAATATTTCTAATTCTTCTTCGATCAGAAAACCACACTCAACTAGATTTTTTAAATGATTATCATCGAAGTGTCTTTTTGCCACCCAACCAATGGTTTGAATGTCTCGAAGTCCACCTACTCCAGTTTTAACATTGGGCTCTAAACTGAAATCTGCATCATCCCACTTTGCGTGTCTTGTTACCTGCTCTTCTACTTTTGCTGTAAAAAATCGCTCACTATTACAAATATCGTCATCACGCATTCTTGTGCTTAATTTTGAAAACAACGATGGGTTGCCTATAATTAAACGGGTCTCTAACAAGTTAGTAGTGATGGTAATATCTTGGCTGGCTTCCCTTTCACAGTCTTCAAATGTACGCACACTGGAACCTATTTCTAGTCCGATGTCCCATAACTGCATTAAAAACTGTTCGATATTACTTTTATTCTTTTCGATGATTGACTCATCTTCAAACAATAATAATAAATCAATATCGGATTTAGGCAGCATCTCTCTACGACCAAATCCACCTACCGCTATAAGACTGATTTTGTTGTCTTTAATTAAAGAGCGCCAAATAAACGTTAGAAGTTTATCTAACGCGTCAGATCGAGCGTATAAGTTTTCAGCGATTTGTTGGATAGGATCAAAGATTTGTTCAAGTTGATCATCGAGGGATTTTAATGCTTGTTTGTATGTAGTGATGGGTGATCGACCGGCTTGAAGTTCAGATTCAATGTGGTCGATATCCATTATTGCGGCTACTAATATAGAATCATTACGATTATTAGAGGCGATAGCGTCAGTCATTTATAACTCAATAGATTCGTTATTACGTAACGTTAAAATTTCCACACCGTCTTTGGTAACTAATAAAGTGTGCTCATATTGTGCTGAATTTTTTCTATCTTTTGTCACAACAGTCCACTCGTCACCTAATACTTTACAGTCACGTTTACCTGCATTAATCATAGGTTCAATTGTAAATGTCATGCCTTCTTTTAAAACCAAACCCGTATTTGCTTTACCATAATGCAATACCTGTGGTTCTTCGTGAAATACTGCACCTATGCCGTGCCCACAATATTCACGAACAACACTGTAATAATTTTTTTCTGCGTGTTGTTGAATTATGTGACCAATATCGCCTAAAAACGCACCCGGTTTAACTAGTTTGATGGCTTTATACAAACATTCTTGGGTGATTCTACACAGGCGTTTATTATGCTCAGCAACTTCACCGACATAAAACATTTCGCTGGTATCACCGTGATAATCATCTTTAATTACTGTGATATCAATATTGATTAAATCGCCTTTTTTAAGTACTTTGTCATCATTTGGAATACCATGACAAATTACTTGGTTTACCGAGGTGCAAATTGATTTTGGAAAACCATGGTAATTTAGTGGTGCTGGAATCGACTTTTGAACATTAACCATATAGTCATGACAAATATCATTTAACTTGCCGGTTGTGGTACCCACAACAACATGCTCAGCTATCATTTCCAATACTTCTGCAGCTAAACGGCCAGCTATGCGCATTTTTGCAATTTCTTCTGCGTTCTTAATCGATACTGTCATTTTTTTAATCACAACTCTTTAAAAGTGGGTAATTTTAATCGTTCTACTTAAATAAGTCTAATCGACTCAATCTTTAAATAAATACGCTTTTTGACCTTTGATATTTGTTTTAACTTCAAATACTTGGCCACTTTGAGGTTTATCTTTTAATACTTCGTCTGACAAACCAACTTTTGCAGTCGTCACATAGATGGTTTGTAAATCTTGACCACCAAAACAACAGCTTGTTGTTAATGGAACTGGCAACATTAATTCATCAATGACCTTGCCTTGTGGGTTAATACACTGCACTCGTGAATTATTCCACTGAGCATTCCACAGGTTATCATTGTCATCAATACTGGACCCATCAGGTGCTCCACCTTCAATATCCGTTTTGATGAACTCTTTTTTCTGCGCAACAATAGGCAAACCATTTTCATCTAATGGGTATTCCCATATAGTTTGTTTGGTTGAATCAGCAAAATAAAACTTAGTTTTATCTTTACTCCAAGCCAACGTATTTGAAATACCTATATTTTCTTCAATAGTTATTTTATTACCATCAGTATCGATACAGGTTAAACGACCTGAATTTTGCGCGGCATCTTTGTGCATTGTACCAATAAATAAACGACCCCATGGGTCAATCTTGCCATCATTTGCACGATTATCAGGATAGTCTTCATCTAATTTACAAAGATGTTTAATAGAGGACAAACCTATTGTGGGATCAAATAAAATCACTTCATCACTTAACGCAATAATAAGTTGGCCTGATTCGCAGACACACACACAACCAATTAACTTTTCAAACGTCCAGTTTTGATGTTTTTTACTTTCTGGATGCCAATTATGTAAGCGGCCATTTAATATATCGACCCAATAAAAAGATTGCTGTGCTTCATGCCAAGTTGGGCCTTCACCTAGATCACATGGTGCAACAGGAATTGCGTTAATTGAAGAAACTTCTAATTTAATCACGTATGTGCTCCAAAATTATTTTGACTATATTTTCTACTGAATGTGTTGCATCAACAATTAAACCATAATCGGGTTTTTCTAATGCTTCAAATTGAGAACTGACCATATTAGCTTTCATAAAATGATTCTGTCTTTTCATCATTCGCTCAATAACCATCTGTTCAGATAATGCTAAATGACACCAAAAAGGTGTTATATTTTTAGATAACGTTCGACGATATGTTTCTTTTAAAGCAGAACAAGCTAATACAACCTGAATACCCGCTTTGGCTTTATCAACCATAATTGTATTTAAATGTTCAAGCCATGGCTGTCTATCTTCATCATTTAACGGATCGCCCGATGCCATTTTATCAAGATTAGCCTGCGGATGAAAATCATCCGCATCTAAAAACTCTGCATCTATATTTCGTGATACTTCACTTGCAATTGTCGATTTACCACAACCACTTACCCCATATACTATGACGGGGTGAATTAATGATTTCATTTAAATTCCTGTTATTTCAATATAATAATTTGAAAATATTATTTTGCCTGTGTGGTCACAATTAATCTTAATGAACTTTGTATCAACACTATATCATTTACAATTACTTTAATAATATCATCAAAGCGCTTTTGGGTCTGAGTTATGTTTTCATCGATATCAGCGGTATCTTGTGTTGAACTATATCGTGATTTAATCGATTTTAATCGATCCATTTCTTTCGAATAATAATCAGTTGCATTTTGTTTTGTTATTGCAATTAAATCGCTTAACTTATCTTTGGCTAAAGATTCAGACGTATGACCTAAAACTTTGATCTCAGCTTTTTTAGATTGAACAATTTGATTGGCTAATTTTCCTTTCACTGACGTAAGTGAATCTTGTAATTTTTCTTCACCCAACACTTGATCAAAATCTTTTGGGTTATTTTCTAAGTTAACCACTCGAATTGAAGCTTGTGCTAAAAATGGCTGCACTTGATGAATCAATGGATTTTGAATACTTAATTGATACATCGCTTCAAGCAATACTAACCCTGGTGGTAATGCATCACTTGGAAACAGCGCTAATGTTGCTGTGCCAATTTCACTAGTGGCTAGAAGCTCTAACAAACCTAATACTATTGGACTGTCCCATGTAATAAACCGCACTTCATCACGACTTAACGCTAACTCACGATCAAAGGTGACTTCAGCACCATCCTCAGGCACACCGGGCACAAAAGGAACCAACATATTATCACTTGGCTGTAGACTATAAAAACCATTACCAATATCTTCAAAGTGTACATTTAATGCATCAAACGCCAGCTCTAATAACGCTAAAGGTGTGGTTGTTTCAAAGTCTTTAATTTTTTGCACCAAGGCATCTGCATCGGGTTGACGACAGCTAGAAATTTCAAGTAGTTTATCTCGACCTTTTTGAATATTACTTAATAATTCTTCACTCAACTGTCTTGCTTCTTCAGCTATTTCACTTTTCTTAGCCTGATCCGATTCACTCAAGTAACGGTTAAAATACATTTTATGCACTTGACCCGCCGCTGGATTAGATTGTTCAATACAATTAAGTACATTATTGAACCAACTAATACTCTCAGCTTCTTCTGAATCAAAAACACTTGGAATCCAAATTTTAATGTCTTGGGTTTGTCCGATTCGATCCAAACGCCCTATTCTTTGCTCTAATAAATCAGGCTCTTTAGGTAAATCAAAACAAATTAAATTGTGGCAGAATTGAAAGTTACGCCCTTCTGATCCAATTTCAGAACAAAGCATAATTCTTGCACCTTGCTCTTTGTCCGCAAAAAATGCTGCCGATCGATCTCGTTCAATCAAAGTTAAATCTTCATGGAAAACAGCACAACCTAGGCCTTTTTTGTCCCATAAATATTTTTCAATCAACAAAGTCGTTTCTAGGTCATGACAGATCAAAAGGTGTTTGTCTTTTTTATTTTGATCATCTAACCAATCTGACAACCAATCTAATTTGGCGTCTAAAATATCATCCGACTCTAATGACAATGCATCTAATTCAACGGATTCAAAAAAGCGCTTCGGGAAACCTTTGACTGCATTACGTGTATTTCTAAAAATACCACGGCCTGTTCCAAAACGATCGACTAAATCAATCACAATATCCTGAGTGTATTGTTCGAAATTTATGCCGTATTGCTGACTAACTTGCGTTTTTTCAGTTTCACTTAATGCATCATCTTGAATATTATTAATTAATTCAGTTAAAGCTAAATATTGTTCTTCTTGTTTTAAATAGGCATCAAGATCTGAAAACTTATTAGGATCCAATAATTTTAAACGACCAAAATGCCCTTCTAAACCCAGCTGTTCTGGAGTTGCAGATAATAAAATAAGGTGTTTGGCTTTTTGCGCCATTTGATCAAGGGAGTCATAAGCGATGGAAGGTTCATCAATTGTATATTCAATATGATGGGTTTCATCTACAACAATACAATCCCACTGCGCTCGAGATATTTCAATAAACCCTTCTAAGTCATCTAATACATCATGACTAGCAATGTAAATTGCTTTTTCATCAATTTCTACACCTTGCTCCCAAATCTGTACTGTTAAACTGAATCGACGCATCAATTCAACTAACCACTGAACTTTTAATGCTTCAGGTACAAGAATTAAAATATGACTGGCGCGCTCTAATCTTAACAGGCGTGATAAAATCAGTCCCGCTTCAATTGTTTTACCCAAACCCACTTCATCGGACAATAATACTCGGGTTCTTTCTAATTCTGTTGCTTGTTGTGCGACATATAACTGATGCGCTAATAATCCAGCACGTGCGCCTAACAAACCATTAAGTTGTTGTTGCCAAACTTTCTGAACGCCGTCATTTAGCTGTCGTCTAATTCTAAACCATTTTGGATGATCTAATTGCGATGTAATCAAACGTGTTAACGGAGAATTTAATTCGATAGTTGCACTAAGGGCTGATTCTGGTACTAACTGCTCTTCACCCTCTTCGTTAACACAGTCGTAAAATAAGAAACCTTCATGGTCCTTAACTTCATTTATGACTAAAGACTCACCACTATCAACTTGAATGGTTTCACCTTTTTCAAATCGAATACGGGTTAATGGTGCTTGTTCAATTGCATACAAACGATCTTCATCGCTTTTAGAAAAAAATATTGTAACGGTACGAACATTTGATGAAACAACACTACCTAAACCTAATTCGGGCTCACTATCGACAACCCAACGTTGACCTTGTACAAAATTTGACATGTTTTACCTAATAAAAAATATTTAATTCAAAAAAATGGCTTTCACTTATATAAAAAAAGCCTCTAAAAAGAGGCTTTTCTTTTAAACAAGAATCAATTTGCTTATTCTTCTTCTGCAACTTTTGGTGCAACTGGCTTCATATGAGGAAACAAAATTACATCTTTAATGGTTTGACTATTCGTGAAAAACATCACTAAACGATCAATACCTAGACCTTCACCTGCTGTAGGTGGTAAACCGTATTCTAAAGCATGAATATAGTCTTCATCATAGAACATTGCTTCATCATCGCCCGCATCTTTTTCAGCTACTTGTGATTTAAAACGTTCAGCTTGATCAATTGGATCATTTAACTCTGAGAAACCGTTACCGATTTCACGACCAGAGATAAAGAATTCAAAACGATCTGTAATTTCTGAGTTATTATCATTACGACGTGCTAAAGGTGATACTTCAGCAGGATACTCAGTAATAAAGATTGGACCTTTTAATTTCTCTTCAACAGTTTCTTCGAATACTTCAGTTAATAATTTACCAATACCCCAAGTCGACTTTGGTTCTACACCAATGGATTTTGCCGCTTTTTGAGCCGCTTCCAATGTTGCAAAATCGTCTTTAGTGAACTGTGAATTATATTGTAGTACCGAATCAAGCATACTTAAACGCTCAAATGGTTGCGACAAGTCATACTCTTCATCAGCATAGGTAATAGTAGTTGTACCTAAAACAGATACAGCTAAATGGCGCAACATGTCTTCAGTTGTGTCCATTAAATCATTGTAATCGGCATAAGCCTGGTACCATTCAAGCATTGTGAATTCAGGGTTATGACGTGTTGACGTGCCTTCATTACGAAAGTTACGGTTAATTTCAAACACTTTTTCAAAACCACCTACCACTAAACGCTTAAGGTATAATTCTGGTGCAATACGCAAGAACATATTTATGTCCATCGCGTTATGATGTGTTTCAAAAGGACGCGCGGTTGCACCACCTGGAATGGTTTGCAACATTGGTGTTTCAACTTCCATAAATCCACGCTGCGTTAAGAAGCTACGTATTTGGGAGATGATATTTGAACGTATTTTGAAGGTATTACGAGTTTCAGCAGAAACTATCAAATCAACATAACGTTGACGATATTTCACTTCTTGATCCGCCAACCCTGACCATTGATCAGGTAATGGGCGAAGTGTTTTATTAAGAATAATAAAATCTTCTTCTTTAAAAATTTCGCAATATAATTGACCTTTACCCGATTTAGCTAGGATACCGACACAACCTACGATATCACCTAAATCCAATAAACCCCAATCTTCACATGTTTTTTGTAAAGCTTTACCTAAGTATGCTTGAACCGTATTCGATTCATCTTGAATCGTAATAAAAGGTCCACGACGACTAATAACTCGTCCGACAACAGTAATGGCTTGATTGGTTCCTACTAGTTCTTCTTTCGTTTGTTCATTAAACTGAGAAAGTAATTCATCAGCTGTATGAGTACGTCTAAGGTGATTAGGGTAAGCATTTCTACGGGCTTTAATGGCATCAAGTTTTTCTAAACGCTGAGCGATTAATTTATTTTCTTCTTGAAGCTGAGACTGGGTACTATCGTTTATATCGGACATTTAAATATATTCTCTTTTCTAATATAGATAAAGCAAAAAGGAGCGCGGATTCTACTAGAAAACCAGACAAAAATATATGTTTAATATTATTGATTTTGGACTTTATTCTTATATAGGTCCGCTAGGTGTAAAGAGTAAGCTGGTGCTAACAATATACTCATCGAATAAACACCTGACCAAAAAAACACATAAGATTCAAAAACATTAATTACAGCCATAAATACACTGCCGTAAAATGTAAAATACCAAATTGACTTATAACGATTATCATTTTTAGCAATTTGATACATTCTGTAGTTTATCCAAATAAAGATATACAAAAGAAATACCAGCCCTATCAAACCATACGCCAATGTAAATTCAATATAACTATTATGGAAATGCCCAAAATTCTTTTTAATATGATTAGGTAATTTATCCGAATCTTGTATCACTGACTTTCTTACATTCGCACCAAACCCAGTAAATGGACGCTCCAGTATTTTATCCAGAGCCACATCCCAAGTATGCAGCCTTATGCCGATACTCGAATAAGGTACAGAATCAATACCCTTATTTAGAAATACTTGAACTACTGAAACCTCTTTTTTAACACGTTTTTTTAATGTATCAGAGAATTGAAAAATCACGATTGAAGTAACTAAAAGTATAACTGCGGAGATTAATAATAATTTTATATTGAGCTGTTTAATCAATAGAGCAAAGTAAATAATAACAATTGCTATTATAGCCAACCACGAAGCCCTTGTTTGCGCCCCTACTACAACAATTATCGCCAACACCCCTGAAAAAAATAACACACTTAATATCACCCATGACTTGATACTTTTAACATTAAAAGATGGCAATTTATTAATATAACTAAAAACACCAATTAATAATAATCCAAAAAACATAGAAGTATGCTGTGCATTATGTAGATCAAAATCAATTCTTTTACCATGTATAATCCGTGTAAATTCTGCTACGAAATCGGATTGAAATATCGAAATAATTAAACCAAACGCCGATAAAGATAAGAAGACATGGATTCGGTTAAGATTCCCCCCTAACCAAAACCCTATTACTACAAAAAAAGTTAATTTTATCAACTGAGTGGCTGAAAAGTTTCCATAAACCGAATCAGTACCCAGAACAAAATTGATCAACAACAACACAAAAGGAATCAAACAACCAAGGAAAACTAAATGCAGACCTCTGTCATTTATTATCATCCACTTAGAAGTTATTACCACAAACAAAAAGCAAAGGGTATAAATAGCCTCTGGATAACGATTAATTTGAATTTGAGTAGAAAGTTTCAACACTACTAATAGGATAAGAGACACACAAGCTACAACCACAAAACTAATATGGCCTTGTGGATATCGAGATTGAAAATGGTTTATTATATTATTCAAAGTTTGTTTCAGCCTATTACATTAATTTAAATTAAATGACGTTATACATTCACCCTCCTCAAATGTATAATTTTCGGACAATGAGCAAAATCAATTTGGAAGTCAGTAAATGAAAGTAAAAGAAATATTACCATCTCTGTTAGCCCAATGGAAAATAAAGGTTTCGGAAATCCCAACCGACTCTAAGGGTAACGACATTCAAATTCCAATAATAGTATCTTTAACTTCTATCCCCAATAGATTAGATAAGTTAGATATTGTGATCAAAAGTATATTATTACAAACACAATTACCTAAAAAAATAATATTGTGGTTAAATTATGACCTTAAAAATAAATTACCTAAAAAACTATTAGATCTAACCAATGTAAAAATTAGGAACAAACAAATATTTGAAATTCATTACTCAAATTTAACCTGCTCCCATAGAAAGTTAATTCACAGTTTAGATTTATACCCAAATGATACAATTGTAACTTGTGATGACGATTCCATTTATCCAAATAACTGGCTTGAACTTCTATACACCGATCAAACAAACAATCCAAATACAATCATTGCTAACAGAACTTGTTTTATAACTTATGACAAGAATAATAAAACAATCCCTTATTCCAAATGGGACAAAAACGTACCAACAGCTACCCATTCATTATCAATTTTGCCTATCGGCTGTGATGGTATTTTATACCCACCGGGATCATTCCATAAAGACATAACAAACAGTGATTTATTTTTGAAACTGACACCAAAAGCAGATGATCTTTGGTTTAAAGCAATGTCCTTTTTAAATCAAACACAATGTATGCAAGCTTCAATTCCATGCAAAAAACCTATTACATTAATAGGCAGTCAAAAATTTTCTTTATCCAAAAAGAATGTACGCTTAGATCAAAACAAAGATCAATGGAATGCATTACGTGAACATTATAACTTCAAAACACCCAACCAAATTAAAACATAATTTCTGACAAGCATATCTAATAAGAAACATAGTAAAGCCTCAAATGAGGCTGACACACCCCAAAACATCCTTTTACTAAACCACATTGTAATTAAATCAACGCTCTACCTCTTCGAAATTTTATAACATTAATTAGATATCTATTTCTGCAGCAAAAAAACGAAATGATACTGCAATTGATCAGGTGTTAACCCCAAAATAATACTATTGAAATCAACCCCTATTTTGACTAAAACTGATTATGAATTATTTTAATACCTTAGCAGACTGCTTACAATCAACCTACAAAGTAGATCGGTTGGATTTGTGCGAAATATTTCAGAAGATCAAATCTAAAAACATTAATTGAATTCATAAAAGTAAATAAATCAGACAATAATATTATAACTAAAAGCCTTTTTTTTAGATTTACTTAAATTTCACTTTTCTTTAGGCAATAAAAAACCCCGTTAGGATAACCTAACGGGGTATTTCATTATTTGGCGTTTGACAATGACCTACTCTCACATGGGAACCCCCACACTACCATCGGC
>JALJPK010000112.1:11946-14593 GCA_022968985.1 Pseudomonadales bacterium | reverse complement strand
TAATCTAAAAAATCATCTGCACCACCACTGTGTGGGCTTTTAGGGTCGATGTCGGGTATTAAGTCATGAGCACGTTGATCAAACAAATTACCTTCTTGCCATGTGATACCCACAATCAACGCTTCTGGCATTTGGTTGTCGTGATGTAATGTACCGTAAATGGCACAAATAGTAGGAAAGTGCCACTGCGCATCTAATATGTAGATGACAGGCAATGGCTTTTGTTCTTGGCGTTGACAATAGCCTTCAGGGTACTGAATACAAATGCCGTATTGTTTATTTGTTTTTTCAGATTTAAATGAATAAACGTCGGTGTTTTCTAATACAAAAGGGGTGAGTATTTTCAATTTAAGCATAATCCTTGGGTTTAGATGTTTCGGCTGTTTCAGAGTCAGAAGATTCAGCCGAATCAATTAATTTAGATTCGGTCCCAACTTGGTCAATACACACTGGTTCATTTTGAGTCAGTAATTCAGCACCCGATTGAATATGTAATTGCACCTTTTCATATTGTTGATTTAACGAATCAAGCATTTGAGTTGTTTCTTGAAAATGCTCAGACACATCAAACTGATATTTTTGATGTTCTTTTTTAAGCTCATCTAATTGATTAGCTAGTGATTTACCACCATGTTTAGACAAAATAAAATAATGGTAAATAACCATTCCAATACCGATGCCAATAGCGATTAAACCTATAGTGGTTAACATGATGTATCCTCTGTAAACTTGAGTTTATATAATATTAAATGAGAATTAAGTGGCACTATTAACCCAAATATTATTGGGTATTAGTTTGATAGTTACTGAGCTTAAATTGAACAAGAGTAGTTAACATGATGTATCCTCTTAAACTGAGTTTATATAATATCAAATTAGAATTAAGTGGTAACTATAACACCCTAATATTATTGGGTGTTATGACTTTATATCCAATGAAATTAAATTGTAAAAATGATATTTAAAGAGCGTCTAGTTCTTTTAGTTCTTGTTGTTGTTTGTTAGCGGCATCTTCGATTAACTTAGCGGCGTCATTGGCTTTGTCGATGAATTTTTTAGCGTCAGTGATTTTGTTGTACGTTTCTTTTTTTACTTCTTCAACAACTTGTATTACTTCAACTGCGTCAACAGTTTCAACTTCTTCAATTTTTTTATCACCACATGCGCTTAAAAGTACAACGGTGAATAGGGTAGTAAATAGGCTTAAATTTTTCATGTTTGTCTCTTTGTATTAAGTTAAATGTATATTAAATAAGGCTGGGCCATACAGTCTATCTATCTATATGTATGATTTTTGCGGAGTTATCCGCACTTCTAACCTAATAGGTAATTATATGGGAATAAATTTGTTTTTAGAATCAAAAGCTATTCAGTAAGAGGATTTCTTAAAAAGCAGGGCTGGATTGTCTACACTATAAACATCCTATCATTAAATGTTCATAAAAAATGAATCGAACCCGTTTTATTCTTATTTTCTTAGTGTTATTAATAAGCAGTGTAAGCACAAGTGCGAACGAAATAAGCCTGGATATAAATTACAATAAAACGAAGGTAAGTCAAAATGGTGGGTATAGCGCCCATTTAAATATTTGGATTGATAATCGAATTAAAACCAGTGTGGGTTTTAAGCACTTAGGGTCTTTAAGTTATCAAGAAAGTTTTGGTTTAATCAATTATAAAATGTCGCAACTAGAAACTAGTGTAGGGTTTAGTTTATTAAAAACTAAATACATAGATATCAATGCAAATGTTGGTTCAGCTTTTGGATTATCTACAGTGAGCTTAAGTGCACCTCCTCTAGGGCATGATGGTTATATCACTCGTGTTTTTTACCCATCGTTTATAACTTCGTTACAGACTCATTATTATGTAATACCCAATATTAGTATACAGGGTGGGTTTGCGCTGCAATCGCCTTCTTTTAAAGGTGACCAGCCTTGGTTAAACCAATTGTATTTAGGTGTTGGATTAAACAAGGGCAAAGTCAATGTGTTTAAAAGTAGTTTAGCTTTTTCTAAAAAAGTGTCGTCCAAAAATATTCTTAAAAAAGTGGAGGCTTGTTATTTATGTATGGACAAGTTTTATGCATTATTAATAGGGGAGTTTTCTTCTGAAGTCGAATTGTTAAACGCTCTTGAACATGCAAAAATTAATGCGTTGTTATCAACAAATTATTATTTAACACAACCTCAACCATTTTATTATTATTCAGATGGAATTAAGTATTATCTGTTTTTTGGTGAATTTAGAAAGGAGAAACAAGCCAAAAAATGGTTTTTAATATGGGCGAATGAAATTCTATTAAAACCAAAACTAAAAATAGTGAGTTTAAGAAAAATAGTAGATGGAATTAAAGTAAAACCTATCTTGTTTTTAATAAAATAATGAGTCGATGAAATTTTAATGTTAGGTAAAAAAAATCATGATTTTTATTGAAATTCTTATTTTTAATTGTGTTGTTATTTAAAAGTGTTAGAAAATTAAGAGTATAAAAAAAGACAATGTTAAAGTTGTTAGTGTTGCAGAAGCACCTATCTATTGCTTGTAATTGTATCCCCCTTTACCCCCTTTACCCCCTTTACCCCGTTGCCTCGTTAATTTAGGCTATGTTTTAAATTGTTGTTGCAGTTAACCCTGTAATAAATTG
>JALJPK010000112.1:0-11936 GCA_022968985.1 Pseudomonadales bacterium | reverse complement strand
TTTTGTGACATTTTAATGAATACGAAACCTTTTTGAATTCAAGTAGTTACACGTGCAGCAACACAATTTTAAAACATAGCCTTTATTATCTACCATTCAGCGTCAAACATAGATCAAAGCAATGCTTAAACAAACCCTATTTAATAATCAATTACAATTATTACATAAAATAAATTGACTATTATTCCATTTGGAATTATCTTTGAAACTTGAATGTTACACGTGTACTATTACTTGTGTGTTATTTTGTGAATAAATACAATTAAACTTTAGAGAGTGTATATGTCCGATAGAATGATTTACCAAACAGATGCCACCCGTGAACGTATATTAACCGGGGCTGAAGAATTGTTTGTTGAAAATGGATTTTCTGCTACACAAATGAAAGACATCGCACTGTCAATTAAAATGAGTCGTAATACTTTATATCGTTATTATCGTGACAAATATGATCTTGGATTTGCCATTTTGGTTAAAGTATTAACCCGTTATGTACAACGTTATGATCAAATTTTTGATGATTTTGAGAGTGGGCAATACAGCAGTGCTATCGAGGCATTACAAGCGCTTCTAATTGCATTATGTAACCCTGATGAAAAAAATAGTGATCGGTTTATTGCTGAGTTTGATGGTTTTTATACAGGTGCTCGTGTGCCTGAAAATTTTGTAACACAACTATCACAATCCCTACCTTCTGACCCCATCATCCGTTTAGATAAACTGTTTGTGGCTGGGCAAAAAGACGGCAGCATTCGTGATGATAAAGATCCACATTTAATGTCAGTTATTACCTTTAACGCAGTGAATACATTTTATCGTCGTATGTTATTACGTGTTGATTCTCTATTAGAAATTAAACAAGAATCAATACCTGTGTTATCACCAATGTTAATCGACTTATTAATTGATGGTTTAAAACCACAAAAAACTAAAAACTAAAACTAAAAGCAAATCTGACCAGCATCGCGAGGCTTAAAAAATGAACGAAGACATCCAACAAATATTAGAACAGTTAACCCTTGAAGAAAAAGCCAAACTTTGTACGGGAAGAGATTTTTGGCATTTACACGGTATTGAGCGCTTAGATTTACCTGCTATTATGTTAACTGATGGACCACATGGTCTGCGTAAACAAGCAGGAGCGGGTGATTTAGCTGGATTAAATGAATCTGTAAAAGCCACCTGTTTTCCTACTGCCTCGGGGTTAGCTGCGTCATGGAATTTAGATTTAGCTCATCAAATGGGGGTGGCACTAGGTATTGAATGTCGAGCAGAAGACGTGTCTGTATTATTAGGCCCTGGTACCAATATGAAACGCCACCCATTGGGTGGGCGTAATTTTGAGTACTTCTCAGAAGATCCATTATTGTCTGGTCAATTATCTGCTGCTTGGATTAACGGCGTACAAAGCCAAAAAGTGGGCACCAGTTTAAAGCACTTTGCTGTAAATAATCATGAAAGTAGTCGTATGACGGTTGATGTGATTGTGGATGAACGAACGTTACGTGAAATATATTTACCGGCTTTTGAGATTGCAGTAAAACAATCACAACCTTGGACGATCATGAGTTCGTACAATAAAATCAATGGGATATATGCGTCAGAACACCCTGTGTTATTAGATGAGATTTTATTTAAGCAATGGAATTTCCAAGGTATTATTGTGACCGATTGGGGTGCAAATAATGATCGTATAGCGGGTATTAAAGCAGGGCAAACATTAGAAATGCCTAGCTCGGGTGAAATCAATACTCGTAAAATTATACAAGCCATCAACGATGGTGATTTAAGCATTAAGCAATTAGATAAATCCGTAGCCCGATTATTAACATTAATTCTAAAGTCGAAAGCAACCTTACAATTAGAAAAAATAAACGCTAATTTGGAAAAACACCATCAGTTAGCAAGAAAAATTGCGCAACAGTGTTGTGTACTATTAAAAAATGAAGATCAGTTTTTACCATTAATACCCGAGAAAAATAAAAAAATTGCTGTTATTGGTCAATTAGCCAGAGAGTCACGTTACCAAGGTTCAGGCAGTTCAAAGATAAATCCCTATAAATTAGAGCAACCGTTAGATGAATTAGTGAAAATTTATGGCAAAAACAATATAACATTTGAGCAAGGTTATCACTTAGATGACAGTCACGATCAGGATATGATTAACAAGGCTGTTACCTTAACAAATGAATCGGATATTGTGATTTTGGTCGTGGGTTTAACACCAAAATATGAATCCGAAGGCTTTGATCGAACCCATTTAGATTTACCTCCTACTCAACTTAAATTAATAGATGCCTTAGAAAAATCATTACATAAAACCGTTATGGTATTACAAAATGGTGCACCCGTAGCGATGCCATTTATCAATAAAGTGCCGGCTATCTTAGAAGCGTATTTGGGTGGGCAAGCAGGCGGTTCAGCCATTGCAAAAATATTATCGGGTGAAGTAAATCCAAGTGGAAAATTAGCCGAAACCTTTCCATTAGACGTAGAAAGTATTGCAAGTAATACAAACTTTCCTGGCAGTTCAAAACAAGTGCAGTACCGTGAAGGTATTTGGGTCGGTTATCGTTATTTTGATACTGCCGCTAAAAAAGTATTATTTCCATTTGGTCATGGGTTGTCGTATACAAAATTTGATTACAGTGGATTTAAGGTGTCGTCAGCTAATAAAAAACAAACTCAAAATACGTTTGAGTTAAAAGCCGAAGATAACATTAAGGTTAATATTACAATTACCAATATTGGTGATGTGTCGGGTTTTGAAACGGCTCAATTATATATTGGTCAATGTGCACCGTCAGTGCCAAGGCCTTTAAAAGAGTTAAAGGGTTACAAAAAATTATGGTTAGAAAGTGGTGAGCCCAAAGAAATTGAAATTGAATTAAATAAACGTGATTTTTCATATTGGTCAACGGCTCAAAATAAATGGGTGGCACCATCTGGTAATTATAAAATTTATGTAGGGGCATCAATTGAAGATATACGTGCCACTCAGTTAATTACAATTAATGCTGATTTGGAAAACACACACCGAGATGAAAATCTAAGCGCGTATTTTACACCTCAAGATAATGTATTTAGCGAAAAAGATTTTACAGCTCTGTTAGGCAAAGACATTCCTAGGCCAATTGATGTTAGGCCGTTTACGCACAATTCTACTTTGGGCGAAATTACAGTTACTGCAACAGGTAAAAAAGTATTCGATGAGTATTTAGAAGTATTTACTAAAATGGTAGGTGGTGATCAAAACTCAGCAGGTGCAGAAGCTGAATTGATTATGGCAACCGCGATGGTAAGTGACATGCCACTTCGAAATATACCTGTGTTCAATGAAGATGTAATGAATGAGCAACAATTGGAAGAGTTGTTGATAAGAGTAAATGAGGAATAATAAATCCAGCTGCTGACCTGTAGGTCAGTGGCTTGCCCTGACAACTAATATACTAAAAACATAAAACGGTAGGTAGGCATTTATGCCGAAAAAACACCCTAAAGCAATGAGCTACAAATATAAAGTAAGACTCATTCTTTTTTAGAAATGGATGTCACGTTTGGAATTTTTTTGCTCGTTAGATAAAAAAATGTAACATCAAATATTATTAATCAATCGAATATTTAATCAATTACATAAAATCCATAATAAATAATGCAGTAAATCCAGCAGTGCCAATAGTGCCTGCCCATTTAACAATAGGTTTATATCGCTCCCATTTGGGTTTGTTTTTTTCTGATATTTTAATTGCGACAACTTCCCAGCCAATTAACGCGGCATATAAAGAAATAGCGATATTGATTAAGCCATTTAGTACTTCTGGACTCATAATGTGTAATCTTCCAACAAAATTGTAAACAGACAATGTCATTTATAAAAACGATAGTGAAACTGTATATTAACATAATCAATTGATTTTTTTCAGATAACAGTAATAAGCTATCGAAACTCGATTTAATAAAATAACCAGACACTCTAACAAGGAAAAACATGGATATCACAACGCTATTAATACCAATGATTAAGCCATTTATATATTTTGTATTATTTTCAATTGTTGTAGCAACGATCAAGTCTGCTTGGTTCAAAGGCAAACTAGGGGAGTTTAAGGTTAATCTGTTGCTGAAGTTGTTTTTAAATAAAACACAGTATCATCTAATTAAAAATGTCACGTTACCCACCTATGATGAGTCAGGTCAAAACACAGGAACCACACAGATTGATCATATTGTGGTAAGTGGGTTTGGTGTGTTTGTGATTGAAACCAAATATTTTAAAGGTTGGATATTTGGTAGTGAGTTCCAAAAAAAGTGGACACAACAGATATACAGACATAAATCGAGCTTCCAAAATCCGTTATTACAAAACTACAAACACTGTAAAACCATCGAAAAACTATTAGATTTAGGCCACATCAAAAAGCATGACAAACAAGACAAGGCTAAGAGCTTGATAAAAAGCTTGGTGGTATTTACAGGCAGTGTACAGTTTAAAGCCAAGTTCCCAGCGAATGTGTGTTATGACTCAAAACTGATTAAGGCCATTAAAGCCTATCAAACCCAATTATTAGACAGCAAACAAGTGGCGAAAATTATCGAGCAGATAGAATCTGGGCGATTAAAACGTGGGTATGCTACTAACAAACAACATGCCGAGCATGTGAAAACACTTGTAAAAGACTCTTTGCAAAGAAACAAGCAACGAGACAGGCAAGAGCGTAAACAAGACAGTCAGGGTGGTTTAAAGCCGGTTGCTAAGGCATTAGTTAGGCAAACGTCTAACTCACCTCAAAGTAGTCGTGAGTTTAGCGCTCAAAAGCCGGCTAAATTAGAGTCAACTGAAAGTGTGTTAAATGTCGATGTTGAACCAGACTGCCCTAAATGTGGTGAGGGTATGATACAGCGCCAAGCTAAAACGGGTAAGTATGCAGGTGTCCCGTTTTTTGGATGTACTGCTTTTCCGAAGTGTCGGGGTTTGGTTAGGGTTTGAAGTGCGCTGGGAGCTGGGAGCAATCTTTGATGGTAATAAATAAATGAAAAGACAAAAAATTAAAAACTTAAATTTAATTTCAGATTATGATTTAGAGTATATTAAAAGTGAAGTAGCAGGAATGGATCCGTCTATGGGGAATTATGAAGCCAAGACTTTTTTAGAATCTATCACTGATAGTAATCATAGAAGGAAAATCACTTCATTTCTAAATGATGTTGTATTGGGGGATATTAAGCCTAAAGATTGGAAAAATTTTAATTGTAGAATTATTCCTTTTCCTTCCTTAGAAGTAATGCTAACAAAACAAGTTAACCAGTGGGGGATTAATGGTTGTAATAATGAAAGATTAATACAAATAAAACCAAAATATGAAACTTGGTTCAATAATCAGTCCTCTTATGCATTAGCCGAATATAATGAAGAACTTGATTATTTAACAGTAATAGAAAAAGGTAGCTTAAAATATTATGTTAGCGATCCTATATATGTTGATGATGCTATTTTAGCCGATAAAAGGTATTGTGCGATGCGTATTGCTAAATGTTTGAGGGATTCTGAAGGTAAAATAAAAGGTGAAAGTATTACCGAGATTTTAGAAGTTTCAGGTTTTAAATCGTTAGAAGGAAGTTTATCAGAAGATGCTAAAAAAATTATCAATTGCTTAATTGAAGAAATTAAAACTGAAAAAGGGAATAATGAATACATTCCTGGTTTTTCAAATGATGATGTTTGGCGAAGACTAAAAACAACTAAGAAAATCGATTAAGGAGAAATTTTGATTTCATACCGCATAACCAATCATGATGTATGAAGTCAAGATTCGACCCTTTTCTTTTCAAAATCAAAGTAAAATGGGGGGCTTCATGATACTTTTCAATTAATGTTGTGAAGCAACTGACTAGACCCCTTTTTTTCAAGGGCATTTAACGGGTATAATAGACCGGTAGTTTAAAATATCGCAAGGACGATATTAATCCATTTTAATATCTAAGGGTCAGAATATCTAAGGGTCAGTATCGTTGAAATTGATGATTTTTAAAGTGGGTTGGAATTTATTCCAACAAGACTAAATAGTTGTCGCAATAAATTACGACCCACAGATGTAAACTCATAGGGGGCGCTCTGAACCTTTGAAGGGGTCAAATCACTTGCTTCACCATACTTCTAAAATTGGAGAAACAAACATCGAGACACAACACAACCAACGCCACTGGATCTCCAACGATGAAGCTGTTGAAGATGACGGTAACAAATATAGTTAAAGGGCTACGCTGACACACAATAAACACAATAAACACAATAAACCCAAGAAATTATTTTTTGGGTTTATACACAATGTACTATTAATTACTTTTATATCTCTCTCCCCCAATCAAAGGCCTCAATTCCTTAAACTGCTCATACAAAAACTGCACAAAGGTTTGTATCTTTTTACTTTTTCTTAAGTCCGGGTGATACAACAACCAAATGTCGTATTTGGGTTCAGAAATATAGGGCGGTAAACGAACTAAATCCGGATCATTATCCGCTGCAAAACAAGGGATAATACCCACACCCATTTGGTTTTTAACCGCAGCTATTTGTAAATGAATGTCTAAAAAATAATGTCTGCTGTTAAATCGTGGATATTCTTTGGCTATTAGTCCAATGGGTTTTCTTGCTTTGGATGAAAAACCTAACCAATTTTGTGTTTTTAAAAAATCTTCATCGTGGATTTTATCTTCTAATGTTTTTGCTATATAAACCGCACGGTGCATAACCGCTATTTTTTTACCCACTAAGTGTTCTGGCGGATTTTTACAAATTCGAATCGCCACGTCTGCTTCACGGTTAGTTAAATTTAAAGTTCGAGTTGAGGATAATATCTCGAGGTTTATTTGTTTGTGAGTATCACAAAACTGTGCAAGTCCTTTAATTAATAATGTTTCTACAAATCCTTCCGGCACTGTTAGGCGAATGTCACCTTTAAGGGTTTGGTCATTACTAGCAATTTTACGTGATACGTTATACATCCGTTCTTCAAGATGTAGTGCTTCTTGGTATATCTCTTCGGCCACTAAGGTTTTTTGATAACCACCCTGGGTGCGATCAAATAATTGCTCTCCAAGCGCTTCTTCAAAGTGTTTGATGCGTCTTGAGACTGTTGCGTGATTCACTTCTAATTTTTTGGCGGCAGCGCGCACAGAACCTTCGCGGGCTACAGCTAGAAAGTACTTTAAATCATCCCAATTCATATTCAACTTCTCAATGGTGGAGTTAGTGGTCATGCTTAATTATTGAATGTGTCACTATTTATTGTTCTATTTATATTCTATTAACAGTGTAATCATAAATCATATACCAAAAATATTCTGGTGCATATTTGCACCACTATCTCGCATAATTTCAGTCTTACGTATTCATGTATTGAGGGCTATATTGTTCATACATTTTAAATAACCAAATAATACAAGGCAATCATCATACAAACATCAAAAGCAAAAGGCACTTATAAACTTCAAACCCAAACAGTGATTAACAGCTCCAAACAAACCGCTTGGTTATTATTAAGTGAGTTTGATAACGTGTATAAATGGATCCCGAATATCAGCTCATCAAAAGGACAAGGTTTGGCAAAAGTTGGAGTCGGCCATGGCAGACATTGTGTGATTGATGGGTTTGGTGCCATCGATGAAACCATTACTTTGTGGTCAGAAGGCGAGGGGGTTGAATTTGAGATCTCACCACTGGGTCCATTATATGGGGCAACAAGTCGTTGGGAGCTAACAGAAAACTCAAATGGACAAACGGTATTAACGGTTACTTTAGTTTATTCAGTTCGTTTTGGTTTATTTGGTAAGATGCTGCATAGTTTGATGATGCGTAAAAAGTTAGCGGATAATTTGGGTAGTATCTTAAATACAGTCAAACATGTTTTGGAAGATAAAAACACTTCGTCTGAGTTATTCTCTAAAGCGGTAGTTGCTTAAATACAAAAAAGTGAAATTTTATTAGACCTGCATTTTATGTTGTAAGATGCAGATACATAAATATCTTGTAAGCTGTTTTGTTTATGATGTTTTAAAACTAATAAACGCTTAAAAAACGGTAGTGCTACACAAACCAAATGTGAGTTGATTATCTAAAAAACGTTTAGTTAGACTGATTTTGTAATCCATATAAAACCCTACTTTATGCGTGAGGCCGTTCTCATGTATGACAGTATCTTTATTCCAATATCGTAAGACAGGTTTTAAATACACTCCCTCTGCAACAGAATAGTTACTTTTATTGCAATCATCACAGTTTAAATCTGGTCTTTTTAATAATATTTTTTCAGTTCCTAAAAATATACTTAAATCTAGATCTCGATACTTACCATAAGTTTTAGTTAATCCGGCCTCAAAATAAAAAATATTCGCTGTTATTTCTGGAAAAAAATGAACCCTTTGCTGACTTGTTTTCTTGGTATGGGGAGTTGTCGGTTTGTTTTTCTGAACGGTCTCCAATCAAAGTATAATGATAGCCAAAAGAGACTTCATACAAATCATCAAAAGTGAGATTTAAATTCCCACCAAATGCAAATCCATATTTTGGCATAGCGTATTGCGTCGCTAGGTTGTCATTAAACTGTAGGAAGGTAACGCCTGTATAATAAGGCATCATACCGCCTATTTGAGTGAGTTTTCCACTTTCACACATTGAATGTATTGGTATAAAGAGCATCAGTAAGAGCAGTATTTTTTTCATTGGTTTACCTAATTCTTTTATGCCATAGTAAGTTCGTTTATTAGGCTTTTATACCGTTTAAAATTATCTATGCTGTCTAATATATGTGTCTAATATATGTAAATTATTAAAAAATAAATAGAATATATAAGTGTTATTTATATTGAGAAAGTAAGTTTGTTCATTCAATATTTATTATAAACATTCTTACATTTAATTGATGTGATTCATCGTACAGTTTGTTTAGATAAAGAATCGTTAGGTTATTTGAATGACTCAATCGAAAGTTCTTCTTTTTTTCGGTATAGTACGTCTATTATAATATTTACATATTTAGCCACATCTAATAAAGAGCCCCTGTATCATGAAATTTAAAGGTCAACGCCATGCAGTTTAAAGGTCAAAGCGATTTTAAGCATACATCTAAAGCCAGAATTGGTGTATTAATCACCAATTTAGGTACACCACAAGCACCTACTAAAAAAGCCTTAAAAGCCTATTTAAAAGAGTTTTTGTCTGATCCACGTGTGGTTGAATTACCCAAAGTGCTTTGGTGGTTAATTTTAAATGGAGTCATATTAAATATTCGACCTAAACGCTCTGCTAAAGCGTATGCGGGTGTTTGGACCGATGAAGGCTCCCCTTTAATGGTTCATAGCCAAAACCAAGTTAAAGCATTAAGAGAAAACCTTAAAGCTGTGTATGGCGACGATGTAGTGGTTGAGCTTGCTATGCGTTATGGACAACCATCAATTAATAACGCCTTAGATAAAATGCAAGATCAAGGTGTTACTAAATTAGTTGTATTACCGTTGTATCCACAATATTCAGCTTCTACAAGTGCTTCTACTTTTGATGCCATTGCCAAAGATTTTATGAAGCGTCGTTTATTACCTGATTTTCGTTTTATTTCCCATTACCATGATAATACTCATTACATTACAGCGATGGCAAACAAGATTCAAAAACATTGGGACTCTCACGGTAAACCCGATAAATTTATTTTTTCATACCACGGTATTCCACGTAAATATGTAGATAAAGGTGATCCGTATCTTGTTGAATGTGAAATAACATCAAAATTGATTGCAGACAAACTGGATCTAAAAAAAGAGGAATTCATGACCTGTTTCCAAAGTCGATTTGGTGCTGAAGAATGGTTACAACCTTATTTGGATGACACCTTAAAAGCGTTTCCGCAAAAAGGTGTTAAGTTTGTACAAGTGGTGTGCCCAGGTTTCAGCGCTGACTGTTTAGAGACCATTGAAGAAATTGGCGAAGAGAATAGAGATTACTTTTTAGAAGCTGGCGGTGTGAAATTTGAATACATCGAAGCGTTAAATAGTGATGTGGAGCATATTGATATGATGGCGAATATTATTCAAAATAATATTCAAGGCTGGAGTATTAAACAAGATATTGATGTCACTGTTGAGCAATTTAAGAAATATTCTTAATGATGATAATCTAATTAGTAACTCTAAAATAATTATTAAGTATTATTTGCAAGGACGCAAATTACGATCCCCCGCAAATATCAAAATAGCTAGTTTCATTAGATTAATTGCTATTTAGACTCGTTTTTAATCCCACCCTTTTACTGTCGCAGACCTGTTAACTACAGGCATTTCGCTAAAAATCACTAGGGTAAATGTTAAACGGAAGTGTTTTTTAAACCTCTTTTGTAGGTTGAAGTATTAAGTTTTTGTAGTAGTTAAACTGTTCGTCCATTTCAAGATTAATGCTGATTAACTTATCTGTAAAAGGGTGAGTAAACTCTAATTGATTCGCCATTAACATCATTCTTTTGATATTAGTATGTTCTGCAATTAAATCGTTTTGTTCAATATTACCATGTAAATAATCACCAATAATGGCGGTACCTTCACCTGCTAAGTGGCGCCTAATTTGATGGAAACGACCAGAGTGGGGTGACGCTTCTAATACTGATACTTCCAAATTAGGGTCAAAATCAAAACTGCCTTTTTTGATATAGGTGATCAATTTAAAAGAAGTCGATGCTGATTTTAACTCACCGTTTTCGGGTTTAATAAGTGCTGTATCGTTTGTCCATTGTTGCTTAGTTTTACCCACAACAATTGCGATGTATTTTTTTTGTACCAGTCTGTTTTCAAACATCTTTTGCATCACTTGTACGGCAGGTACATTTAATGCGAATAACAATAAACCAGACGTAGGTCGATCTAAACGATGTACTGTGTATACAAGTTGGCCAAGCTGGTCACGTATGACTTTCATGGCAATGTCTTTGTTTGGGTGGGGATCTTTTACAGGATGAACCAACATACTTTTGGGTTTATCAATGACAACATAATCGTTGTCTTGGTAAATAATTGGCAGAATAATAGTGGGCGCTTTCATAAAATTTTAAGTGTAATACAGAGTGTGTATTTTGACTTGAAACAATTCAGAAAGCGACCGATAGTTTTGATTTACTTTTTGGCTACAATAAATAGCGCACTTTTTTTATTAGGTTGCCATTGGTAGTCAATTTTAAACCCAGATTTTTTTATCATGTTGATGAGTTCGTCACTAGTAAAAACCATTACTTTAGGGGCTAATCCCAATTTAAAAATAACCGGTAACATCCAACTAATATAAAAAGGCATGTTTTTAATACAGGTGGTACTACTGATTAATAGTCCATTTTCAGGCAGGTTATCGTAAATTTTCTGAATCAACTGACCTGGGTTTTCGACTAAATGGAACAAACTCATGGCTAAAGTAATATCAAAATCTAATGATTTCATATCCAATTGCTCAACAGAGCATTGAATAAACGAAAGGTTTTTAATATCTAGTGCTTTAGCTGTGCCTATTTGGATAAACGATTGGCAATAATCCACAGCAAGGTAATGTTTGATATTAGGTGCATGATAAATAGCCGTATCACCAGAGCCACATCCAATTTCTAAAATTTTTGAGTTTTTATTATAGTATTGTTTCGTTTTAGTTAGTTTTGTTTGATATGCCTGTTCATTTTTAATAGGTTGCTTGTTATATCTGTGTGCTATTTTTTCCCAAAATTTCTGACCTGAATTCATAGTTATTCCTTTATTAAATAGTCATTAACATAATTTAAGTTTAACAAACTTAAATAAAAATTGATCATGACCAATGTCCTAATGTGTGTAATTAATTGGCTATGTTTAATATTGTTGTTGCTACTAGCTAATTCAAAATAGCCCTCTAAGCTTGATTAACAGTAGTTAAATTG
>JALJPK010000111.1 GCA_022968985.1 Pseudomonadales bacterium | reverse complement strand
TATTTCTTCGATTGCCGGATTAAAATGTTCCGCTTTAATGCTTGTAAATTCAGGTAATGTATTAAAATTAAATAGTGGATTACTCATTTATAGATCCTTGCTGGATGACATGAAAGTCGAAATTTGTTCGAGAATAGATGGATCTTTAAGCATATGATAATGGCCTAAATGATCCGTTTTAATTATAGTAATTGGTTTTAATCTTTGTTCAATATTTTCAAAATCTGCTTGCAGCACTTCTTCATCGTTATGATCAAACATTAATAAATGTTGATCCGGCATATGATCAAATAATGTGTCTTTTTCAAAAAACGTCCAGGGATTTTCATGCAGAATTTCTTGCATGTCTTGTCCAACTAAATCGTATAAACGTTTTTTAATGCCATCACGAACCTGCATATGATCACAATAAGAATCAAACATAGTATTAGGTGAGAGACTTGGCGCCACCCAGGCCATTTTAGAGCATTGGTATGGAGTCTTAAATAAATTTGGATCACTGGCTAAAATCGTTGCTAAGCAACCCAAAGAGTGGGCAATGCTGCCATAAATGGGTTGACCTGTTTGTTGTGAAATCTGCTGTTGCACATCAATTAACGTTTGTGCAAAACGATAAGCACTGCTTTTTTTAGCAGGATAAACACCAAACCCTGGAGCATCAAACCACCAAACACAAAAACCTTGTTTCACTAAAGGTTCGATGAATTTTCTAAGTTGACCGCCTCTTGCGTTCCAGCCATGCATTAATACAATATGTTTGTCGCTGTTGCCATATCCATAAATAGGTGTCACACCTGTTTCAATTTTATGTGTGGCGCCGGATTTTAGCTTATTTGCATATAACCCTTTACCCATTTTGATTGGGGTAGACCACAGAGTGTCTAGATACTGCGCGACTTGATTTGGGAAAATATAACTCAGCCAGTTAAGCGGTTTAGCTAATGGATTAGCAGTAAATACAGGTTGATGGTTTTGTGTTTTTTGCTTTGCCATAAGACGTCCATTATTTCGACCCGATCACTAAGTGAGCGGATCGAAGTAGTTATTTAGGTTTACAGATTGCCACATATTTTTTAATGGTGTTTTCGAATCCATTTAAAAGAGATTCAACAATTAAAGCGTGCCCAATACTCACTTCATCTACATTTTGTTTTTGAACAAAAGCAGGTAAGTTCTCTAGGTCTAAATCATGACCAGCGTTTACTTCCAAACCTAACGACAATGCGTAATCAGCACAGTTCATAAATTGTTCTAATACTTGTTCGTAATTTTTTTGATCAAAAGCCACAGCGTAGGATTCAGTATAAAGCTCAATTCTTGCAACACCCAATTTTACGGCTAGATCAATTTGGTTTTTATCTGGATCCAAAAATAAACTGATACGTGTTTTTGTATTTTTAAAGGGTGCGATAGTTTTTTTAACAAAATCAAAATGTTTAGTTAAATCCCATCCATGATCAGAGGTAATTTGATTGGGCTCATCCGGTACTAATGTATATTGATCAGGTTCAGCCTCTAAAACCGCTTGGTTTAGTTGATCAGTTGGATAACCTTCAATATTTAACTCTTTGTTTTTAAATTCATTTACAACATTTTGTAAGGCTTGAATGTCAGAATATCTTGCGTGACGCTCATCGGGGCGAGGATGAATGGTGACACCTACCGCGCCATTTTTCATGGCAAGACGAGCAAAATCTACTGGGTTGGGAAAGTCACGGCCGCGAGAATTACGTAAAAGAGCAATTTTATTAAGGTTAACACTGAGTTGAGTCATATTAATTTTTGGTAATAGGCTAAAAAAACCTATTGTAAAGCAAGCAAACGTTCGACACTAGGATGCTTTTGCTTGAGAGTTTGACCAATTAGTTAAAGCTTGTGTGTAGAGGATTGACGATTGCATAACCCTGTGCGTAATGGGTACCCATTTATTAAGGTTTAACACAGAGTTGAGTTTTATTAATGCTTTGAACTAGGCTAAAAAAAACTATTGAAAAGTAAGCAAACGTTCGACACTAGGATGTTTTTGTTTGAGGGTTTGACCAGTTCGTTAATGCTTGAGGTTTAGCGATTGCATAACCTTGTGCGTAATGGATACCCATTATTTTTAATTCATTTTCAATGGCATCATTTTCGACAAATTCAGCGATTGTTTTAAGGCCCATTGCCATCGCCACATCGTGAATAGATTTAACCATCGCTTTATTGGCTGTTGAGCTAACAATGTCTTTCACAAAACTACCATCAATTTTAACGTAGTCGACATCCAAATTAGCTAGGTAACTGTATGATGAATAACCAGTGCCAAAGTCATCTAAGGAGAATCGACACCCCATCGCTTTAAATGTTTGAATAAAACGTTTGGTTGTCTCTAAGTGGGTGATTGCCATCGATTCGGTTATTTCAAAACATATTTTATTAGGGTCTACTTTATAGTGATTAAATAATTCACGAATACGATCGATCGATTCAGGTGTACTTAAAGTACTACCTGATAGATTAATGCTGGCGCACTCTAGTTGGGATACGTGATCGGGATTTTTGACTAACCAATCAAAAAAGCTATTAATTACCCAGCGATCAATATCTTGCATTAAATTAAAACGTTCAGCTGATGGTAGAAATTCACCCGGCGCAATAATATTACCTGATTTTTCCATTAAACGAATAAGTACTTCGTAATGCACACCTTCCGTTGAGGTTAATGGTTTAATTGGTTGGTAAAATAATACAAAATCATTGTTTTTAAGGGCTTCATTAATACGGTGATAGCCATTTAATAATAAATCGGCTTGTTGGTCGTTGTGATCGTTTATGTCGTAATATTCTATTCGGTTGCCACCATTTATCTTGGCTTGTTTTAGTGAAATTACACAACGTTCATAAATGGTTCTTATATCGTTATCGTTATCGTTATTTTCAAAAGCAGCACAACCCAAACTTGCGTTAATTTTAAAGTTCTTCTGATCCCATTCAAAAGTATAAGGTGATAATGCTTGTTTGATTTTAAGCGAAAAACTTAAACCATCTTCATTATTGATATTGGGTAATAGAATAAAAAACTCATCGCTTTGTATGCGTGCAATATGATGTTTAGTTTTGATTGTACCTACTAATAAATTACTGATTTCGCGTAATAACTGATTGCCTGCTTGTTGCCCACAAGTATCGTTAATTGCGCTAAATGAATCTAAGTTAATATTAATGCCATAACAAAAGTTATGTTTTTTTAGCATTAAGTTAACTTCATCAAGCATTTTAGTTCGGTTTATTAAACCGGTTAGGTGATCGTGATCGGCCACATAATTTAATTTTTGTTCGGTTGCTTTTAAATCAGAAATATCAACCATTGTGCCTTTGATTTTTTCAGCATTATTTTTTTGTTCGCTCATGATTCTAAGGTTAATGGATAACCAATAAACACGATGTTTGGTGTCTAAAAACATCACCTCTCTATTTTTGATTCGGCCACTTGTTTGTAGTTCTTCAAAAATTGAAATTTTATCGGCTTCGTTATAAAACCAGCTGCCTATGTTTTTGCCTTGGGGGTGATCGTTTTGTAATAAACTACACAATGCTGGATTGGCATCTTTAATGATACCTTCATCGTTACAAGAAAAAATGCCTTCTTCTGCGTTTAAGAATATGTCGTAAAAACGTGTTATGTTTTTACGTGACTCAATCATTGCATGTTTGGCGCTGGTTTTTTCTTCCTGTAATTTTTTAACAATAGTTAATGAGAGTAATGAATAACTTAATAAAATAGACCAATGCACCGAGTTGTCGGTAATAACAGATTTTTCTAAGGAGCCGATAGCATTTAAAAATGAGATACCTGCACCGACCATAAAAATGGTCCAAACAACAGAAAGCACAGCAAATAAATGGTATTTCTTTAGCGCCAAATAATAAATTTGAAAAGCGGTGGTTAATAATGTGATTGTACATAATAAAATGACGATTTTGGTCGCACCTAAATAATTAGGCATTAAACACAAGATTGCCAAACACACCGCACTGACTTTAATAAAGACATTCATAAAGTAGATAAATGGGTGGCTTTTGCGTAAACGTTTGAAGATTTCAGAGATACTAGCTAAGAAAAAAATGATACAACATAACGCTATCATTTCAACTTTAAGGCCTATGTCACCTCTTAATGCAGGCACTAAATCGTAGAGAAAACCTGAATCAGTAGAGGACAATGTAGCCATTAATACTGGAAAAAATGAAAAAGCAAAAAATATGCTTTCGCGGGTTAATAAAAACACACTGATATTATAGAAAAATAAGAAAATCCAAATACTGTAAAATGAAATTTCCCATGAATGCCTTGATTGCATCGTATCTTCAAAATATTCTTTAGAAAGAATGTCCATTGCAAAACGATTTAACCCTGTGCTGTTTAAACGTGTATATATAATTGAGCTTGTATTGGGTGCAAATATAAGTTCAAAAGCAAAACCATTGGCATGAATGGGTTTGTTCTCTAATGGGCGATTGGAGCCGGTTTCAAATGATTGTAATAATTGATTGGCAGAGTCAAAGTGATATAAATCAATCTCAAAAACGTTAGCGCGTTCAAAATATAAAATTTTGGTCAGGCTGTTATTAGAAGGATTAGTTACGATGGTTTTAATCCAAAATTCACCACCATTAAACACAAATGTATTAAGTTTATCTTGCCAATGACTACGTGGCAGCGATTTCAGTTGTTTAATATCACTAATTAAATATTGTGAGAATAAAAAAGAGGAGTCATTAATAATCGACACTTGTTCATCTAAATCTGAAATCGAAATGGCCGAAGCGCTGGCATAACTTAAAAAAGTTACCCATAACAGCACGAATTTAAATAAAATGGATCTAATATTTGATAACATAAACTGCTTAAAATAGAGGCTACTTTAAGCAGTATAGACAGGAAATTATGTCTGTTTGATTTGTTTTCGTTTTAATACAATTAAACTATGAGCCGGCACCAAAAGTGTACCCGTAACTTCACTTGGTTCAACGAAATCATAGCTAGTATCAAGGCAAAGTTCCCAGCCAGACTTAGGGCTGCAAGGTAATGTGGCCCTTTCATCTTCTAAACTTGCGTTAATTAATATCAAAAAGTATTGCTCAGATTGATGTAAATTAATCGAAGGATTGTCGACTTTATTTGATAATAAAAGCTGTAAACAAGTTTGTTTGTGCGACTCCCAATTTTCGGTGCTCATAACAAAACCATCAAAACGATACCAATTACTTGAATCTTTTTGGCTGGTTAAATCAATCTTACGTAATAAGGCACTTGATTGACGAAGTTTGATTGTTGATTGCATGAATCCCAAAAAGTCTTTTTTGGTGTCATCTAGCTCCCAATTAAACCAGTTAATGTGGTTGTCTTGGCAATAAGCGTTGTTATTACCGTTTTGGCTGCGACTGATTTCATCTCCACCCAATAAATGCACCACACCTTGAGATAACAATAAGGTAGCCATCAAATTACGTTTATGTTTTTGGCGCGCTAGAAACATTTCATGGCTGGTCGCTTTTCCTTCAGCACCATGATTATAACTTATGTTATGACCGTGACCGTCGCGATTCTCTTCCCCATTTGCGTGGTTATGTTTGTGGTTATGGGCCACAAAATCATCTAAACAGAAACCATCGTGATACGAAATGTAGTTAATTGACTGACTATATGACGGTGACTGTTTGGCTAAACAGTCGGTACTGCCCATCAAACGCAGCGCAAATTCAGCTAAATTACAACGCTCTTTTGGGTGCCAGAAATGACGCATTTGATCACGAAATTTGTCGTTACATTCGTACCAAATTGCGGGGAAATTACCCACTTGATAACCGCCATAACCAATGTCCCATGGTTCAGCAATCAGTTTTATTTTACTTAATACAGGATCTAATTCTACGCATTTGAAAAACGCTGAATAATGCTGAAATGTCGCGTTTTCACGACCCAAAGTAGCCGCCAAATCAAACCTGAAACCATCCACATGATAGGTTTGAACCCAGTGGCGCATTGAATCGATAACAAGTTGTAAGGTACTAAAATTGGTTAAATTAAAGCTATTACCACAACCTGTGAAATCTTCATTTAAATAATACGCTTGTGGGCCATCCAAGCCTTTATGGCTTAATACAGAGCCATGTTTGTCTGATTCGGCTGAATGGTTATACACCACATCCATAATCACTTCGATGTTGTTTTTATGCAGCGCTTGCACCATCTGTTTGAATTCTTTGTTGCTGTCTTTAATTGCAAAACGTGTTTCAGGCGCGAAAAAGTTAATTGGGTTATAACCCCAGTAATTACGTAGACCTAACGAGTCTAAACGTTGCTCAGTAGCGCTGGCAAAACAAGGCAATAACTGCACCGCTGTAATCCCTAACTCAACCAAATGATCAATTAATGGTTGATGGGTAAACGCTAAATATTTACCACGTTGTTCTATGGGAATATCACTTCTTAAATAGCTGAAACCTTTAACATGTACTTCATACAATATGGTTTCGTCCCAAGTGTGATTAGGGGCGCTCACACCCTGCCAATCAAAAGATTGATCCACCACCACTGATTTTGGAATAAGCGATTGATTGTCACGGGAAATAGGTTTTGCCTCACCCAGTTGTCTAGGGTGAGTTTGAAACGGATTGGATAAAGCTTCAGCGCGCGGATCAATCAATAAATAGTTGGAGTTAAAAAATTTGCCCGCTTCAGGATTGTATTCACCTGTTGAGCGGTAACCATAATGCTGACCATAATCGATGTTTTTAATCACAATCGACCATTGCCCCATTGGCATTTTTTCCATTTTAAAGTCAGCAAGTTCTTGGTGTTTGCCTTCAAATAGACACAAAAAGACACCTTGGGCATCGGGTGCGTACACTGTAAATTGAAAACCTTGTTCAACCTGAACAACGCCTAACGCTTGTGAAGATGGCACTTGTGCTAATGCTTGTGGCATAACTGTCTCGTTTAGAAATGTAATTTTTTATTAATGATAAGAGTAATTGAGTAATGTTGCACGTTTTAGGTGGGAAAGTTTTAAAACTAATCGTTAATATTTTAAGCTAATGCTTAATGAAAGGACAAAACTCGTTTTTATATCCATTTGATAAACACAATAGGCTAACAATGGACTGAAGTAATGCTGTATTTATTAGCAATTAATGATTTTAAGTCCCGTAAGCGCTTGATTTGATTCCAAAAAAGGCCAAAAGGTTATAAAAGCAACAATTAATTACGTTGAATCACGATTTTTAATGCGCTCACTTCAATAAATCTTGTATACTACGCGCCAAAATTTTAAACCATTTAACTGAGTAAAAACACATGGCAGATCTATCGTTATACAGAAACATCGGTATTTTCGCGCACGTTGATGCGGGTAAAACCACCACTACAGAGCGTATTCTTAAGCTTACTGGTAAAATTCATAAAACCGGTGAAGTGCATGACGGCGCAGCAACAACTGATTTCATGGAGCAAGAGCAAGAGCGTGGAATAACAATTCAGTCTGCTGCAACAACTTGTTTCTGGAAAGATCACCGTATGAACATCATTGATACGCCTGGTCACGTTGATTTCACTGTTGAAGTATATCGTTCTCTAAAAGTATTAGATGGCGGCATCGGTGTTTTTTGTGCATCTGGTGGTGTTGAACCTCAGTCTGAAACTAACTGGCGTTATGCTAACGAATCTGAAGTTGCTCGTATTATTTTCGTTAACAAAATGGATCGCATGGGTGCAGATTTTGACCGTGTTGTTGGTCAAGTTAAAAAAGTATTAGGCGCAAACCCATTAGTAATGGTATTGCCAATTGGTGTTGAAGATGAATTTGTAGGCGTAGTTGATTTATTAACTCGTAAAGCTTACGTTTGGGATGATTCTGGTGAGCCAGAGAATTTCGAAATTTTAGACGTTCCAGCTGACATGCATGATAAAGTTGAAGAGTATCGTGAAACATTAATCGAATTGGCTGTTGAGCAAGACGATGACATGATGGAAGCGTACTTAGAAGGCAACGAGCCTTCAATTGATGACATTAAAAAGTGTATCCGTAAAGGCACACGTACAATGGACTTCTTCCCAACATACTGTGGTTCTGCCTTTAAAAACAAAGGTGTTCAAATTATTCTTGATGCGGTTATTGATTACTTACCTAACCCAATGGAAGTTGATCCTCAGCCGTTAACTGACGAAGAAGGCGAGCCAAACGGTGAGTTTGCAATCGTTGCTATTGAAGAGACATTCAAAGCGTTAGCGTTCAAAATAATGGACGATCGTTTTGGTGCTTTAACTTTCGTACGTGTTTACTCTGGTGTGCTTAATAAAGGCGACACTATTTTAAACAGCTACACAGGTAAAACTGAGCGTATCGGCCGTATGGTTGAGATGCATGCAAATGAACGTACTGAAATTGACCGCGCACAAGCCGGTGATATCATTGCGATTGTTGGTATGAAAAACGTTCAAACAGGTCACACATTATGTGATCCAAAACACGAATGTACATTAGAGCCAATGATTTTCCCACAACCAGTAATCTCAATTGCTGTTACACCTAAAGATAAAGGTGGTTCTGAGAAAATGGGTATTGCTATCGGTAAAATGATTGCAGAAGATCCTTCTTTCTACGTTGAAACTGATATTGATTCAGGCGAAACCATTCTTAAAGGTATGGGTGAGCTGCATTTAGACGTTAAAGTAGATATTTTAAAACGTACATATGGTGTTGAGTTAACAGTAGGGCAACCACAAGTTGCATACCGTGAAACAATCACTAACGAAATTGACGATTCTTATACACATAAGAAACAGTCTGGTGGTTCTGGACAATTCGGTAAAATTGATTACATCATCCGACCTGGTGAGCCTGGTTCTGGATTTGTTTTCTCATCGAAAGTTGTTGGTGGTAACGTTCCTAAAGAATTCTTCCCAGCTGTTGAGAAGGGTTTCAAATCTATGATGGATAAGGGTACTCTTGCTGGTTTCCCTGTATTAGATGTTGAAATTGAATTATACGATGGTGGTTACCATGCAGTCGATTCATCTGCAGTAGCTTTCGAAATCGCAGCTAAAGGCGCGTTCCGTCAGTCTATCCCTAAAGCAGGCGCTCAGTTAATCGAGCCAATCATGCATGTTGATGTGTTCACTCCTGATGATCACGTTGGTGATGTAATTGGTGATTTAAACCGTCGTCGTGGCATGATCAAAGAACAAGAAGCGGGTGTTACTGGTGTTCGTATTAAAGCAGACGTACCATTATCTGAAATGTTCGGTTACATCGGTACATTACGTACAATGACATCTGGTCGTGGTCAATTCTCTATGGAATTCTCTCACTACTTACCTTGTCCGAAAGCCGTTGCTGATCAAGTAATTATTGATGAAAAAGCAAGACAAGCAGCGAAAAAGAAAAAGTAATTTTTCTTAATTAGCTTGTTTTTCAAAAGCCTCAATTGCTAAAGTGATTGGGGTTTTTTTTGGAACAAAAAACATGTAGGTCGTAGCTTGCTGCGTCAAAAGCTAAACTAATTTTAGTTTCAAATGAACAATTGTCGAATAGGGGTAAAACATGAAATTAACATTAATGATAATCGGTGCTGCTATCATCGTTTTTGGTATTGTCGATATTATTGGTAATAACACAGGGTTTGATGTTTGGACAATAATGGGTGTCGAGTTGCCTGAAAAAGTTTGGCAGTACTCATCTTATATCGAGCTAATAATAGGGGGCTTACTGTTTAAGGTAGGTAATGTAATTAGTGCCAAAACGGACGAAAAAACAATTTAGTTTGAGATAACTAAGAATACGTTATTTGACTCTTCTAAATCGTTTAATCCTAAAACAGCAAGAAAAAAACCCCCCCCTGTCTTTTTAATTGAACTAATGGATAACTGTTTAATTTGATAAATGACTCCATTAAAATTATAACAAATATGTTTTAATAACCTCACTTAAAGCAGCGTAATATGAAACGCACTTTAATTTTGGACGTAACCCAAATTAAATTTGGAAAATTTATATAATACATGAGGAAAAAAACATGAAATTGACATTGATGATTATTGGTGGTGTTTTAGTAGCATTTGGCCTAGTTGACTTGTTAGGTAGTTATGGCGGGTTTGATCTTTGGACAACTATTGGTATTGAATTACCTGAACTATTATGGAGATATTCTTCTTACATCGAATTAATTGCAGGTGGTTTATTGTTTAAAGCAGGTAAAGCAATGGAAACTGAAATTGAAGATGATAGCGCACAAAGTGCATAGATTTACATAATATAGAAATGAGTACCTCTAATGAGGTATTTATTTTTAACCCTAATTACGTAAGTGATTAGGGTTTTTTTTGGATAAAATACAATTCACAATTTCAGCATAATGCTGACACAAAAAATCTACAACTGTTGTATAGCAAAATAGGCAATGAATAGTTCTGTGAGCATGTAGTGAATAAGTATATAAAAAGTATTGTTAATAATAAGCATTATTAAAATAAATTAAAAATAGGTATATGTCAGGTTTTAGTCCATACATAATAATTGATACACTAAAGTGTGAGCTACAAATAAAGAGTCAATATGCGCTTAGACAAATACATTTGCAAAAGTACCGAGTTAACAAAACTTGAAGCGATCGAACGAATTAATGCGGGGCACGTCACTGTCAATAACGAGACAGTAATAATCGAGTCTACTCAAGTGCATGAAAATAACTGCATTATATTAGACTCAAAAAAACTAAAAACTAGAGCATTTCGTTATCTTCTTATGCATAAACCTACTGGTACAATTTGTTCAAATAACGATGGTGAATATCCTTCATTATTTAATCAACTTGATATCGATAAAAAATCAGAATTACACATAGCGGGTCGATTAGATGTCGATACCACCGGTTTGGTATTAATAACCGATGATGGTCGCTGGACATATAATGTGACACGACCTGATAAACATTGTAAGAAAACTTACAAAGTGGGTTTGTCTTATTCCATTTTAGATGAACAGGTAGATAAGTTAGTTAAAACATTCAAACAAGGGATTCAATTACAAGGCGAACCCAAGCTTACTTTGCCTGCGACTTTAGCGGTTATCTCACAAAAAGAAGTGTGTTTAACTATCACTGAGGGTAAATACCATCAAGTGAAGCGAATGTTCGCTGCAGTAAAAAACCGAGTGTTAAGCTTGCATCGTGAAAAAATTGGTGACGTACAACTTGATGTTGAGGTGGGAAAATGGCGATATTTAACCCAAGACGAAGTAAATTCATTTTCATAAGATTAATAAAAAACGAGACAATATAAATGAGCAGACTAACAATAAAAAACGCCCTGCAAAATTTGAGCGAACAAGACTTACCCTTCAAAGAATTATTTAGTCATGGTTCGATGCAAGTTGAAATTTATAAACCAGTAGGGCTTGATAAGCAACAACCACACAGTCGTGATGAAATATACGTGATAGCCACAGGGTCGGGATATTTTGTAAATGGTGATACTCGAGTCGCTTTTGAAGCAGGTGAAGTGCTTTTTGTAGCAGCTGGTGTTGAACATCGTTTTGAAGATTTTACTGAAGATTTTTCCACATGGGTGTTTTTTTATGGGCCCGAAGGTGGAGAATGAATTGAAATAAACTAAAGCAAATCATTTAAAGCAAAAGTGCCTCCAAGCACACCTTTTTGCATCTGTAATCGCTGAAATAACTGCTCAAAAAATCGTCTCAACCTAAAAACTCAAAAAAACTGTTAGTTTTTGCGTTTTCTTGCTTCAAATGCCTGTATAATTTCCCATCCTTTTTGAAAAGTACCTCTTCGTAATGGCTCTATATAAACGACAAGTAAAAGCATCATTCTCACCCGTCATCTATGCGCGTGGGAAAAAGTATTATGAGCAAGGTCGTGTTCAAAATTTAGCCAGTAACAAAGAAGGGCGCTTGGAAGTAATTTCGGGTCATGTTCTGGGCAGCAGTCACACACGATATTTTGTTGAATCATGGATTGATGACGATGAATTTATCTCCGAGTGCGAATGTGGTGACGGCACTCAATGTAAACATGGTGTGGCGTTAATTCTAGAAGCGTACGAAGACGGATTATTCATAGAGCCGGGCGGCAAAAAAGCCGTGGCATTTACCAAACCTTCAAGTATGCAACGTTGGTTTGATAACGTACAGCAAGAAAAAATACTACCTGCCACTAAAAAAGACGATGAAGAACCTAGTGAAGAGCAGTTTTTAATTTACACCATGTTTCAGGGTGTGACTGGTTTAGAGGTTGAGGTTAAACGCACTAAATACAATAAAAAAGGCGAAATCAACAAAGGTGTAGCGGTGCATTTAAAAAATATGCATCGTGATATTCTAGATAAAGTCATTGAAGATTTTCTAGATGCAAAAGATTGTGAAATATTTTCGAACATGACGTTTAATTGGGACGATTCATCTGCGCGTTATGAAATTTTTAATGCCGCACGTGCTCAAGTTTTGATCAAAATGATTCAAACCGGTCGTTGTTTTTGGCAAAACACTGAATCACAAAGTATTGATTTTAATTCTAAAAAAGACGATTTCGAATTTAAATGGAGCGATGAAGCGCCTTACGCCTTAAAAATTCAAATTAATGGTCGTACGGATTTCCAACTTTTACCGACTACGCCTTTATTCTATTTAAATATTAATACCCATGAACTTGGCCAGTTAGACAGTCAATTAAATCAGCAGATTATTAATCATTTACGTGAACTACCTATTTTAAATGAAGATGATGCCAAGCAGTTTTCAATGTGGTTATTTGATTCTAACTTACCGATCCCAACACCTGTTGATTTAAACATTGTTGAAGTGGGTGGGGATTTTGATCCAATTTTAAAAATCAGTTTTGATGAAAAAGACAATCAACTGTATGGACAGTATATGTTCAAATATGGTGATTTTGTTGTTGAGCATGATGACTATGATATGAAGTCTCCGATTGTGTTTACAGTGGATGAAAAATTACATCGCTGGCAACGTGATTTAGTGGCTGAGAAACAAGGTATTGCTCGTTTGCAAGAAGCCGGACTCTCTATGCAGGCTAAAACTTTTGAAGGCAAGGTGAAGCATGTGTTTACATCAAACGACAGCCAGTACTGGCTTAACTTTGCTGAAAATACACAACCTAACTTGGAAACATTGGGCTGGAAAATAGAGCTAAATGATATTGAATTACCCAAAATCCATGAAATCGATCAAGCCGATGGTAGTGTAAGTAGTGATGATACCGAGTTTGATAATTGGTTTGAGCTGGGTTTATCAATCAATTTAAATGGTGAGAAAATTGATTTAGTACCGTTATTAATTGATGGTTTGGCGAATATTAAAGATTGGGATGATTTACCTGATAAAATTTTAGTACCCAATAAACAAGATTTCTTGCAGTTCAATAAAGCTGATATCGAACCGATCATTCGTGTTTTAAGTCAGTTAGCCAGCAAAGATGGCAAGTTAAATAAATATAACGCAGGCGTGTTAAATCACATTCCATTTGTAAATAAATGGTCAGGTAATGAAAAAATTCAAAGCTTAGCGCAAAAGCTAAACGACTTTTCGGGAATTAAAGATGTTAAACCACCAGAAGGCTTAAACGCAGAGCTACGTGATTATCAACAACAGGGTTTAGATTGGTTAGGTTTTTTAATCGATTATGAATTTGGTGGCATTTTAGCCGATGATATGGGTCTAGGTAAAACAGTACAAACCTTGGCAATGATGTTGGTATTACACAATCGTAAACAAATAACATCGCCTATTATGGTTGTTTGTCCCACCAGTTTGATTGGTAACTGGCGCAGTGAAGCCAATAAATTTGCACCTGCCTTAAAAGTATTAGTTTTGCATGGGGCAAATCGTCATGCGTTATTTGAACAAATTGAAGATTATGATTTAATTGTGACTACTTATCCGTTAGTGCAACGAGATATTGAACAGCACAATAAAATAAATTGGTTGTGGTTGGTATTAGATGAAGCTCAGGTGATTAAAAACCCTAAAGCTAAAATGACCCAAGCGATCAAAACATTAAAAGCTAAACATCGTTTATGTTTAACGGGTACACCAATGGAAAATCATTTAGGTGAGCTTTGGTCGTTGTTTGATTTCTTAATGCCTGGATTTTTAAATAATCATAAATCGTTTAATGAAACCTATCGCCGTCCTATTGAAGCGGGGGATGCCTTTGCGCAAAACTGGTTAAACGAACGAGTGAAACCGTTTTTATTACGTCGAACTAAAGATGCCGTTGCCACAGAATTACCAAGTAAAACTGTCATTATTCAGCGTTTGGATATGGCACCTGATCAGCGTAAATTATACGAAAGTATACGTGTGACCATGGAAAAACGAGTTCGTCAGTTATTAAAAGAAAAAGGCATGGCAAAATCTCAAATTGAGTTTTTAGATGCATTATTAAAATTACGTCAAGCTTGTTGCCACCCAGAATTAGTGAAATTAGATGAAGCGCGTAAAGTGAGTCAATCCACTAAAATGGATTTCTTGTTAGAAGTACTTCCGGGTATGATTGAAGAAGGCCGTAAAGTATTAATCTTCTCCCAGTTTGCGCAAATGCTGGGTATAATTGAAGAGCAATTAGCTAAACATAATATCAAAACCACTAAATTAAATGTGCAATCACGTAATCGTGAACATGTGATTAATGTGTTTACAAGCGGA
>JALJPK010000110.1 GCA_022968985.1 Pseudomonadales bacterium | reverse complement strand
ATATCGTATTTATCGGTTGCTAATTTATTCGCCTGCTGGGAAATATCATAAACAAGCATTGAATATACTGCTAAGTTTTTAATTTCCCAGCTTTCTAAATCAATAAATAATTTGGCAGGGGTATCATTATAAAATCGGCCATTACTATAAATTAAGTCAAAAGCTTCATCTTGAGTTAAATATCTGTTTTCGTAAATTTCTGTTTCTGTTTCTGTTTCTGTTTCTGTTTCTGTTTCTGTTTCTAAGCTAGATATAGCTTGAAATATTGTATTTGTCGATTTTACAGGTGTTTTATCGCAACCTATAAATAAAAGAAAGAAACTACATAAAAAAGTGATTCGCATTGTTTATCCTTTTTGTATTTGATGGGTTTTAAAAATTAATAAAAAAGGCCACTAAAAAGTGACCATTTAAATTTTATTAAAATGTTATATATCTAGTGAAGTTGCTCTTAAATCAGTCCAAGATAAATTTTTATAAACACGATCACCATTAATATAAATATCTACTGAAGTCTCACCAAACTCGATAATTAAAGAGCTACCTACGCTATCAGTTGTTAGTTCTAATTTACCTGAATAAGGGTTTTGTGAACCTAATTTAGTTTTGATATTACCATCAATTAAATGCACTTTATAACGGTGATCCCAATTACTGTATGCGTCTCGAATATACATGTCTGTTCTCAATTCAGATGTAATAACATCTGTACTTGATGATGAACGATTGTAGTGTGATAGAGCACTTAGGTTTTCAATTAACCAATAACCGAAATTATCTTTATATCCTAACGTTTCACTGCTTACTAACCATTTACCATGCATTTTAGATTGAAAAGTAGAAAGGCTTTGGTTGGCATTTGAATCGATTGTATTTTTAAAATCAAATTCATAAGTCATGTCGCCATGCGTGACATTTTTTCTAGTTGTATCTTCTTCTGTGTAGTCGAATTGACATTCACCTAATTTAATATTCCCGTGAATTTTTACATCACGAATGTTTTGGTTGTTTGTTGAATCTTCAAACTGATCTTCTCTAACATTAAACTGATTATACGAATTGCCTTCTATATCATCACAAAGATCATTTAAATTATTGATGCCCTGGAAATGGCTGTCGTTAAATCCCATTTCTTTATTTGTAAATATATGGCGAAATAATTCAGGGTGATTGTGTATGTTCAGATTGTTATTATGGGTTGCTACCGTATTAACTTGTTGCGACATATCGTATGCAAGTAAGGTATAAATGGCTAGATTTTTAACCTGCCAGCCTTCAAGGTTTTTTGTGATTTCTGCAGCATCATTGTTGTGGATACGTCCATTATTATTAATTAAATCAATGGCTTCATCTTGTGTTAAATTTGGGTATTGTTGATTTTCTGAAGGGCCATTACCATTGCCTCCACAAGCGAGCAATAAGCTTGAGCAAGTTACAGAAATAAGCATATTTTTTGTAAGTTTGAACATGTTTCACCTAATTAAATTCAAATAATTGGCGCGATTATACCATTTAGGTAACAGAATTACCTATGACGTTTGGTTTAAGATTTGTAACATTGGGTGACATAAACAGAACAGAAACACATAACTTAGCTGTTTTGTTTTATTGTGGGCAAAAAAAAGGCGAATCGTGTGATTCGCCTTTGATTGAGATGATTATCTATTCTGGAGCTTCAAAAATTACATCATCAATAAAACCAGTCCCTTCAAGGTAGTTTAAGAAATAGTCCGTAACAATTTCTTTTCTAGTAAGTGTTGATGAATTGCCAGAAGCTTGAGTAAATCTTAAAGCAATTGATGATGATATAGTTTTTCAAGTGAGCGATTAGGTGAGGCATACGAGTAATAAAACAATCCAAATTCTTTATTTTGTAGCTCTTCAATATCAAGATAAACACGATTAATTATGCTGTCGATGGTGTCAATATTGAATATATTTCTAGACTCAGTGATGCTATCAAAGAAATCACTATTAACGTATTGATCACCATTAATGATGACGTAAACATTTTGGTAATCTTTTAAGCGATTATAACGCTCTTCTAAAGTGTATTCAGAATCATCTTCAATTGCATCTTCAGATGGATCGACATTAATATCTGTATCTGTATCTGTATCTGTACTTGTATCAGTACCTGTTGGTGCCTTTAAGCTTCTATCAATATAGAAAGTTTCTAGATCTTTTTCATAAGCTAGATTTGCACATTTTTTAGTTTTAATACCAGCTGTATCTACACCATCTGAGATGATTACTAGTGAGCCATAAAAAACTTCAGCCGTATGAGTACGGGCAACTACATCACGTTCAGTTAGCAAAATAACATCTCTCCACAATGCTAGAGATTGATAAACGGCACAGTTTGGTGACGTACTATTTGCTGTGTGCTCAATGGCTTCTATTTGAGCTTTTAATACATTAATGTCATTACTGGGTACAATTTTAGTTGCATCTACTTCGAAATCAAAAGTGACAATACTTACTAATTGATTGGGTTGTAATCGACTTAATTCAGTTACTGGGTCGTAAATTAAGTCTAAAGCAGCTTGTTTAGATTCTGTTAAATCATCACCAGAAAAACTTGTACTAGTGTCAATTAAAATGACTAAGTTATAATTTGCATTATTATAATTTAGTGGAACTAAATCAGGGTGAGATTCATGTGCAGAGAGGTTGAGACCATTTTCACTTAATTGGAAATTACCTGTTACTAGATCATTGTATGAAGTGATTTCTGAAAGTGTAATTTCGTCGCCGCTAAAATTCGTATAATCCATTGCTCTTCCTGCAAATTCAATATATCCACTTTCAAATAATATTTTATCTTCAATTCCCAAAATTTCAGATTCAGTAAAGTATCCAGGAATAGCTAGTGCACTAGGGATAGGTTGTAAGGCAATAAATGGTAGTTCACAACGTAATATAACAGGTTCGCTATTTGAAAGTGATGCTAGAGGGTTTTCAACTTGGCAGTCTTGCTCGTAAATTGCCTCAACAATTTCAATGTTATATCCACCATCTGTACTTACTGGTGTCTCAAAAGTGAAAGTAACCTCACCAGCTAATAATGTAATCGTTTCATCGTTAACTAAGTTTACCAATTGAATCGTCTGCTCTAAATTAAATATATCACCTGTAAGTGTGATTGTTTCTTCGTCAATCACATCTTCAAGTGATGAACAAGTTAATGTCACTATGGTCGTTTCAAGCACAGTGCCTGTTGTGCTATTTAATGAACAAACTAACGTGTCTGGTTGACTAGAAATTTCAACTGTAAAGTCTGTGTTTTCGATGAATTCATTTGTTGTTGTGAATCCAGAGTTGTCAGTTATTGTAATAGATTCAGTGTGTTCACCGAATTGAGTTAAACCTGTAAAAGTAAGTACTACCTCACCTTCACTTAGTCCACTTACTGTCCCGCTTAACTTAAAGTTACCATCACAGGCGACCAATAATAAAGCTATTAAGCTCATCGTAATTGTTGAAAAAAATCTCATAAGAAAATTCCATTGTTTTAAATTTAAAAGTGCGTATTCCATTGCAATTAAATATTGCTCAGATTGAGCGCTATTCTATGTGTAAAGCGGTTTGTTTTCTAGTTTTAAGTTACATTATTTTGCCCATATTGAGTTGAAAAAAGGCACCCAGAATCAGTGATTTAGTCTAATCTTAAATGACTACCTTTATTAGTTAATCTGCATGAATATAAAAACTCGAATTTTATTGGCTGTATTTGTTGTTGAATTAGCCGGATATGGCATTTTGTTGTATCACTCAAATAGTCAAACTAGAGCGTCTCTTGTAGATATTCGTGATAAATATATCCACTCAACCATTTCTGATAATCTGCATAAAATCGATAACCTGACTCGTCTTATGGAGCATAAAGCCATTGAATTAGCTTATGCGGGCCAACTTTTATATAACGCTGGGCAAAATAAACCTAAATTCGAGTTAGATCAATTAGTGCAGGGTTATTTGATTGATAGTTTTGTTACTTTTAAAGACTCAATTGGGGGAGGATTATGGTTTGAACCTTTTGTATTAAATCAAAACAGTCATTTTTATGGACCTTATGTGTATTGGAATAATAGAGATGAAGTTGTATTTACTTGGGATTTAAATACCCCGCAGTATAACTACCTGAAGCAAGATTGGTATTTAACTGCATTACCTGAAGGCTGGCCTAGGGATCAAAGGCGAAATCAATTAACTTATTGGACACAACCTTATTGGGATGAAGCGGGGTCAATGGAATTGATGATGACGGTGGATGCCATTATGTATTCCAAGTTGGGTGAAATTATAGGGCTTTCAACAGTAGATTGGTCTTTACAAGAGATGACTAATTTTATTAGACGTATAAAAATAACTCAGAATACACACACGTTTTTAATTGATTCGATAAGTAATAAAGTACTGTCTAATGATTTGAATCGAAAATCGAGGATGTTGGATTTTGCAGAAGTTAGCTGGTTAAAGGGTATTGATGTACAGAATATTGAAATTGGAAAAATATACGAAGGTGATTCTGTAAATGCCAAAAAGGTGGACTACAAATTATATTATTTGAAAAGTGAAATTGGATTAATACTGGGTGTGATGATTCCTGAAAATGAATTATATTATGAAATTGATCAATCGGCTAAACGACTAGTTACAAGTGGTGGTGTAATTATAGGTATATTTATTTTATCTATGTTGTTCTTTTTAGATATGTTATTTCGACCATTTAAAAAAGTTAAAGAATTAATAGTTAATAGTATCCACAAAAATAGTGATGGAAAATTAAGTGTCAGTAAAGTGATTTATGAACAAAAAAATGAGTTTACTGAAATTGTTGATGCCTTGAATTTAACTCATGAACAAATTAATCAATATACCCAAGAAATTGAGTTAGCCGGAAAAGCAAAAACAACATTTTTAACCACTATGTCCCATGAAATAAGAACACCCATGAATGGCATTTTGGGTTATACACAATTATTAGCATTAGATGAAAATATTCCACAAAGACAGAAAGATACATTAAGTGCCATAGAGTCATCGGGTAATCATTTGTTGTCATTATTAAATGATGTGTTGGATATTTCTAAAATTGAATCCGGTGCGATGTTGCTTAATAAAGAAGATGTGTGTTTAGCCGCTTTATTTGAAGAGATAAATGGTTTATTTAAATTACGTTGTAAAATGGAAGGATTACAATGGCATTTTGAATGTGATATTCCTGATAATTTAATTTTATATACCGATGGCGCAAAGATAAAACAAATAATAATTAATTTGTTGGGTAATTCAATTAAGTTTACAAATGCTGGATTTATTTCTTTGTTTGCTAGTGTTAATAAAAATATATTAAAAATAGAATTAAAAGATACGGGTGTGGGTATTAATAAGTCACACCAATCTGAATTGTTTACGCCTTTTTTTCAATCAAATGCTGGACTAGAATATGGTGGGACAGGGTTGGGATTAGCGATTGTTAAAAAATTGGTTGAGTTGTTAGATGGCGATATTGTATTAGTGAATTCAACTGACAATGGTACTGAATTTGAAGTGTGTATTCCAGCTAAAGAGTTGGAGTTTAATGCCTTAAAAAACAAGGTCAAACCATCACTTAAATTAACACCAGGTAAATTTAAGAATAAAGGATTAAAAGCACTTGTGGTGGATGATGTGAAGTTTAATCGAGCAATATTAGTAAGTGTTTTACAGCATATGAATATTGATTCTGTTGAGGCCTGTGATGGTTTAGAGGCGTTAACGATGTTGGATGATTTTGTACCGGATGTGATATTTATTGATATTCAAATGCCAGTTATGGATGGAGAGGAGTTAATGAAACATATCAAAGATAGGTATCCAAAATTAGTAGGTGTTTGTATCGCGATTAGTGCAAATGTGTATAACGATGACGAAAAGTATCATTCTTTAGGGTTTAGTTTATCATTATCAAAACCGTTTAAGATTATTGATGTTGAGCGTATGTTAGAAAAAATATTTAGTTAAGACTTAATTTTTTTAAATTGTAATGGTGGTGGATTATAGTATTTGGGTATCTTCGTTTTATCTAGATTCTAGTTAAACAACACAAACTAGAATGAATTATTTAGAGGAATATAAGAAGATAGTTTCACTTTAAAAGTACAAACTCGACCCATCAAAAAAATTCTCTTGAGCAGAATTGTTACTTCCTCTCAATATACTTCAACTAACTTTTATTACTTGTAATTTTTCACTTCACACTAAGTCAATCACAACACAGAGATGCATACCACACCACACCACACCACACCAGACCAATCCAAGCCAGATCACAATACTGTATTACATATCACACCAAACCAAACAACAACAAAGAACTGAATATCACACCAAACCACAACACAGATGCACATCATTAAACACAAAATACTAAATCAATTAGTTATAATGTTATTTATAAATAGTTAAAAAAAATCCTGATGTAAAATCAGGATTTTGTTTGTTTATATTCATTAAATTCGATTGGAATTATCCGGATTGTTTGGTTTGTTGGGTTCTAGGTTACTGATTATTTTTACATCCCCAATGTAGTCATGTTCCAGCGATTTGTTTTTTTCTAACCATTGTAAAATTGTGTTTTTATCCATTTTTTCATTTTTGGTTGCGATGACTAAATCGATACTTTGATGATGAGACTGTGGTTTAACCTGTACATGATCAATGCCAGGTAATCGCTTAACCAATTTTGCAATTTCTTCTGGAAAGTATTCTCTACCTTGAATAAATACACTATTGGCTTGTTTGCGTATAAATTCGATTTTATTATTAGGATGTTTTCTAACTAAATCACCTGTTTTGAAAAACCCCGTACTATTAAAAGGATATTCATGTCGTGTGGTGGCATAACCATGCATTACTTGTGGACCTTTAATACAAAGCTGACCTATTTCACCCACATTTACGTCATAACCTTTTCGATCTAAAACATGAAATTCTGTTTGTTCGGCAAGTGTTAACACATTAAATTCATTGTCTTGTGTATAAGCGCCGACAACCGCAGATGCTTCAGTAATTGAATAAAACTCAATAATGGGGCTACCAGTAATATCTATCCACTTTTGATGGGTTTGTTTACTAAGTTTCATTGAACCGCTAATACAAAACTTTAATCGGTCCCAATATAAATTTTTAATGTCGGGGTGATGTAACATCATTGCAAAAAATGGTTCTATGCCAATGATGGCAGTAATTAATTCTTCTTCCAAACATAACCAAAACCCTTCACCATCTCTTGGTGAAGCTAATAATGTTTTGCCACCTGTTAATGGAATTGTCCACATTACACACATAAAATTAAAGTGATGATATAACGGTAATGGGCACAACCATGTCTCACGTGATGTTTGAATTTGATTACCTAATAACCCACGCATCTGCATAGCGTTGGCTAATATATTTTGATGGGTTAATAACACGGGTTTACAAGCAGGGCTGGATGAACTTGTAAATTGCATAACTGCTAAATGATGGGGTGATAATGCAGGTAATTTAGTATTGAGTTTTTCACCTCGTGCCACTGCGCTATGAAATGATATATTTAATTCTTCTGGTGATAATAGACGCACTGCGTTATTGGTTTCAGTCACAATAAATGATGCTTGTGCTTGTTTTAAATACCATTGGTATTGTTTTGGGTGCAACATAGGGTTGATGTTAACTACTACACCACCGGCTAATATTATGCCATAACATGCCACTGCATATTCCACGCGATTGGTCATGCGTAAAACCACTTTGTCACCTATATTTAAACCCACACACATTAGGTATTTAGCAAAAAAACGGGCGTCACGAACCACTTCATTATAATAAACATTATGTCCTTTAATATCGCAATATGCTGGGTAATCTGAAAACTCTTCATCTAATAAATCAATAATATCCACTAATGATAGGTGCTCGTAATTTTGCAGACTGTCCTTATTAGTTTCGTTTAAAAACTGCGAAATTTGCATTGATGATCCTCTAAAATAAAATATGATGTCTATTTATTAAACCTAGAGGGAATTAGGCAAGTTGCAAGTTCAATTGTAAGATTTCCTTACATTTTTTTACTATTCGTATTTATTTGTAACATACTAATTTCATAGATGATAAATTAGTCAATTAACACAATTTAAATCAATATTTTGACGACTATATAATGACAAAATTATAATGTTAATTACATAATTAACTACTGTAAAAAGTGAGCGCTAACTTTATTGTTTAAGTACAATTTATCATTATGTTAATAATCATAAGAAACGTGTAACAAAACATATCTGAATTACTCTATAGCAACTTAGATCCATCACATTTTTTAAAAGTAGGATTTTATGAAGTATCAACAAAACTTGGTTGTGATAGGTGCGGGTGCTGGTGGATTGGTAAGTGCTTACATCGCAAGTGCTGTTAAATCGAATGTGACGTTAATTGAAGCGAGTTTTATGGGTGGAGATTGTCTAAATTATGGCTGTGTGCCCAGTAAAACATTAATTCATATTGCACAGCAGGTTAAAGAAAGTATTGATGTATACAATCAAGGTATTGTTAAACAACCCCCTGATATAGATGTTGATTTTAAACAGGTGATGAATAAAGTTAAGCAGGCTATCGCACAAATTCATCCTAAAGATTCGGTCGAACGTTATCGTTCATTGGGGGTGAACGTAATAAAAGGCCGAGCCATTATTATGTCACCTAATAGCGTTAAAGTAGTTGATGTTGATGGCGAAGGTGGTGAAAAAGGCGAGCAAATAATAACCTGTAAAAAGATCATAATTGCAACGGGCGCTAGACCTCGAATTGTTGAAATAAAAGGGCTGGATTCTAAGTATATTTATACAAGTGAAAATATTTGGAAAATAGAAACCCTTCCTAAAAAAATGCTGATTATTGGTAGTGGTTCTATTGCTTGTGAATTAGGGCAAGCGTTTAATCGATTAGGTAGCAAAGTTAGTATTTTGGCAAGATCATCGCGTATTTTATGCAAAGAAGATAAAGACGCATCAACAGTGATTGATCAAACTCTTGTGGATGAAGGAGTTAAAATTTATAAACAATGTAAAAACATACAAGCCAATAATAATTTAATTACATTTAAAGCAAATGATATTGAGCATATACTAGAGTTTGATACAGTTTTAATGGCAGCAGGTAAAACAGGTAATAGCCAAAATTTAGGGTTAGACAATACAAATATACAGACAGACGGACAAAACTACATAACTGTCAATGATTATAATCAAACCTCACAAAAAAGCATTTACGCAGTGGGTGATATTACCGGCGGTTTACAATATACGCATACTGCGGCACATGCAGCTTGGTATTCAACTATTAATAGTTTGTTTGGTAGTTTTAAGCGGTTTAAGCAAAATAATAACAATATACCTTTTGCTATATTTACTCAGCCGCAATTAGCAAAAATTGGGTTAAGTGAAAAACAAATCATCGAGAGAAACATTAAATTTGACTGTACTGTGTTACCAATTAATGAAAATGACAAAATGGTTTGTAATCAACAACAAAATGGTTTGATTAAACTATGGAGTGAAAAAGGCACTGACAAAGTATTGGGTGTGGTGATTGTAGGTGATCAAGCAAGTGAGCTAATGCCACAATGGGTTTGGTTGATGAAGCAAAAACAAGGCTTAAATACAATGTTGGCCATGCCACATATTTACCCCAGTTATAACGAAATAAATAAAGCGATTGCGGGTAAGTGGAAACTCAAACAGACACAAAATCCAAAAACACAATTTATATTGTCCATTGTAAAATGGATGTTCGACTTTTCAATTAAATAACAATAAGAGAGTAACAAGTGAATTTTAAACAATTAGTGTTAGCCGTTTTTTCATTGGTTTTGGTTGTGCTGGCACATGCACAGACAAAATCACAATCAAATGAAATGGCTTGGAATAAAACATTAGAAGAAGCAAAAGGCCAAACTGTTTATTTTAATGCTTGGGGTGGAAGCGATACCATTAATGATTATATTTCCTGGGCTGCACAAAAAGTAAATGAACGACATGGTGTTACAGTGGTGCATGTGAAAACCGGTGCAGGTGACGTAGTCAGCCGAGTATTAGCTGAAAAAACAGCAGGCGCTAAAAAAGGCAGTGTTGATTTAGTCTGGATTAATGGAGAAAACTTTAAAGCCATGAAAAACAACGGTTTACTTTTAGAGCCTTGGACACAACTTTTACCCAATTATCAATACGTCGATGTAGAAAACAAAACCACAACTACTTCTGATTTTACAGTCGATGTGAATAATCAAGAAGCACCCTGGGGAATGGCTCAGTTAGTATTTTATTATGACAGTGATTTATTAAAAGTAGCGCCGAGTTCAATGCAAGAGTTCTTAGAAGTAGCAAAAAATAATCAAGGGCGTTTAACGTACCCTGCGTTACCTAATTTTCATGGTACTACTTTTGTTAAACAAGCTTTGATCGAATTAATAGACGAGCCATCTGTTTTGACACAACCTGTTGATGAATCTAAATTTTTAAAACAAACTAAAAACCTTTGGATGTTCTTGGATCAATTACACCCAAATTTATGGCATGAAGGTAATCAGTTTGCTAATGACTCATCTCATATGAAACAGCTGGTGAATAATCAGGAAATATTTATTGGTATTAGCTTTAATCCAAATGATGCAGCAAACGCTGTGATTAATGGTGAGTTAGCACAAAGTACTCGATCTTATGTGCATAAAAAAGGCAGTATAGGTAATACGCATTTTGTTGCTATTCCATATAATTCAAATGCAGTGGCAGGTGCTAAAGTATTTGCTGACTTTTTAATGTCGCCTTTAGCGCAAGCTAGAAAACAAGACATTAATGTTTGGGGTGATCCAACTGTATTAAATATGACAAAACTAACTAAAAATGAACAATCTTTATTTGAGTCACGTGTTGAGTCACAACAATTATTGAAAACTCAAGATTTAGCTAATGTATTGTTAGAGCCTCATTCCAGTTGGGTTGAAGCATTAGAGCAAGAATGGATTAAGCGTTATTCAAACTAATCAAGTTGCACAAAAAAGTACCGAACCTAAAAGTTTGGTACTTTTTATATTTTCAATTTATGCCTTATTTCTAATTCCAATTGTGTTTGGATTATTGGCTACTGTATTACCTGCCTTTTCTTATTTTCCTGCGTTAAATTTTAATACATTCTCTTTTAATGCTTGGTTTGATTTATTGCAACACCCTAGTTTTTTTAGTGCTTTTAAATTAACGGTTAGTACTGGTTTTTTATCAACAAGCTTTTCAATTTTATTCAGTTTTATTATATTTTATCGATACGTCTATTTTAAACCAAGCCGTTTTTTAAATAAAATATTAACTCCTATGCTTGCCATCCCTCATGCAGCTTTTGCTATTGCCTTTATTTTATTGTTGTCGCCATCAGGTTGGTTATTAAAAATAATCGGTCAATTTGTAGGTTGGGTGATTCCGCCTAATATTGTCACAGTTAATGACAGTTATGCACTGAGTTTAACGCTGGTATTAATATTAAAAGAAACGCCATTTTTAATTTTAATGATGATGACACAGTTACCTAATATCCCAGTTAAATCAAATAGACTAATAACACAATCTTTAGGTTATTCTGATTTTGCATCGTTTGTATATATTATGCTTCCACAGTTATTAAAAAATATCCGTTTACCTATTTACGCAGTTTTAGCTTTTAGCTTAACCGTTGTGGATGTTGCACAAATTATTGGGCCTAATGCCCCACCTACTTTGGGGGTGTTGATTCATCAATGGATTTCGAATTCGGATTTCACCTTAAGATTACAAGCAGCAAGTGGGGCGATATTTTTATTATTATTGGTTGTTAGTTTTATTGTATTATTTTATGTTTTAGAACAATGTTGTATAAAATTGATTTTGCTTAAAAGCAGCGCTTCTAAACGCAGCATAATGTTTGAGTCTGTTTTTGCTCAATTAGGTAAAATTATTTATTTTATTCTGTTGTTGTCAATATTGGTTATTGTGGTATTGATTCTGTGGAGTGTGACTTTTCGCTGGGGTTTTACTGATATTTTACCTAATTCGTTTAGTTTGAAATTTTGGCAAAAAAGCCAAGAGGCATTATTGCTAGGCCTTAAAAATGCTTTTATATTTGCAATGATCAGCACCGTGTTGGGGTTAGTATTAATGGTAGGTGCTTTAGAATTTGTAAACAGTAAAAAAACTAATCGTAAATATTTACCAAAAACCTTAATGTACTTGCCTTTGTTATTACCACAAGTCAGTTTTTTGTTTGGTTTTAATGTGTTTTTATTATGGTTTGATTTTCATTATGACTGGGTGGCGATTATTTGGGCGCATAGTTTATTTGTGATGCCTTATTTATACATCAGTTTAAAATCTGTTTTTGAAAAATTTGATAAACGTTATACATTACAAAGTTATGCATTAAATCGAGGTTACTTTAAAACGTTATTTTTTATAAAATTACCGATGTTAAAAGGTTCAATTTATACGGCGTTTGCATTAGGTTTTTCTGTGAGTGTTGTGCAGTATTTACCCACTTTATATATGGGGGAAGGGCGTATTGAAACTATCACCACTCAAATGGTTAATATGGCATCGGGATCAGATTACAGGCGTATTGCTATTTTTGCATTGTGCCAAATATTATTACCTCTAATCATTTTTATAGTGGCCAGTAGGAAAACAAGGGATGCTTGAATTCAAAGAGTTTCAACTATTTATTAACGAAGTTGCTATTTTTGAACCAATTTCAATGACAATCAGCAATGAAATAGTCAGCATTATGGGGCCGTCGGGTTGTGGTAAATCCAGTTTGTTTATGGCTGTGTTAGGCGGGCTTAACGAAGAGTTTTCATATCAAGGGGATATTGAGATAAATGGTGAGTCAATTATGCAGCGTAGTACCGCACAACGTCATATAGGTATGATGATGCAAGACGATCTGTTATTTCCACATATGAATGTTATGCAAAACTTATTATTTGCTTGTCCTGAAAAAATGAAAAAAATAGAAAAGTTGGATTTGATTAATCGTTATTTAATAAAAACAGACATGTACGAATTTAAAGATTCCAAAGTGCAGTCGCTGTCAGGTGGTCAAAAATCAAGAATCAGTGCATTACGAGCTGTATTGTGTCAGCCTGAAATTGTATTGTTAGATGAACCATTTGCTAAATTGGATCAATCTTTAAAACAAAAATTCAGACCTTGGTTGTTTGATTTGTTATTAGAAAAAAACATCCCTGTATTAATGGTGACCCATGATCTTAATGATTGTCATCAATCTGCGTTTTATGATTTAGTTAAAGGTGAATTCAGTGCTCGATAAATATTTATTACCTGTTACGCATGTTGTTTTAAAACCATTAGTTAATTTGTGTGTAAAATATAAAATTCGCGCCAATCAAATTACAGTGATTGGATTTGTGATTGGTATACTCAGTGTTGGGTTTATTGTGAATCAATTTTATTTAATGGGTTTAATTTGTATTGTTGTAAACCGAATATTTGATGGGTTGGACGGTGAAGTTGCACGAAAAACCAAACCTACTCAGGCTGGTGCCTTTTTAGATATTGTATTGGATTTTATTTTTTATCAAGCCGTTGTATTTGCTTTTGCTTTTTCAAATCCGCAATTTACATTCTGGGCAGTATGTTTGATGTTCAGTTTTGTGGGTACAGGAACCAGTTTTTTAGCGTTTAGTATATTTGCGCAAAAAAACAATATTAAAAAACAAAATTATCCAAATAAGAGTATTTATTATTTAACGGGAATTGCCGAGGGTACAGAAACAATTTTGTTTTTTATGCTCTGTTGTATTTGGCCTATCTATTTTAATTGGTTTGCTGCTGTGTTTTGTTTGATTTGCTGGCAGACAACTATTTTTAGAATTGTATATGGTGTGAAGCAGTTAAATGAATTAGATACATAAAACGTATGTCGTAGCTCGCTACGTCAAACTTACATTCTTTAAAAATATTATAGTTTGACGCGGCAAGCCGCGACCTACAATATCAATATTTACATTTTTTGCATAACATCCATACCCAATAAATCTAGGCCTAGTTTTAATGTTTGAGCCGTACATTGACTCAGCTGTAAACGACTTAGTTTTTGTTGTTCGCTCACACCGTCTTTTAACATCGGACAAGCTTCGTAGAACGTCATAAACAAACTCGCTAAATCGTATAAGTAGTTACACAATAAATGCGGGTACGCCTCACTTGCTACTTGCTCAATAATTTCACTGATTTGTAATGTTTTAAACGCTAAAGCTAATTCAGCGTCATGGGTTAATTCAATGTCATGTCTAAATGTATTGATGTCTAGTTCTGCACGTCTGAATATGCTGCAAATACGAGCGTATGCGTATTGCATATATGGCCCTGTATTACCTTCAAAGCTCAGCATGTTGTCCCAATCAAAAATGTAATCGTTGGTGCGAGTCTTGGATAAATCGGCGTATTTAACCGCGCCAATACCTACTTTGCTGGCAACAGAGGTTAATTCTTCATCGCTGAAATCAGGATTTTTTTCACGTACGATTTCTTTTGCACGTAATACTGATTCTTTTAACAATGAGGCTAATTTAATTGTGCCGCCATCACGTGATTTAAATGGTTTGCCATCTTTACCTAACATGGTGCCAAATGCGTGATGCTCTAACGACATGTCTTCTTTTACAAAGTTTGCTTTTTTAGCTATAGTGAAAACTTGTTGCATGTGTAATGACTGTCTTGCATCAATAAAGTACAAACAACGATCAGCTTTTAATACGTCGTTTCTGTAACGCAGCGCGGCTAAATCAGAAGTAGCGTATAAGTACCCGCCTTCTTTTTTCTGAATAATCGCCACACTTGGATCGCCATTATTATTGGCCAATTCGTGTAGAAAAACTACTTTCTCACCTTCCTGTATATTATCATCCTTGCGTATCTGAAGAGGGTGAACTATACATGCATATTTTTCTTCATCTTTATTTTTAATGTCATAAATAATATGACTATATCCACCTTTTTCTTCAAACTTAAAGATAATCCCC
>JALJPK010000011.1 GCA_022968985.1 Pseudomonadales bacterium | reverse complement strand
ATTAACAGTGACCGATAATGAAGGTTTAACCGCAAAGGACAGTTTAGAGGTTTTAGTGAATCCAGTTAATGCCGCACCTAGTGTGGATGTGGGTATTGATTTAACTGTTGATGAACAAACGGGTGTTACTCTTTTAAGTTCAGCTGGTGACAGTGATGGATCGATAGTAACTTATAAATGGAAGCAAATTCAAGGTACAACTGTTCTATTAAAAAATACAAATACAGACTCCGCTACTTTTACGACACCCATGCTGACCAGTGTAGAGACTTTAATCTTTGAATTAACTGTGACCGATAATAAAGGTTTAACTTCAACAGATAGCTTAAATGTTTTAGTGAACCCAGTTAATTTAGCTCCGGGTGTTATTTTAGGTAATGATTTGATTGTCAATGAACAAACTGAAGTTACTTTGTCTGCTTTAGTGGTTGATTTGGATGGTTCAATAGATACTTATCTATGGGAACAAACACTAGGAACAGACGTGTTATTAACTAATAAAAATACTGTGAGTGTTAGTTTTACAAGCCCGTCATTAAATAGCAGCGAATTACTTAGCTTTCGATTAAGCGTAACCGATAACGAAGGTGGTAGTACATCGGTAAGTATAAATGTAACGGTTAATCCAGTATTCCAAGATAATGCAATTCCAAATGCAAATGCAGGTGACGATCAAATAGTGGATGAACAAACTGTGGTGATGTTATCTGGGACAGCAACAGATATTGATGGCACGATTTCAACTGTGTTGTGGCGACAAATACAAGGTACTAATGTAGTTTTACAAAATGAGACTACATTAAATGCCAGTTTTACAAGCATGGTTTTAGATACACCCGAGGTATTAATATTCAGCTTAACAGTAACTGATAATTTAGGGTCTACTAAACAAGACCAGTTGAATATCACTGTTAATCCAACCATAAACGCAGGGGTTGACCAAACAGTGGATTCTTTAGCGCAGGTTACTTTGACAGGCACAGGTGGGGCAAATACTGAGGCTTATACTTGGCAACAAATTCAAGGTGATGCGGTGAGTTTAAGTAGTCTGTATTTTTCTGAAATTACCTTTGATGCACCAGAAGTATTAACCGGGCAAATGGTTTTAATTTTTCAATTAACAGTAACCGATGAAGACGAAAACGAATGGGTGGATACAGTCAGCATTATTATTGAAATCGTTGAAACCGGTATCAGTTTTGCCTATCCGGAATTAGAAAATATTTGGATTATCAATAATGCCATACAATCTACTGCCATTTTAAATGGTGGTAATGCGGCTGACGCTAATCAATTATCATTGGTTAATGTACAAACTGCGTTATTTGATGAGCTGGATTATGTGAATGTAAAAGCCACAGGTATTCCAGATTATCAAATCACTTTAACTCAAGCACAAGTTGATTGGTTGAACTCAAGACCTAATGCAACAACTGATTTTAGAAGCGGCAGTGGAACTAATGTTATTGCCGGTGATGTAATTAATTTTGGTGGAGACGTTAATTATCAAAATACTTCGCCTGATGGTTGTGCTGTAGGAAACGGTTTAGGTTATTGGCCACCAGGACCAGGTTGTCCTGAAAACATTAATAAAGATGTTAATTTCCCAATTCAGCCAGTTGTGAATACAGGAACTATGTGTGAAACAGGTTTAGGTTCATTAGGAACCGCCATTAATGGTACGTCTATTTATGGATGGGGGGATGGTATGTCGTTAAAAAATAATCATGGTAACTGGTCTGCCGATCCACAAGGTGGTGCGTTTCAAACATTAGCGCCTAATGCCGAAGTGTACGATGTTGATTTATGTGGTGGACATGCTGCTAACGGTGATTATCATCATCATTTTAATTCAGCTTGTTTAGAAGAGGTGAGCCAGGAGAATCAAACAGGACATTCTGAAATTTATGGTTTTGCAGCGGATGGTTTTCCTATTTATGGTCCATATCACGATACTAATATTCGAGCACAAAGCTGTTGGGTGGCACGAGACTATAGTGTTGCTTCAATAACAGGTTGTGGTATTAACGGTAAACGAGTGTGTTTATTAAATGATAAATACGATATTGCAGCGGGTGTTGCAGCCAATTTATCAATGGGTGAACGAGGGCCTGATATAGGTACAAATTATGAAAGTGCGTCGGGAAATACTTTTGTTGCAGGTAACGGTGCCTTTTTTGAAGACTATGGATTTGACACAACTTGCCAAGCTCAGGGTGATGAATACTTAGATGTTTTTAACGGACACGACCATGATGCTTTAGGTTATCACTATCACATCAGCATTGATGAAATAGGTGAACCACAATTTCCATATATGATTGGTCCTAAATTTAAAGGAGAGTTACCAGCAGAAAAAGCCGCCAGTGCATGTGGTGGGGTACAAATGGGTGGCGGTGGTGGGCCACCTATGTAAGTTTAATTAACAACCTGTTTTAATTAATGGTTATGTTTAAAACTGGCAAAAGGGCGCTGTCCTTTTGCCTTCTACAAACAAAGGCGTCATGTTTTCCTGTCATCTTTCTGTATTTTGTATTCGCATATTTGTAGTTAAAAATGCGAATTCCCTTCGTAATGAACTAACTGCTGCAAACGAAAATTGATAACCGTTCACAAATATTTTCTCACAAATGAATCTTCACATTTTCAGCACAATTGCTGATTAACAATATGCTTTAATAAACAAAATTAAAAATAATTTATTGTTAAAAGGTGAAACATGAATCTACATCCATTGGTGGTATTAAGTTTATATACGGCACTATTATCCTTAAGCGCATGTGAGGAGTCGTTAATTGTTGATGATAAGGAAGATGAACAGTCAATTGTTGATGAAACTGAAACTGAAACTGAAACTGAAACTGAAACTGAAACTGAAACGGATACTGCGCTAGAAGTTGAGACAGAGACAGAAGTTGGGACTGAGGTTGAGGTTGAGGTTGAGACGCAGACAGAAGTTGAATCTGAAGTTACTTACCCTGAATTATTAAGCAGTTGGCTCATTAATAATAGTGAGCGTTCAACTTATATTAAAAATGGGGGAACTGACTCCTATGCCCAGCAATTGGCGTTGGTGAATGTTCAATCTGCGTTATCGGATGATGGACGTTTTTTACGCCTACAAGCAACGGGTATTCCTAATTATTCCTTTAATATTTCACAAACTCAGCTTGATTGGTTAAATAATCGACCCAATGCCAACTCTGATTTTCGTGTAGGAAGTGGGACCAATGTGAATGAAGGAGATGAGATTAAATTTGGTGCCGACCTTAATTATCAAAATACGTCACCTGATGGCTGTGATTCTGGAAATGGTTTGGGGTACTGGCCACCAGGACCTGGTTGTCCTGAAAATGTAAATAAAAACAGCAATATCCCCTTAATTCCTGAAGTTAATACTCAACAATGTGAGACAGGGTTAGGTGCATTAGGTTATGCGGTAAATGGCACATCCATTTATGGTTGGGGTGATGGTATGTCCCTTAAAAATAATAATGGTAATTGGAGTGCAGATCCACAAGGTGGAGCATTTCAAACGTTAGCGCCTAATGCTGAAGCTTATGATGTTGATTTATGTGGGGGACATGCAGCCAATGGTGATTATCATCATCACTTTAATTCATCATGTTTAAGCAGTGCAGTAGCAGATAACAATCAAGGTCATTCTGACGTATTTGGTTTTGCTGCAGATGGTTATCCAATTTATGGACCGTATCACGATACAAATGTATTAGCACAAAGTTGCTGGGTGGCACGCGATTATACTGTGAATTCAACAAATGGTTGTGGCGCAGACGGTAAACGTAGTTGTTTGTTAAATGATAAATACGACATTGCTGCGGGGGTGGGAAGTGAATTATCAAGTGAGTTACAAGGCCCTGATATTGGAGAAAGTTACAGCAGTTTGTCAGGTAATACTTTTATTGCCAATGATGGTGAGTTTTTTGAAGACTATGGTTTTGATACCAGTTGCCAAACACACGGTGAACAATATTTAGATGAATTTAATGGGCATCAACACGGTGACTTTAATTATCATTATCATATTACCTTAGAGACTAATTTAGAACCTAAATTCCCTTATATGATTGGTCCAAAGTTTAAAGGAGTGCTTCCTGATACCGACTCAATTAGCCAATGTGGTGGTGTAATGATGGGTGGGCAAGGTGGAGATCAACAAGGTGCAGAGCAACAAAATGGAGAACAACAGGGCGAAAAACCACAACAAGATGGACAACAAGGTAGTGGATCACAAGGCGGGGGACCACAGCAAGGTGATGGATCACAAGGTGGACAGCAACAAGGAGGTGATAATCCACCTCCAGCACAGTTGAATTCTTGATAATTAAGGGCTACTAAAAATGAAAATAATAATCTGTTTGATGTTTGTCTTATTCTTTGTGTCTAACAATGCAATAAGTAAACAGATACATCAACATCAGCCATTAGATGTTGGGCACTTGCTTAATATACCTAGTGTGCAATTAGTATTAAAAAAAGATGAAATGGCAGGTTGGAATTTACACATTCAAACACAGAATTTCACCTTTACCCCAGAGAATATCAATCAGGCTAATCGACACAATCAAGGTCATGCTCATTTATATATTAATGGAGTAAAAGCAACAAGATTGTACGGTCAATGGTTCTACTTGAGTAATTTCAGTAAAGGGCAGTACAACATTAAAGTGTCGTTAAATAGTAATGATCATCAACAGTTGATGTTGTTGGATGAAGAAATATCAGCTGAAATTATATTGTCAGTCCCTTTATCAGAGAAATTTTAAATTTAGTGGTTATAAATTATGAATATTGAATGTTTAAAACAAATCGGGTGTAACAATAAAAAACAAACTGCTGAACAATCTGATTTAAAGACACGACTAGCATCTTTAAGTATGTTGCATAAATTTTCTTTATACATCGCATTACTTGCAATTGTATTAATGGTTCCGTTTTCAATTAACCACTTAATTCAAGGGAATCTAATTCTAGGTTTCGGCTCTTTTTCTATTATTCTAATTTTTAGTTTTAATGCTTGGAATATTGCGCTTAAAGCACGTTATTATTTTTTAGTGACTCTGTTAGGTTTGATTCCTGCGATGATTTGTTTTTTGAGTTTTTCTGTACGCAGTCAAGGAATAATTGGAGTGTTATGGTGTTACCCTGCATTAATTTCCTTTTATTTTATTTTACCTGAACGTTTTTCATGGCTGGCTAATATTATTTTGTTGGCCGTCATTTTTCCAGTGGCGTATACCGTGCTGGAAATATCGTTGTATGTAAGAGTGGTCGCGACTTTGATAATGGTCAGCTGTATTACGATGGTGTTTGTAAGGATGATTAATAATCAGCAAAAACAATTACGACAACAAATTATTACGGATCCATTAACACAAGTGTTTAATCGTGTTTCATTAGCGAAAAGTTTAGAACAAGCCATTATTAAAAGTGTGTCAAAGCAAAAACCAATGACATTAATTAGCATTGATATCGATAATTTTAAACAACTAAATGATATCTATGGTCACGGTGAAGGCGATGATGTGCTCAAAAATATAGGTGAAATTTTACAAAAAAGATTCAGAAAAACAGATAAAATATTTAGAATAGGTGGCGATGAATTTTTAATTTTATTATACGCAACCGATATGAAAACCTCTTGTTATCTTGCAGAAGAAGTTCGTTATGAATTTAAGGTAATCTCTGAAATTAATGATTACCCTGTATCAATTAGCATTGGTGTGGCTTGTTTAAAACCTGATGAAGATGCAAATAGCTGGATGATTCGCAGTGACCAAAATTTGTATCGTGCTAAGTTTATGGGTCGAAACCAAGTTTGTGTCTAATTTAAAATTCAAAGTGATATTTGCTAAAAACATTAAATTTTATGCTTATATTAAGTGTTTTTGTATTGGCTATGTTTTGAAACAGTGTTGCTGCAGTGCTAACAGCTTGAAAGTATTCACTTTTTCATGTTTTTGAGCCTCTAATGCTCTGAACCAACCTAAATAATGAGCAAGATATTTTGTTGCCACACCATGAAATCGCTTCATCCAATTTTTTAAACGGCTGTGATACGCATTTACATTTTGAATATGAAACACACCATCAATAGTTTGATGATTGTGACTGACTTTATGTAATATATGATGCTGCTCACAAAGCTGATTGTAGGCTGGCTGCCCATCGGTACATAATACACATTGAGTCGATAATCTTGGTCCTAATACTTTATCAATGTTGTCACTTGTCACCGATTTTAAAATAAAATCCATTTCGTGATGCGAACGATCCATAGCCACCAAAACTGGTGTCCAATCCTTTTTATTTAATCCTTTGTTTGATGCTTTTGTGCCACGTTTTCTTGCGTCCCTTCTAATGTTTCGTTCGCCTTTTTGTGAAAATCTAAAATAAGTTTCGTCCGCTTCAATAATGCCTTCAAGGCTTGTAGGTAGGTCGTCTTGGGCAGTATTTAAAAATTTATGGCGCCAGTTGAACGAGGTGCTAATTGCCATTTTACCCAAAGTTGCGCAGTCTCTTAACGTTTTGCCTTGTACCATATTTTCAATATAACCAAGCCATTTATCATGATTGTGTAATCGAAAAAATTGCGTTGCGTTGGTACACATAAAGGTTCGTGTACAAAGCTTACAACGATAACGTTGGCGACCATGCGCTTGACCAAATCGTATTATTTTATTGGATTCACATTTGGGGCATTGCGGATTCTGATCTAACTCAAGTTCTAGATTTTTAAGAACAGGGTTAGGGGTAAATGGATGATTTGATAGGTGTTTTTTGATTTGTTCACATTGTGCGGTATTGAGCTTGGCAAGATTGCTTTTTAGTTTTTGGTATTCTTTGGTTTGCATAAAGCACTCAATAATTCAGTTCTATATTTATTGAGCGTAGAGCATTTTATTTGTTTCACAATTTAACAACACTATTTGAAAATATAGCTATTTGTAATAGTTGTTATGTTTGAATGAAACGATCAATCAATCAACTAACCAACACTGCTCAAGAATACAACTTCAATAATATCAGCATTTAGTTGTTAATCCCCTCATAAATTAACGCTCTGTCGAATTAAACCTCGCCCTTCATTACACACACACACACAGCAGAACAGAATGTAATGCACTCAGAAATGTGCAAACCTTCGTTTGATATTCATATCGTGTTTTTTGCACGATATCGGCTTTAATTTTTTATACGGATATGGTTATTAAACTGAAAGTGTACTTAAAAAGTCACAACTTGATTACGCCCAGAATGTTTGGCTTTATATAGGTTTTTATCACTTCGGTGCATTAAGATTTTAGCATTTTCATTTTCTTCTAAGCAGGCAATCCCAATACTAATGGTTACTTGATACTCATAACTGCTGGCTTGTTTAATAAAAGCACAACGTATTAATTCGGCTAAATCATTGGCTTCCTGTTTGTTATGGCGCTCCAATAAAATCAGAAATTCATCGCCACCTATTCTAAAAGCCTGTCCTTCTATTGTTATGTTTTTTTTGAGCATAACCCCCATGTCTCTTAATATAGCATCACCTCTTAAATGGCCAAATGTTGAATTTAAACGTTTAAAATGGTCGATATCAATGCTTAATAATATCAAGTCATTATTGTGAGTCCTGCTGTGTGTAATACTGCTTTCTAATCGTTGATTTAATAACACTCTATTATATAAACCCGTTAATGGGTCGAGTACCGATAAACGGTATAACTCATTTTGTTGTTTTTTGACGATTCTTACAAAAATAATAATAGTCCCACTAAATAAAAGTAAAGTGCAAAACACCCTTAAAAAAATATCGGCTTCAATTAGATAATATGCCTGAGGTAATAACACAATTAACAACAACATATTTGCAAGCCACGCAAAACGTTCTGGTAAAATATAATAGAATAGAAAAATAACAGGGTAAAACCACAATACACATGAAAACCCTTGATATTGCAGTGCATAACTTAAATAAATAATCACTCCTGGTGTTAAACCAAGCAAGGTCACTAAAAAATAATAACGTCGTTTTACTATAATGCTCCAAGCATGAAAACAAAACATCATCACAATTAATAATAAACAACCACTCAAAAACCATTGCTTGCTTAAAGCAAAATTAATCACAAACGGAACCACAAATACAATGGTTACCAGTGCGATTTTTAATGCATTTTGATGTATTACATCTTGGCTGTTCTGACGCATGAACTTTCCTTTATCTAAATCTATATATGGCACAGTTTAACAAATTTACTTACCAAAAATGTGAGGGGAATGTGAGGAAACTGTGAAGATAAACGACATTATTTCTAAATGGGCCTAAAAAATACTATAATAATTTTTTTATAATCTTGATGTGTTTTATATAATGACATTGAACATTCGAAACAAACTGATATTAGCTTTTTTAGCTTTAAACGCGGTGTTATTGGCCATTATTCTTTATAGTCATACCATTTCATTACGTGATGGTGCATTTCGATTAGCCCAAACCATGCATTTACGCTTAATGACGGACCAAGCTCGAATGCTGACACTAAATTATGAATACCACGGTGGGTGGGACAAGGTGGTCACGGATGATTTGTTAATTGTTCAGCTTATGTTTCCTGGCGCTGCTGCTCAATCACCGCAAGAGCGTTTTGAGGGTGCGCCGAGGCAATCAGCGGCTGAATTTTTTAATAATCGACCAAAAGGGAAGGCCGGTACACCCCTAAAAAATCGAAGACCTCCTGCAAGTCATAAGCTAGCAAATGGAAAACCTGTTCACCTTTGGATATACGATGTTGATCACCAGTTAATACGCGGAGTCACGGAACCTGACAATAATTACCGTATTATTGAAATTAAATCAAAAGGTAAAATAATTGGTTATCTTGGCCGTCCTATGAGTAGAGAGCTAATTAAAACCACCAAAGAGGAAGTTTTTTATGGTGCTAAAAATCAACTTTATATCGGTTTAAGTATTGCTATTTTTGTTTCGATATTACTTGCATTATTACTGTCTACCTTTTTTGTTAAACCTATTACCCGACTGTCTAAAGCGGTACACAAACTAGCCTCTGGTGATTTTGCACAACGTATTGAGCATTCAGGCAAAGATGAAATAGCTCGTCTTGCTTTAGATGTGAATTTTTTAGCGGATGCCCTTGAGCAAAGTAAAGAGTCTCGTGAACGTTGGATTCGCGATATTGGCCACGAGCTGCGTACGCCATTAACTGTAATTGGCGGTGAACTTGAATTAATTCAAGCGGGCATTCAACAACCCGACACTCAAACAATTAACTCATTGATTGAAGAGTTTAACCAACTAAATCACTTAATTGATGACTTAAGAATATTAGCGCAATCGGATTTAGGGGCACTAGGTTTCGAGAAACACGACTTTAATTTGGTTGAATTATTACAGCAATACAGCATAAAAGCCGAAACTCAATTACAACAAAAAAACTTGGTTTTTAGTTTTCAGTGTTCAGATAAACACATCCCTATATTTGCCGATGCACAGCGATTACGCCAATTACTGGATAATCTGTTACAAAACAGTATTCGTTATACCTATAGTCCAGGAACCGTTGAACTGGCATTAAGAGCCGAAGGCGATAAAATTCGTATTTCGTGGAAAGACTCCAGCCCCAGTGTTGATATAAAAGAATTAGGCAAATTATTTGAGCGATTATATCGTGTAGAAAGCTCTCGTAGTCGAGCCACAGCAGGATCAGGTTTAGGATTGTCTATTTGCAAAGCTATTGTTACTTCACATCAAGGATTAATTTGGGCAGAGCAATCTAACATTGGCGGTGTCAGTATTGAAATTGAATTGCCATTAAATAAAACGGTAGTAATCTCATGAGTTTAAGTGAACATATTTTAATTGTGGAAGATGACGTAAAAGTGGCTCATGTATTAACTCGTTTATTACAAGCCAATGGTTACCAAACTTTTCATATTGACCATGGTGATAAGGTATTACCTTGGCTAAATGTAAACGAGACCCAATTAATTTTATTAGATGTCATGTTACCTGGAAAAACTGGCATCGAGTTATGCAGCCTTATTCGCAAAAATAATTTAGTACCGATTATCATGCTCACCGCGATGAAAGAAGAAATCGATCAAATTAATGGTTTAGAGCATGGTGCTAATGACTACATTACCAAACCTTTTAGCATTAATAATGTGATGGCTCGAGTAAAAACCAATTTACGTTTCAGTCAACAACTTGCACAACAAACCCCTAAATCAAAGGGTGTATTTTTTATAGACCTCAATGGACTTTGCGCTACATTACATAAACAGCCTCTTGAATTAACCCATTCAGAATTTAGAATCCTTAATGCGCTGCATAAAAATCAAGGTAAAGTATATAGCAGGCAAGAATTAATTGATGTCATTTATGATGACCACCGAGTTGTGTCTGATCGAACCATCGATACTCATGTTAAATCGTTGCGTAAAAAAATAGCTCTGGTCGACAAATTTGAGTTTATTCAATCGGCTTATGGAAAGGGATATAAATTTTTGGAGGAAAAAGATTAGACAACAATGGATATCAATAACAATTTCAAATCTGTTGGTTTATCTCTAAAAATTCGTGTTAATGCTTATTCAGTATTACATTAAACCGTGTAATTACTGTGATTTATAGGGTTGAAGAATACATCATATATTCATTTTTCTACTATAATTACTGCATTTATTTAATGGCTGATCATTAAAATGTCCTTTATTAACGTAACTCAACAAAAATCAATTAAATATGCGACTACCAAAATGCGCATTCAATTGCAGCTGATTATTGTAAATGTGTTTATTGGGTTAACAGTGTTAGTTATGCCTTTTAACCTTTATGCTGCTGCTCCAATTAATATCATTGCATACACGGATTACCCTCCGTACCTTTTTTATGAAAACAATCAACCATCTGGTTTGTATTTAAAAATAGTTGAGTTAACGCTTAAAGCGATAAACCAGCCTTATGTTGTCACTACTTTACCATTTAAAAGAGGGCTGAGTCAGGCTGAGTCAGGTGATGGTATTATGATTGGAGTCTTACAAAACGACGAACGCAAACAAACATTGGATTTCTCTGATCCAATTTATCAAGAGAAAATATCGGTTTTTTTTAATTATAAAAAAACACCATTAATTCAAGATATTAGTGAATTAGACGGATTATTGATAGGTACTTTATTAGGTTGGAGTTATGGTGGGAAATTTGATTATGCCAAACTTAACAATCGCTTTGTAACAAGAAATGATGAACTTGAAAAAAACTTTAAGTTGGTGTTTAAAGATAGACTTGATGCAGTGATTCACACTAATCTGTCCTCGTTTTACATTATTAATAAGCTGGGTCTTGAATCTAATGTGTTTATTGGGTCAATCCCATTGGATCTAGTAAATATCCGTATTGCAGTACGTAAAGGAACGTATAAAGATTTGATTAAAAAGTTTAACTCAAAATTAAATGAACAAGAGCATAAAAATAAATTGGCTGTTCTAATTGATAGGTATAAGTCTTTATAGATTGTTATTTATAATGTTACATAGAAGATAGTATTATTAAAATTAAAAAAACCACAATTAAGTGGCTTTTTTATGCAAGTCAAAAAGTTAAGCTACAGTACCACTTTTAGAATCTCGTCATCTTTACGGCTTAAAAAATGCGTCGACTTAATAGTACGAATGGTTCGAGATTTACCACGAATCAACAAAGTTTCAGTGGTTGCTATATCTCCGTGTCGTGTCACACCCTCTAATAAATCGCCTTTAGTTACACCGGTTGCTGAAAATACGATATTGTCAGATCTGACCATGTCTTCAAGTTTTAATAATACACCCGGAGTACAACCCATCTCTTTACAACGGATTAATTCATCCGCTGCCATTTTATCATTCTCAACACTACGGCCTTTTGCGTCGTTACGTAAAATCAAACGACCCTGCATGTCACCACCTAGTGCGCGTACAACTGCTGCAGAAATAACACCTTCAGGGGCGCCGCCAATACAATACATCATGTCGACTTCACTAGTTGGAATACACGCCATAATTGAAGCGGCAACATCACCATCAGGAATTGCGAATACTTTACAACCTAATGCATGAATTTCTTTGATCACAGCATCGTGGCGGGGTTTTGCCAATGTAATGATTGTCATGTCTTTTAATTTTTTGTTTAAACGTGCTGCCACTAAACGAATGTTGTCAGCAATCGGCACGTCTAAATTCAGTGCACCTTTACAACCAGGGCCGACTACTATTTTTTCCATGTACATATCGGGTGCTTTTAGGAATGAGCCTTTTTCACCAGCAGCTAATACGGCTACGGCGTTGGGTTGGCCCATAGCTGTCATTCTTGTGCCTTCAATTGGATCCACTGCAATATCAACTGGCTCGCCATCGGCGCTTAAACCTAATATTTCACCAATGTATAACATAGGGGCATCGTCGATTTCACCTTCACCAATAACGATTTCACCTTGAATATTCATTTTGTTTAACATGGCACGCATCGCTTCAACGGCAGCGCCATCGGCTATGTTTTTGTCTCCACGACCTAACCATTTATAACCGGCTAAGGCAGCGGCTTCCGTTACTCTTGAAAATTCAAAGGCTAATTCACGACGCATGAGCGATCTCTATTAATTTTAAAGCGCAGATTGTAAAACAATCAGCTCTATTTATAAATGCAAAGCTCAACAATATTCAGTTAAAACTTAATGATTGAGTCGCTGATTAAGTGGCTTCACAATATTCAGTGAAATCATTTTTGTTAATTCGATGTTTATTATTCTATTTAAGACTTAATGATTGAATTGTGCATTATTTCACTCAGCTGTTGTTTGTTTACCGGTTTGGTTAACCAAAGATTAAAACATTGTGGTAGTACTTGCGGTTCATCGTGGCCACTTAATGCAAATATGATAGGCGCGGGTTCTTTTGAAGAATATTTTAATATGGATGTCGCAGCTTCATCGCCTGACATATCAGGCATACTGATGTCCATGAATATAAAATCATAATCGTGCTCAAAGGCTTGTGTAATCGCTTTTTTTCCGCTAAAACAGCAATCCACTGCATAACCTAAATGATTAAGCTGCGCTTTTAAAACTTGTGTGTTGAAAGGCAGGTCATCCACTACCAAACATTTTTTTGAACTCTGTATCATTATAAAATTCTTTGTTGGAACTTAATGCTTGGCAGTCTATCATATCAATTCATCGACCCAAAATAATGAAATCAATTACGTCGAATATTGATTTCAAAGGAATGTATATGAAGTTCTCTTTTTTACTAAATGTTGTGCTAATTGCTTTTATTAGCCAATTTTCCATAGCAACTGCCACAATCACCCCTGTTATGTTGCCTGCAGATAAAAATGCTACCGCCATCGTAAAAATTGATGATTTCGGGCGCTATATTATTCAAGCACACAGTGATCAAGGTGTGGCGTTTGGCTTAAATGATAAAAAATACGGAAAAGGAGAGGTGACAGGGGAAGCGAATAAATTAGATGGGCGTTTCTCTGGGTTTTTAGATATTGGTGAATATCAACTTTTTAGCCAAACTTCAGAAAAAAACAGTAACCAAGTGACATTTGATATCAAACGATCACAGGCGATTAATCAAGGTGATGTAGTTGTTTTAAAAAAGGCAAAAATAGAAACCGTACAACTTAAAAATGCACAACATTATGATTTTGTATTAGAGGTTTTAAGTGAACAAATAGTTAATATAGAAGCAGCAGGGCGTAATTTAGAAGATTTACAGCTGTTTAAAAATGGTCAATGGATAGTGGAAACAACTAATCGAAAATCAAAAATATACCCAGTTGAAGGGAAACCGCTGGTTAGAATTCGTTTAAGTACAAAATTACAACCGGGTATTTATCGATTAAGTGCGTTTGGTGGTTTACCGCAAAAATGGGCAAACGAAGAATCAACAAATCCATTGTATATTCGACAGGGTCTGAAAACATTAGATCTGGACAGCAGGCATAAACTAATTATTTCACCATTTGGTGAAGATTTTTATTATATGCAAAAAGGTAATAATTATTTAAATGTGCAGTTGCCAATTAAAACAAAATTCAGTTTAGGTTTAAGTTCGTTTTATGAAGATTCTGATATATTTTCGCAAAGTTTTAAATATAGAACTATTAATAAAAAAATGGACAGTCCTGCTACTTCAATATCTTTAAATACAAATTATAGAAAAATAGTAAAATTAACCGGGAAAAAAAATCAGTCGCTATTATTGACCAGTTTACTTAAAAGCAATGAATATTCCCAATTTGATAATGCAAACTATACCGTGGCCTCCCTTAGTCTGAATGATCCATATGACTATGCGGATGTCACTTGGTATACCAAAGAATACGATAAAAGCAAAAAGAGTTATTTTGTTACGGATTATAAAGCAATTAATGTCAGTGAAAAATATTATTATCAAAGACGTTTTAATATAAATCGTGAAGTGACATTACTTTTGAATATAGAGGATGAAGGGCAATACAATTTATTTGCTAATAATAAATTAAAAGTGTTTATGAAAATAGAGCCTATTTTTCGTTCGAAATATTCTAAAGAACAAAAGTACAGAAGTAGTAACTTTAAATGGTATTTAAATAAAGGTTTGTACCTATTAAGTATTAAACCTGACAATAAAGGGCTGTTAGATTTAACTATCAAACATAAATCAATCAATATTTTACGAACTCAGTTTAATAGTGTTTTTAATAATGCACCGCATCAGGCAATATTAAATCATAAACGCTTAAATTCTAAATCGACATTAGTGATGTTAAATAATGAAAATATACTTGGTTTTGATATAAGAAAAACCAAAGTTAATTTAAGTAAATCGATGTCTTTGTATTTATTACCCAGTCAATCAATTACATTAGAAACATTATATGTAAAAGACGGAAAACTTGAGTTTGATCGAAATGTGAACAATAAAATAACAGTTTCAATTAATAACTCTAAACATAAACTTGGCAATAAAATAAAAGCAAACTTTAAAATTCAACCCACTACCTTTAAAAACACATCAAAAAACACTATAAATTTTGTGGTTAAATTTGTTGCCATTAAAACAGCTGCACAAAATAAGACTAAAACCTTTACGCAAAAAACACTGAATAAAGTTCCTGACTATGACGAACTAAATGTGAATAATCAGCCGTATTTTAAATTAGATGGTGTTAAAACGTTTTCAATGAAAGTGAAACAATCTGGTTTGTATGCCGTTGAATCAACCGGTTTATTATCTACTGTGGGTGTTATTCGTAATAAGTTAAATCAACAATATAAAGACAACAAACAAAATGGATCAGGGCGTAATTTTTATATTCAATCTTATTTGTTATCAGGTGATTATCAATTAGCTATAAATAGTGCAGGTAAATCAAAAGGCAATACAGCATTAATATTGTCTTATTCACCGATTATAGACAAAGGTGAGTTAAAGTTAGGTGCGAAATATTTTGAAACAATTAAAAATACAGAAGCCTTAAAATATAAAATTAACATTAAAGAAGCGGCTCGTTATAATATTAAGGCTTTAACGGTTGATTCAGACTTACAAATTCGTTTAGACGATATAGATGGTTGGCCTGTTATTAAACCAGGATCAAACGGCAGTCGTGTTCAATACTTAGAAAAAGGGGAATACTATATTACAGTTTTACCCAAACCTGTTTCCGTTGCATCATCGTTATTGGTAGAAAAAGTAACGGATAAAATTAAATACCCGCAAAATGATGAGGTTAAAATATTAAACTTAGATGCAATTAATAAAAATAATCAGGTGAAATACACTTGGTTAGAGCGCACAAATAAACAAGGTGATCGAGTTAAAGATCGCTGGGTATTTGAATTAAATACAGATGCAAATATAAGTATTGAATTCTCTGACAAAATGGCAATTACATTAATCAATACACAAAACAATAAACAAATAGGTTTATTTGATATTAAAGAAACGTATCGTAATAATGTTTGGTCTTCAATGCTTAAAAAAGGACGTTACGAATTACAGTTTGTTGCTAAAGGCAAAAATAATAAATTAGCTTATACATTTAATGTCAGTAATACGACATTGTTGTTTGGCCAAAATAAACCATTAAGTTTGCCACAAAATGTGTCATTTAAATTAGCAACAAGTGAGCAGATCAGTGTAACAACCTTTGGTCAGTCTGATGTTGTTGCAAAATTATACGATGGCGATAATCAATTAATTAATAGTTTTGATGACAATGGTGATAATTGGAATCTAATGTTAAACGCTACTTTGGCTAAAGGTGAATATCGACTTGAGTTAGACACTTTGACTAATAGTAGATCAACTATCTTAAGTTTTAATAAACCCAATTGGGATCAATATACAGAGCTATTATTGCCTGTATCTAAACAGATAACAGCAGAGAATAATTTGATTATTCCTTTAGTTATCGAATCAAAAAGTACTCACTCCGATATTTTGAACTTGGTTGTAAGCAGTAAACAAAGTATTAATGTGACAATTGAAGAGTTTAAATTTAACGCTTGGCAAGAGATCAGTTATCAGTACGGTGAAAATGTAGATATTTTAATGCCTATGAAGATGGATTTAAATCCATTAAGAGTGAAAATATTTTCATCATTAAACCAGCCTTTAAATGTTAAGTTTAGCGTTGCTTTACAATCCATTGTTGTAACAAATGAATCAGAATTATTACAAGACGGTATAAAAGCACATAAAGTATTGGATCAATCAAACTGGTTTGTTAGTAAAATAGATGATATGCAACTGTCTAAATATGCTTTTGAGCGTAATGTTAAAACCAGTCAAGATATTTCCCAGGCAATAAATCGTGAGTCGAATATGTTATTTAGCCAAAAACCAACAGTTTGGCTTGCAAGTAAATATTCATTAATTAAAGCCAATATTGAATATTTAAATCAAGTGAATCAAGTTGCGTTACAACAAAATGAACAAGCTGTGATTAACAATAATGTAACAGTAAAATATTCGGATGAGCAGGTTGTTGTGACAAGGGCTAGTGTAATGCAAGATCACGCTGCTATTTATTATCAAACTAAAAAACAAGATAAACAAAATACAATGGCTTTGGATCTTAATTATTCGGTTACTTCAACGTTATTTGTAGCATTAGATGATCAGTCGTTAATTGTTAAAAATGCAATGCAAAGCAATAATAGTATGTTAGTTAAACTTGAGCATACAAATTTCGAGTTACCTAAAATAGAAAAATGGCAAGAATCGTTTTCAGGGATATTAAATGTCGGGCAGGCTTTCGTATTAAAGTTACCAGATGATAATCGAAATACTCAAATGGTCATTCCACAAAAAACGTTAGTGCAATTTGTATTAGATGAAAAAATACAAGCAAGTTTTTATTCTGAACAATCCATGCAGACAATCCTTTTTGAAGATCAAGCTGATACCGTGTTTTTATTCGCATTAGATAAAAAGTCTCAGCCATTTACAGTTTCTAAAATTGAACGTTTTAATAAAAGTGAAAATAACAGTGATTTCGAAGTAATGGATATCCATAAAGTATTAGTTTCATTTAAACACTTAAATAACACTCAATCGAAACGACAATTTATTGAAGTGAATCAAGATTCAATGTTGTTAGATAAAAACATGAATGTACAAAAAGGGCGGTCTTTTAAAATAAACAATGACGCAAAATTGTATATTTCTCATGATGGGACAACTACTAATCTTTGGCGCTCTGATGTGTTAGTGAATATTGAAACTATAAGTGATCAAGCAATTGATTTTAAAAATAACTATGAGTTAATTGAAAATGTCATTATTGATACTCAAGACATTAAACAAACATTGTTAAAACTGAGTGTTGATCAGTTAGTTAATGTCCACTTAATTGATCGGCGCGGTAGAGTGTCTCATATTGTTATTCAAGAAAATGACAGTTATTCAATGTTTGTAGGTGACAATTTAGCGTTTATTGAAATTCAAGTTGTTAATTCGAAAATAAGCAATATTCAAGCACAAACATTTAAAGCGCAGCAATTACAAGAAGGAGTAGGTGAGTTAACGATTATCGCAAGTGCATCGAGTCAATTGTTTAAATTTAATATGCAACAAGACGCTATTATGGGGTTTGCAAATCGATCAGATAGTGATCAGCTAAATAGTACTATTTTTGATAAAAAAGGTAATGTTATTCAAGCTGACAACCTTTTGATGCAAAATTTAGTAAAAGATGAATATTGGATATTAGTTGAGAATACGAATATTAAAAAAGCAACACAATTTCAACCTGTGTTGTTAGGCACAACTGAAAATAATGCAGTGGATGTTAATACGATTAATCAGTACAAACAAAAAGCAGGATGGGTTAAATAATATGAAATTTTTATCATTATCAAAAATAGGGTTTATGTTAGTTGTTTGTTTAAATTCAATGTTGAGTTTTTCTTCTAACGAAAATTATGAATTAGCAACGCATTTAATTCAACCAGATGAAACCAATATTATCCCCGATCAGTTTTTACGAAGATGGGACCCAGTTACATTATTTTTTAAGTCAGACGTTGGTCAACGTGCTGGTACACAAGAAAGGCAGGCTCATAAATGGGTTAAAATGACCCCTAAGCATCCGGGTGTTTATACATGGTTAAATGAGTCGACATTACAATTTAAACCAGTTGAACCATGGCAAGCTCTGACAGTAGTGTCATGGGAGTTTGAAAATCAAATTGTGCAGTTAGAAAGTTTAATGCGCGAACCAAGTTTTGTCTTTCCTTATGCTGGTAGTAATAAGATAAAACAGATTAAACAGTTTGAATTAAAGTTTACTGAGTTCATTAAAATAGATGAATTGGAAAAAATGATTCGAATTGAATTAATAAAATTACCCGGTTTAGATTCAGAAAATTCAATATGGTTGGATCAACACGATTTTTCGATTAAAAAAATTCAAAATAATAATAAAAATGACGATCATCATTATATTATTAAGCTAAATAATGTAATTGGTTCTGGTTTTCAAGCCAGTTTAAATCTGCAATTAGGTGTTTCAGAAAAAATAGACCACTCATTTGTGAAGTATGTTTTTCAAACACAGCTCGATTTTCAATTAGTTAATGCAGGTTGTTCATATACCCAATATCCTTTTAATGCCCAGTCAATTTCGTATAGCGAAGAGCAAGCCATTGAATGTGATAATGGATATGACAATCAAAAATCAAACCTTTCGTTTGAATTTAGCAGTGTTTTAAGTCAGTTGTCGGTAGTGGATGTTAAAAATTTAATCCGTATTAAACCAATGGTTGAAGGATTTGAAATCAGTCAATCAAATAATACATTATATGTGTATGGTCACTTTAAAACACAACAATTGTATGAGATTGAAATTAACCCTAGTGATCTTAAAAGTAGTACTAATCAAACATTACAATTAGAAAAAAACAATAGATTCTTTGTACATTTCCCTAAAAAATCATCATTTTTAAAATGGAAAAAAGGCGATGGTATAATGGAAGTATTTGGGCCGAAAATGCTGCCAATGTCAGGGCGTGGTTTTGAAAAAGTAGATCTACGAATTTATCCTATTGATGCTCTGGATTATAATTTATGGCCGTTCTCAAATCGTCCTATTGTTGTGGATGAACAGTCGCGTCCGTCAGGCCCTGGTGAAGAGTCATTAAAAAATGGGGTTAATTCACTAACGATTACTAATAAGCAGTTAAGGTTAAAAATTAAAGAGTTAGGCTCACCGGTAATATCTGAAATAGTTGAGTTGCCCATTGAAAAAGGTGGCGAGGCGTCTTTTGGTTTGGATATTTCTAAGCAATTATCAAAAATTTATGGGAAACAACAACCAGGTACCTATTTAGTAGGTGTAAGAACCCTTGATGCTTCAAATTTAAGAAGCTGGGTGAGAGTACAAGTTACCGATTTATCATTGTCGGTATTCGAAGAGAAAGATAAAGTTAAATTTCTGGTGACATCTTTAAATGATGGGAAACCAGTTAAAAATGCCCAAATAAATATTGATGGTCGTAATTATAAAAGTAAATTTAAAAGTAATAATGATTATCGCCAAAATTTAGTGAGTTTAACAACTGACAAAAATGGTATGGCAACACTAAATTATTTTGATTTAAAAGAACGTGACAGTGTTGAAAGAATTGTGGTGAGTTTTGGTCAAGATATATTGGTTTTAAATCCTGATCGGGCACCGAATAAATTTAAGAATGGCACGTGGCGATCACAGAGTAGTTGGTTAGATTGGTTAAGTTATTACAAACCAAAAAATGAAAAAAAAGGGCATTATGTCTGTCATATATTTTCAGAACGTCCAGTTTATAAGCCAGAAGATAAAGTGTTTTTAAATGGATATATTCGTTGGTATGATACAAAAACTGCATCGTTTAAGCAGACTCACCCTAAAGCTAAAATGATTATTAAAGGACCAGGTAGTCAAGAGTGGATTTTTAGTATAAAAGCAAATAATAGCCATGATTTACAGCAAGTGTTTGAAGATAAAAAATCACCAACAGGGACTTATTACGCTTATTATTATGTCAATAATAAACGTTGTGGTTCAGTTTCATTTAAAAAAGAAGCGTATAAAGTACCCAAATTCGAAGTGAATCTACACGGTGATGAACTGGTTGCGTTGGATAAACCTTTTGATGTGCAGGCAATAGCACAATATTATGCCGGTGGTCAGTTAATTGATCAGTTGGTTTCATGGAGAGTGACTCAAGTACCCTATACTTGGACACCTAAAACAAATCAGTTTAAAGCCTTTTCGTTCTCATCGGATAGTCGTTTTAGTGGCCGCAGTGCATTTCGTTCAAGTTCCAGTATCTCTAAAAGTGCAAAAACCGATAGTACAGGCAGCGCCAAACTAACCATCGATCCTACAATTGAAGTGAGTTTAAATCCAAGAAGTTATGTTGTTGAAGCGACAGTGACTGACATCGATTTACAGCGTGTCACAAATACTAAAAAATTCAATGCAGTACCACCTTTGGTATTAGGTTTAAAAGTTGATCGGTATTTTGAAAAATCCGGTGATTACAATGCGCAATTAATAGTCTTAGATTTTGAAGGACAGTTAATAGCTGGGCAAAACATGAGTGTGCGTTTAATTAAACGTGTATGGCAGTCGCATTTACAAGCTACTGACTTTTCTAATGGAGAAGCTAAATATAAAACCCAAGTGAGTGAAACGGTCATATATGAACAGTCGATTGTTAGTGAAGAAAAAATTATTGATCTGCCAATTTCATTAAATCAATCCGGTGTTTATGTTTTAGAAATACAAACACAAGATGAGTTAGGGCGTATGCAAGAAATTTCAATGGACTTTTTTGTGGATGGGTCACAAGCAGTGACATGGTCTAAACCACCCAGTGATGTATTTACAGTTACAAGTGATAAAAACCAATATAACCCAGGTGATACAGCGACACTTATATTAGAAAGCCCATTTCAAAATGCTATGGCAATGGCCGTTGTTGAAAAACCAAATGGTTTTGATTATCAGTTAATTGAAATTATTAATGGAAAGGCGTCGTTTGAATTGAAAATTGAACAACGTTTTATGCCTAAGTTACCGGTGCATTTTTTATTATGGCGTGGACGTTTAGGTAATTTTAATATTCAAGCTAGATTGGATTTAGGTAAACCTACCACCGTAGCTTCTACTAAATGGTTAAGTGTGGCACCAATCGCTAATCAAATTAATGTCACGTTAAAACATGACAAACAAAAACAACCTGGTGAAGAGTTAGAGATAGAAATCAATTTAAAAAATTATAAAAATAAATCGATACCCGGTAAAGTGACATTATGGTTAGTTGACCAAGCGGTATTAAGTTTAGGTAATGAGCAAAAATTGAATATTATTGATGACTTTATTGTTTATCGTGGTAGTCGTTTATCAATTACCGATACACGTAATTTAGGTTTTGGTTATGTGCCATTAGATACAAAGGTAGGTGGTGGTCTCGCCATGAGTAAAAAAGAACAAAAGGCATTAATTGATAATGTGACAGTTAGAAAGAACTTTAAAGATGTGCCGTTTTATGAGGTGATTACTATCGACGATTCTGGGAAGGCAATTGTTAAAGTGATATTACCTGATAATTTAACCAAATTTAAAATTCGTGTGAAAGTAGAAAGTGGTGACGAATTATTCGGATATGCTAAATCTCAAGTTGACGTACAATTACCTGTATTGGTTCAGCCAGCATTACCAAGATTTTTAAGATTAGGTGATAGTTTTGTTGCGATGGCGATCGCACGAGTGATTGATAATACTTCTGGTGATGCCATTGTAGATTTTAAAGTAAATAATATTTTGATTAAAAATAAAGATGAATTGATTATTCAGCAATCAAAAGATTTTGTTTTGCATAAACAAACTCCTATAGCATTAACTTTTGATGCAAAAGTGCCTTTGCAGTTAAATCTTGAAAAGATAAATACTGCTGATATTCAAGTAGCGGTGGTTCGTTTAAAAGATAAAACCAGTGACGCCTTTAAAGTGAGTCTGCCTATATTAACTGACCAAAATTTAATTAGAGACACTCAACAATTTACTGTTAAAGCAGGGCAGTCGTTAGTTGTGGATGCGTTAGATTTTGAATTACGTGACAATACATTTAATGCAAAATTAATTATCACAAATGATAAACGCTTTTTATCGTTACAATCGGCGTTGTCTTATTTGATTCAATACCCACATGGTTGTACCGAGCAGCGAATCAGTAAAGCACAGTCTTTGTTGTCTTATAAACAATTTGAGTGGCTCAATATTCAAGACAGCAGTGCGGCACCTGATAAGCTGATTAATCAAACACTTGATTGGATTAAATCGGCTAAACATTCAAACGGGCATATTGGTTTTTGGCCAGGCTCGCATGGTTATGTGTTTTTAAGTGCAATATCTCTTCGATTTATCCATCAGGCTCAACAAGCTGGATATTATGTGGATGAGGCTTTTAAACGTCAATTAGTAGACATGCTTAAACGTTCATTACGCAAAGATTACTCAGGATTTATAGTGGGTGAACAATACACTGAGCGCACAATGGCATTATTAGCATTAAAGAAAATTGGTCAACTTGATGATAGTTATGTGGCGGAATTAATGCGTAATGCGCAGTTTTTAAATACACACAGTAGAGCGATGTTATTACAGGTTTTAACTGCGCAGCAGGCGAGTTTAGATTCATCTATAGAACAAAGTTTGTGGGATGATATGGTGTTTAAATTGTATCAAAACAATGAAATTTGGGCGGGCTTTCAATCAAATAGCTTTTCGTCAAGATCGATATTACCTAGTGATACTCAAACATTAGCAGCAAGTTTACAGGCGTTTATTAATATCAATCCGAATCACCCGAGAGTTAAATTACTTCTGGATGGATTGTTTGAATTATCAGATGAAAATGGTTGGGGTTCAACTAGAGCGAATGCTTCTGCTTTGGATTCATTGTTTGAGTGGATTAATCAAGGTGATATGCAGGGTAATGAATTTCCTATATCGCTTACTATCGATAATAAAAAATCGGTTGTTAAAATTATTAAAATGAACGTGATTGATATTATTAACAATAACCCGATTACACTCACTAATAAAAATGATTTTGATGTGACGATTAACGTGGTGCGTAGTTACATGCCTAAAGAGTCGGGTTCGAAAGCTACGAATATCAATAATGGTTTTGTGATTGAGCGTAATTGGATTAATGTATCAAAAGCCAATTTAAAAATTCCAATTGATTTATCTAATCAGGTATTAAATATTAAGTTGGGTGATGTGATTGAAGAGCATGTTCAAGTTATTAATCAATCTAAAAAAGTTCAAGTAGCTATTAAGATTCCATTGCCTGCAGGTGTAGAGCCATTAAACCCTGAGTTAAATATTTCAAATTCAGATGCAATTACAACAGGTAAATTAACTTTGTCCCCTTCGTATACTCAATACCTAGATGATTCAGTTACCTATTATTATGATACGTTGGCAAAAGGCAATTATGATTTTTACTTTAGAGTGCGTGCAACAACTCAAGGTGAATTTAATATGCCGCCCGCTAATATTCAGATGATGTATGACGATAAAGTTTGGGGTCAATCTTTTGGTGCAAAAGTGATAATCGATGCAGTGGATTCTCAGTAATAAATTAAAACTCGCCACTTATCTGGGTTACTTATGTTTAGGTGGTTTGAGTTTTATTATATTAATTATCATATTAGCTTGGCCAAAATCTAAGTTAAATTATTATGCGCCCAGTGTTTTGTTATTAGATAGTAATCAAAATTTTTTGGCGCAATTTGAAACACATTTTATGTCTGTCCCAATAGGTTATGGATATTGGGAGCATGAAAGCCTGCCTAAACGATTTGTTGATGCAACTTTAGCATTGGAGGATCGTGATTTTTACGGACATTGGGGGGTAGATTTTTCAGCGATTGTGCGCGCACTTTGGCAAAACTTGTCCAATGCAGAGCGAATATCCGGTGCATCCACTATTACCATGCAAGTTGTGCGTGGTCAAAATCCATCTAGGCGTACATATTGGAATAAACTGCTTGAGGCAAGTGCGGCGTTAATTATGACAACACGTTATTCACGTGATGAAGTATTAACTCAATATTTAAAAATAGTGCCTTATTCGAATCAGATTCACGGAGCACAATACGCTGCTCAAAAATATTTTAATAAAAGCAGTGACGATTTAAGTTGGGCTCAAATAGCTTTTTTAGCTGCGATTCCTCAAAACCCGCCACGTATGAATCCATTAAAATATACTTCACGCCAGCGTGCAATCAAACGTGGTAAAGCGATACTATTGTATTTACATGAACAAAAGTTAATTGATGAAGTGCAATATAAGTTGGCCGTCATTCAAATTGAACAAATTTTACCGCCAGCAGAACAAAAAAGACCCCTTGAAGCGATGCATGCAATCTTGCATGTTCAAAAAAAACTGAATAATAATCAAATTAAATTAGAGCAACTTGACCAGTTAAATCCGTTATTAATTTCTAGTTTTGACTTAGATATTGCAAAAGCAGTGGATAAAATCACTGCAAAGTATATGAGTTGGTGGCGAGTAAAAGGCGCAAGTAACGCTGCCATTATTGTATTGGATCAAAAAACTTTAGAAGTTAAAGCTTGGATGGGATCAGATGATTATTTTAACGACAACCAATATGGGAAAATTGATTATACCCAAGTTAAGCGCTCACCAGGTAGTACATTAAAACCGCATATTTTTGCTATGGCTTTAGATAATGAGTTAATCACTCCTGCTACTGTGATTGATGATTTACCTAATTCGCATACGTTAATTCGAAACGCGGATTATCAGTTTTTAGGGCCAATGCTTCCAAGACAGGCATTAGCCAATTCTCGAAATGTACCCGTAGTTAATCTAACTAATAAAATTGGTCTTTCGAATGTGTATTCTTTTTTAAGTGAATTGGAATTACATCAAAATATACAACCCGCAAGTTATTACGGTAATGCAATTGCCATTGGTTCGATGCCTGTCACGTTAGAGGAATTGATAAACTCTTATAGCATATATTCGCAATCGGGTGTTTATCGACCTTTAAAGTGGTTCTCGTGGCAAAAAAATAGCGAGACTGAAATCATTAAACCTCAAACCAGCGCTTTAATTAATCTTTTTTTAAGTGACCCTAGTGCGCGCTTGCCTACTTTTCCAAGAATGGGTACAAGTGAATACCCTTATGCAGTGGCGGTTAAAACAGGAACATCACAACATTTTAGAGATGCTTGGACGGTTGCTTATTCTAAACACTATATTGTTGCTGCGTGGGTTGGGCATGCAAATATGACAGGTATGGATAGGTTAAGTGGTAGTGGTAGTGCAGCGGTTTTGGTCAAAGATATTTTATTGTCTTTGCAACCACAAACATTAAGCAAAGCGGATCAATTTTTAGCACCTAAAGATTATCAGTTAATAGGGCTTTGTTCTTTATCGGGTTTGTTGAGCTCAGATAACTGTCCTAAAAAAACCCAAGAATGGTTGGCAGTTAATCAAATACCTACACGCAGTGATAATTCATTTGAAAAAGTAAGTGACAATAAAGGCGGGCAATCTATAAAAATTAATTTACCTGCTAGATATGATTTGTGGTTGGCAAGTCACCAGCAATATTCAGATGTATCGTTAAACCAAAACAAAGAAAGTATCACTAAGCGGTTTTTAAGTGATCAAAGTGTGATTGTTTTTGATATTAAACAACCCAAAGATAAAACAATATTAATTATTAATCCTGAAATGCCAGTATCGATGCGAGTCACTCAATTAAATGTGTTGGTTTCTCCGAGAATTGAGCAAGTAGTTTGGTATGTAAATTCACAGGTTTATAAAACCGCAAGGTATCCATATACAATTAATTTCGATTTAAAAGAAGGGGAATACAATATTCAGGTAGGGGTGCCTAATTCGCCAGAGCGCTCGAAGGTTCATCGTTTAAGAGTCATACAATAATAGATAATGTAACACTTAAGTATAAATATGGATGTTAATAAAATTAATTTTTCAGATATGGATTTTGATAAAATTTGGTTTTGGATATTACTGAGGAAGTTTTAAAAAAAGATGGTACCGGTGGGCGGAGTCGAACCGCCACGCCTTGCGGCAACGGATTTTGAATCCGTCGTGTATACCAATTTCACCACACCGGCTTAATGATTGTATTCGCAAAGAATGCGTATCACTAAAGAAACGCATTCTAATGGTTTTTGAAAATGAGTCAATGCTTTTTATTGTAAGTTGTTCATTTAATTCATTTTTTTAAAGAGGTGTCACTTTTATTTGCTGTAAAACCATACTGTAATAACTATATAGTTGGCTCTTTTAAGTTGTTTAGCGAGCTTTATATTTCTTGTGGCATGAACGACAGCTATTGATAATTGGATTCATAGCTTCTTTGGTCGCTGCAAAATCGCCTTGTTCAATTAACGTATACGCTTCGTTTGCTGCTTTATTAACATCTAGTGTAATAGCTGAGAACGTATCAAATGAGCGCCAAATTGCACTTTTAGCTTTTGTTTTTACGCCTTCAGGTGAATCCATTTTAGAGAATAATGCTAACAATTCATCGCCTGAGTTATCTTTAAAAAACAGAACAGCTTCAGTTATTGTTTGTGTGTCGATTATTTCTTGTTTGTATGCGTTGCTTAGTTTTTTGTCCCAAGCTTTGTAACCTTTCATTATTTCTTGACGAGTTTCTATTTTTTGAATGTCACTTAATTCAATAGTCTCTTCTGCGTATAAATTTGCGGTGATAATAGATAGTAGGGTAACGATAGAAAATGTTTTGATTAAGGTTTTTATAGAAATCACAATAGGCGCCTGAAATGTATTTGTAAGTTATGTTTTTGGAGAGTGAATTGTACTATAGCTCTTTTTACAGGTAAAAAAAATGGCCACTTGAAAACAAGTGACCATTTAATGTTTTGCATTTAAACTAATTATGCAGCTAAAGCGTCTTTTGCTTTAGTTACTAATTGTGCAAATACTTCTTTATCGAAAACAGCAATATCAGCTAAAACCTTACGGTCAATAGTGATGTTTGCTTTTTTCATACCGTTGATGAAACGGCTGTAAGACATATCATTCAAACGAGTTGCTGCGTTGATACGAGCAATCCATAGGGCACGGAACTGACGTTTACGTTGACGACGGTCACGGTAAGCATACTGTCCAGCTTTAATAACAGCCTGTTTAGCAACACGGTATACACGTGAACGTGCTCCGTAGTAGCCTTTAGCTTGTTTTAATATTTTTTTGTGACGCTTACGAGCGGTCACACCACGTTTTACTCTAGGCATATTATATCTCTCCGACTAAATTAAATTAGATGTATGGGCACATACGTTTAACTAAGGCAATGTCACTTTTAGCAACTTGCAGCATTCCACGAAGCTGACGCTTACGTTTTGTGCTTTTCTTTGTCAAAATATGGCTACGGTGAGATTGCTTATGCTTAAAGCCATTCGCAGTCTTCTTGAAGCGCTTTGCAGCACCTGAAACGGTTTTCATTTTCGGCATTTTAAATACTCCGCATTTGATTTTAAATAACCCATATAATAATCTGAAAAATTCAAATAATTAACACTTAAGCAACCACACTTAAGGGGGTCTTTCTCACTACGTTACTTTTTCTTAACAGGCGCCAGCACCATCATCAATTGACGGCCTTCCATTTTCGGGAATTGCTCAACTGTGCCAAGCTCTTTCAGATCTACCTCAATTCTCTTGAGTAATTTCATTCCAAGCTCTTGGTGTGCCATTTCACGACCGCGGTAACGGAGCGATACTTTGGCTTTGTCGCCGTTTTCTAGGAAACGTATCAGGTTGCGTAGTTTTACCTGATAATCCCCTTCTTCCGTCCCAGGACGAAATTTCATCTCTTTGATTTGAGTCTGCTTTTGTTTTTTCTTAGCAGCTGCTTTCGCTTTTTTCTCTTCAAAGAGCTTCTTGCCGACGTCCATAATTTTACAGACGACGGGATCAGAATTGGCTATTTGTACCAAATCTAGAGATACACTTCGCGCGGCAGCTCGAGCTTCTTCAATAGGAACGATTCCAGCTTGTTCGCCTTTCTCGTTGATTAGTCGACATTGTGTTGCTTCGATTTGGTCGTTTATTAAATTGCGACCTTTTTTTGCTGATGATTCGCGTTTAATGATTATTTCTCCGATTGGTTATCAATTCGTCCAGCTTTTTTAATTTCGTTATCAAGTAATTGCGCAAATGCCTCAAGGCTCATTTTGCCAAGGTCATCTCCTTTACGAGAACGAACCGCTATGACGTCGTTTTCAACTTCTTTATCGCCCACTACAATTAAGAATGGAACTTTGTTTAAAGTATGCTCGCGAATTTTAAAGCCGATCTTCTCATTTCTCAAGTCCGATTTTACTCGAAAGCCAAGTTTTTTCAAAGATTTAACTGTTTTTTCGCAATATTCACTTTGTTTATCTGTAATATTAAGCACAATTGCTTGAGTAGGGGCCAACCAAGGTGGCATTGCTCCCGCATATTGCTCAATTAAAATTCCGATAAAGCGCTCAAGGGATCCTAAAATCGCTCTGTGAATCATTACTGGTGTGTGGCGTTCATTGTCTTCGCCAACATAACTTGCGCCTAAACGCTCCGGTAATGCAAAATCGAGCTGCACTGTACCACATTGCCATGCTCGAGATAAACAGTCCATTAGGGTGAATTCGATTTTAGGTCCGTAAAACGCACCTTCACCTGGTAAATATTCAAATTCTATGTTGCTGTCGGTTAATGCTTTTGCTAAACCCGCTTCTGCTTTGTCCCAAATCTCATCGCTGCCGATCCGATTGTCTGGACGAGTCGATAATTTAACAATAACGTCTTCAAAACCAAATGATTCGTAAACATCATAGACCATTTCGATACATTTGGTTACTTCAGCTTGTACTTGAGATTCCATACAAAAAATATGGGCATCATCTTGAGTAAAACCACGCACACGCATCAATCCATGTAATGAGCCTGATGGTTCGTTACGGTGACAGCAGCCAAATTCAGCAATACGGATAGGTAAGTCGCGGTATGACTTTAAACCTTGGTTAAATATTTGAATGTGACCAGGGCAGTTCATTGGTTTAATTGCGTATTCGCGTTTTTCAGAATGGGTTGTAAACATGCCGTCAGCGTATTTGTCCCAGTGACCTGATTTTTCCCATAAAGAGCGATCCATCATCATTGGTGCTTTTACTTCGTCGTAATCGTATTCGCGTAATTTAGTACGAATAAATTTTTCTAATTCTGTATAGATAGTCCAGCCATCATTATGCCAGAACACCATACCCGGTGCTTCGTCTTGCCAATGGAAAAGGTTTAATGTTTTGCCTAATTTACGGTGATCGCGTTTTTCTGCTTCCGCTAATTGAGTGATGTAACCTTTTAATTGTTTTTTATCGGCCCAAGCGGTGCCGTAAATACGTTGCAACATTTTATTGTCGCTATCACCACGCCAGTATGCACCTGCAATCTTCATTAATTTGAAGTGTTGACAGAATTTCATATTTGGAACGTGAGGTCCGCGGCACATATCCACGTATTCTTCGTGATGATATAAACCAGGGGTTGCATCTGCATCGATGCCTGCAATAATTTCAAGCTTATAAGGTTCATCACGTTCTTCAAACATTGCTTTCGCTTCGCTTAAAGGTACTGTCTTTTTAATGACTTGATAGCCTGATTTTGCCAATTCTTTCATGCGTTTTTCTAGTTTAACTAGATCGTCTTCATGAAGTGGTGTTTCCATATCAACATCATAATAAAACCCATTATCGATCGTTGGGCCAATTGCCATTTTTGTATTTGGCCATAACTGCTTAATAGCATGGCCTAATAAATGCGCACAAGAGTGACGAATGATTTCAATACCGTCGGCGTCTTTTGCTGTAATGATCATTAAAGTTGAATCTTCAGATATTAATTCGCATGCATCAACAAGTTGACCGTTGATACGACCAGCGATGGTCGCTTTGGCTAATCCAGGGCCAATACTAAGTGCAACGTCGTATACAGAAACGGCTTGCTCATACTCGCGAGTAGAGCCATCAGGAAGGGTAATGATCGGCATAATGTTATCCTCAAGGACAGTGGTGACTCATACCAAGAGCCACAATACATAAAAAACAATAAATAATTGTGTTTGTGTCAAATATAAAAAAAGCGCTGTAATAGCGCTTTTTAGGAAACCCACAAGTTAGCAGGTTTTAAAATTTGGTAGGTATGATCGGATTCGAACCAACGACCCCCACCATGTCAAGGTGGTGCTCTAACCAGCTGAGCTACATACCTATAAGAGAACTAAAGTTGATATAGTCTCAAAGAGCGCGGATTCTAAGGAAAATTTGCCTAGGGTGCAAGTTTTTGTGTTAATTAATCGTTAGTATTTTGTTTTTGAGTGTCTTTATGGGGTTTTTACGTGGTAATCGCTATGAATTTATCAATTATCTGTAATTTAGGCATTAAAGAATAATTAAATATGAGTCACTAATAATTAAAGTGATTATCAGTATTTTTAAAAGAATATTAATTAGGTTGTTTTGGGAAGTGGGCAATAAAAGTAAAATACACCTTAATATTGTTAATATGAGGAAATTATCTTTAATAAATTCACTCATTGATAAACTCGCGTTAGTAATTATCGATGGGTCTCCTGCATAACTCCAATAATTAACAATTATTGGGCTAATAAAAAATAAAAATGCTTGGTATATGAATATTATTAATATTGAATTTATTAGTATGTACTTTTTCTCAAAAAATTTTGAAGTGAAATCATTAATTTTTATAGAATTTATAGCATTATTAATTAATGATTTCATTTTTTGATTACAACAGCTTTTCTTTTAATTTTATCCACTGGTCACGGATATTCGCCGCTTTTTCATACTCCATTGCTTTTGATGCTTTATACATCAAATCTTCCAAACGATTAATCTCTTTGCTCAATTGCGAAGGATTCATTTGATCGGTACTGCGGTCATATTCTTTGAGATTGTGTTTTTTCACCTGTTCGCGCCTCGCGGCTTTTCCAGGGACGGCTTCCATTATGTCGCGCACAGATTTAATGATCTGTTTAGGGGTGATGCCATGTTTTAAATTATGTTCAATTTGTATGTCGCGGCGACGATCTGTTTCATCGATGGCTTTTCTCATGGAGTCAGTAATTCGATCTGCGTACAAAATTGCGCGACCATTTATGTTACGCGCGGCACGACCGATGGTTTGAATTAAGGAGCGCTCTGAGCGTAAGAAACCTTCTTTGTCTGCATCTAAAATAGTCACTAACGAGACTTCGGGCATATCTAAGCCTTCGCGTAATAAGTTGATGCCCACTAGAACATCAAATTCTCCCAAACGTAAGTCACGAATAATTTCAGTTCGCTCTACCGTGTCAATGTCTGAATGTAAATATCTAACTAAAATACCGTGCTCACTTAAGTAATCAGTGAGATCTTCAGCCATACGTTTGGTTAATGTCGTCACCAAAATCCGTTCTTTTTTAATAATGGTTAAACGAATTTCTTCTAATAGATCATCGACCTGGGTTTTCTGTGGGCGAATTTCTATTATTGGGTCCAATAAACCAGTGGGTCGTACAAGTTGTTCCACAACCGCTTGTTGATTTGCCGCTTCGTATTTTGATGGGGTTGCCGATACATAAACCGCTTGTGGGGCAAGTTGTTCCCATTCTTCAAAACGAAGTGGGCGGTTGTCTAACGCAGAGGGTAATCTGAAGCCGTAATTTACAAGGTTCTCTTTACGTGATCGATCGCCTTTGTACATCGCGCCAATTTGCGGAATGGTGACATGGGATTCATCCACAAATAACAATGCGTTTTTTGGTAGATAATTAAAGAAAGTAGGGGGCGCGTCACCGGGTTCTGCACCGGTTAAATAACGTGAATAGTTTTCAATACCCATACAAAAACCTAGCTCTTGCATCATTTCTAAATCGTAATTGGTGCGTTGCTCGATTCTTTGTGCTTCTACTAAGCGGTTTTCTTGGTGAAAAAATTCAACCCGTTGTTTTAAGTCGATTTTAATTTGCTCACAAGCGTTTAAAATCACTTCTTTTGGGGTAGCGTAATGGGTTTTAGGGAAAACAGTAAAGCGCGGTACTTTTCGAATATTTTGATTGGTGAGTGGATCAAACAACGTTAAACGCTCAATTTCATCGTCAAACAATTCTATTCGAATTGCTTCGATCTCAGATTCCGCAGGGAAAATATCAATCACATCCCCTTTGACACGATACTGGCCACGAAAAAAATCCACGTCATTACGAACGTATTGTAATTGCGCAAGTTGTCTTAAAATGTCGCGTTGGTTAACTATTTGACCAACGTTGATGTGCAAAATCATTTTTAAATACGATTCAGGTGAGCCCAATCCATAAATGGCGGAAACAGTTGCCACCACAATACAATCATTGCGCTCTAAAATGGCTTTAGTGGCAGATAGGCGCATTTGTTCAATATGTTCGTTCACCGATGAGTCTTTATCAATAAAGGTGTCGGATGCTGCAACATAAGCTTCAGGCTGGTAATAATCGTAATACGAAACAAAATATTCAACGCAGTTATTAGGGAAAAATTCTTTGAATTCTCCGTAAAGCTGAGCGGCTAATGTTTTATTGTGCACCATAATAATGGCCGGGCGACCGGTTTGTTCAATAACTTTTGCAATGGTGAATGTTTTACCTGAGCCAGTTACACCTAACAAAGTTTGTGCGGCTAAACCAGACTCAATACCAGCAACTAATTGTTTGATGGCGTTGGGTTGGTCACCAGCGGGTTTGTAATCGGATACTACTTTAAATTTGCGTGTCATCTTAAAACCTTAAAAGTGGTAAACCATCCATTGATTATCAATCAATTTCAAAACTAAATTTTGTTCACCATTTAGCTCATTGCCATTTAATGTCATTTTGGTTTTCATGCTGACAACACTGAGGTTGGTCGATTCTTTTATTTCAACTGTGATATTAGAAACTTCAAACCCTGTAATCAGTTTTAATTGATTTAATTCTGTTTCGCTGGTATTCGATATTTTTTGTTTTAAGTCACCAACTGCTAACGCGGAGGCTGCAAGAATGTCATTGTTTTCAAAAACAGCAGTGATAAATAAAGTGGCCACTTCCCCTGGTGGTATAACAACAATAGGTGTAACTGCTTCGGTTTTCTGGCAGTTTGAAAGGGTGAATATTAAAGCTATAGATAGGGCTAAAGATAGGTGTAGACGCATGGGTTTACCTTGTTGAGTGCATAAAAAAACCCGAATCCTAACAGGAATCGGGTTTTTATTAAATATTATTATATGGAAGGTTAGATCGCTGTTGGATCCCATCCACCACAAAATGCATAAGTAGTCTGGTCATCACAAAATTCACTTTGTAAGTAAATAGTTACGTTTTCAGCGCACTCTGCATCACATGATGCAGCAGAACCTAGAGGCATTTGTTCTTCTATAAAAGTTTCTAGTCCTAGTTTGGAGAAGTACTTAGTACTTGATCCTGTTACAAATACATCTGCATTTGGATTAGGGCCTTGCGTATCGGGTGTTATGTTGTGGCATGAAGAGCATTCATATTTAAATTGAAGGGCACCTAATGCTATTTTAGTTCCCGTGTCGCCATTTGCAATCACTTGGTCGCCAGTAGTTGAGTCAGGATCACAAAGTGTTAAATTTTCTTCACCTTCGCACATTTGTTGCTGAATATAAGCGGCTACATCAGCTGCGCATTGTGAGTCACATTCTTCTGTAGTGCCTCCGCCTGTTTCTAAAGGCATGTCAGATTGAATGTAATCTTCTAAATCTTGGATATGATAAGTCACACCTAAATAAAACTTAACATCGGCTTCACCTAAATCGTGACAGTCAGCGCAATAACTTTCAAAAATGGCCGCGCCATTTTCAATGCTAGCAATGTTTTCTTCAATTTTTTCAAAACAAGATGTAAATAGTACAACTGTGCTAATAGCAGCAATTGCGTACATGGATATTTTTTTTAACATGACTGACCCCTAGAATGTATTAACTCATTTCATTATTGCGTAGTGTTACAAATTATTCTGTGGGCGAACCCACATATTACAAAGATATAACATACAGACAACTACTAAACACCAAAAGAGTTTAATAGTTAGAATGAGTATTTATTTATGCATTTTTTGTTGGATGGTTGCAAGCTTGACACAAAGTGTGAAAATACTCATGGCTTGATCGACTTCTTTTACTGTGGGTACAGTAGGTGCAATACGAATATTGCTATCTTGTGGGTCATTTGAATAAGGGAAAGTAGCACCTGCTGGTGTTAATTTCACACCGGCATTGGCAGCTAACGCCACGACTTTTTTAGCTAGACCTTTTTGAGTGTCAAACGATATAAAGTATCCACCGTCCGCGCTTTCCCATGTGCCGTAATCTGTATCTGCAAAAGCAGATTCTAAATGCGTTAATACACTAGCAAAACGAGGTTTGATGATTTTTGCATGTTCAGCCATATGCGCTTTTAAGCTGCCTGTTTTTTCAAAAAAGCGAGCGTGGCGTAATTGGTTGATTTTATCAGGGCCAATCGTTTGAATACCTAAAACAGATTTAAAACCTTTTAAGTTGGTTTGGCTTGCACCTAAAAATGCAACACCAGCGCCTGCTAATGTCACTTTTGAGGTAGACGCAAATTGAATTACACTGTCTTGTGTGCCTGCTTGTTCACAAGCGTCAAATATAGAAGTCAATTTAATTGGGTTTTCACTTAAGTCGTGAACCGCATAAGCGTTGTCCCAAAATACTCTAAAATCTGAATGAGCGATGTTACCTAATGCCGCAATACGATTAACTGTTTGCTCGTCATACACAACACCAGTAGGGTTCGAATATTTAGGCACACACCATAAACCACGAATGCTGTTGTCTTCTTTAATTAAAGCTTCAACGGCGTCCATGTCAGGGCCGCTTGTTGTCATCGGTACAGTAATCATATTGATGCCAAGCTGTTCGCACACACTAAAGTGGCGATCATAACCCGGTACAGGGCAGATAAAGGTGACTTTGTCTTGTTTGTTCCACGCGCTGTTTTTGCCGTTTAGACCAAAGAAAAAAGCGGTGCTCATAATTTGGAACATTAACGTCAGTGAGCTGCTACCTTGTGCCAATACATTGGTAACCGGCATTTCTAATAGAGACGCACCCATTTCGCGAGCTTCTAAAATGCCGTCTAAACCACCGTAATTACGGGTGTCTACGCCGTCTTTGCTTATATAATTACCGTTTAAAATGCCGTCTAAAGCATCCGATAAACTTAATTGCTGCGCAGAGGGTTTGCCGCGGGTTAAATCTAAATTTAAATTTAAAGCCTGAAGTGTTTTGTATTGTTCAGATAAAGACTGTTCAAGTTGAACGAGTTGTTCAGAAGTAGCGTTGTTCAAATCCACGAGGGTACCCTTATAAAAGATGACGATAACTGCCTATAAAAAATTATCATGCTTAAAAATGCAGGGAAATAGGCAAACCTGTGGAGTATAGCGTTCTATATTGATTTGGAAAGTAATTTTTTGCAAAACGGCTCAATTACTCTGATTATTAAATTCTTAGGTAATATTAGTGGGTATAAAGGTGAAGATTTCACCCTCTAATGATTGTTGTTTCTTAAGTTTAAATTTGATGAATCATTTATGAATTATCAAACAAAGTAAGGGGTTAATCATCCATTAATTTATTTTATGTAATTGAGTACGTTTAAATAAACTGTGATTTAAATGCAATATATTATTAGCGTCTTCCATAGATATTTGTTCGAAATTCACTTTAGCCCCTGGTGCAAGCTGCCCCAGTTTTTCAGTGTCCAGCCCAATCACCGAGCCTATTTTTGGATAACCACCAATGGTTTGCCTGTCATTTAATAATACAATCGGTTGTCCGTCATTAGGGATTTGTACCGCACCATGACAAATGCCTTCTGATAAAATACCGTTTAAATCAGATGTCACTTTGCGCCCAGTTAAACGATAACCCATTCGATCAATATTTTGGCTTACTGTGTATTGGTTTGAATAAAACAGTCGTTGCTCTAAATCTGAAAAAAACCTTTGTTGGTAACTTGGAATAGTTCGAAGTGTAATTTCGTTTGTGTATACTGGTTGATGTGATTTTTCTAAATACAATAATTCAGGTTTTGTATTTTTGTTTATTTGAATACAAGGCAAAAAATCATCAACCTGTAAAGCCTGGCCTCCTATGTGTGCGCCGTTTTTACCCTTCAAAAGGCCGCCGATATTTTCACGACAAACCGTTGCTGTACTGCCGAATGTTTTTCCGATTTGAAAACCACCATAAATGGCTAGATAACAACGTAAACCTTCAGTTGCAAACCCTAATTTAATAATGTCACCAGCTTGTACGAAGTGTGATTGCCATAATTCTTTATTTTGATTATTAATAGTTAAAGGCATGTTTGCGCCAGTTAATACAATCACTTGATCGCAGTTTGCTTGTAATTCTAATCCACCCACACTCACTTCAATTACCGATGAGTTTAAATCGTTTGAGTTTAATCGGTTGGCCCATTTAAAAGCCGTTTTATCAATAGGGCCACCATTGGTTAATCCAATATTAAAGTGTCCGACTCTACCTAAATCTTGAATAAGCGATAAAATACCGGCTTTAATAACTTTAAAACCTGTTTTGTTATTAGACGATGCCATTATATTCTGCCTAAATCTTGAATAAGCGATAAAATACCGATTTTAATGACTGTAAAACCTGTGTTGTTATTAGGTGATGCCATCATATTCTACCTGAGTCTTGAATCAGCGATAAAATACCGGCTTTAATAACTTTAAAACCTGTTTTGTTATTAGGTGATGACATCATATTCTACAGGAGTCTTGAATAAGCGATAAAATACAAGCTTTAATGAATTTAAAACCTGTTTTGTTATTAGACGATGTCATTAAACGTTCCTCCAAGATCGATAAAGCTTTGTTCGGTGATGGGTTTAAATTTAACTTGATCACCTACTTGAATCGGCATGTGAGGGCGCTGATTTGGGTTAAACATATCCAGCGGGCACAAACCAATAATGTTCCAGCCTCCTGGAGATTGATTCGGGTAAATAGCGGTTTGTTGGTCGGCAATAGCCACTGCGCCTTTAGGGACTTTTAATCGGGGAGAGTCTAGTCTAGGGGTTGCAATTTTGGGGTTCACTTGGCCTAAATACGCAAAACCTGGCGCAAACCCTATGGCATAAACTTGATAAATTTGACTGTGATGACACTCAATAATGGCTTCAATTGAAAGCTGTGTGTGTTGTGCAATTCGTTCTAAATCAGGCCCCGATTTTTTTGAATAATAAACGGGTAGGCTAATGATTTCGTTTGATTGTTTTTTAGTTTGCTGCAGTGTACTTAAAAGGGCGCGTAATGAATTTTGTAATTGAAAGTGATCAATCACTAACAAATCAAATTGCACTAAAACCGAGGCATAAGAAGGAATTAAATCGACTACTTTTTCTGACAGTTGCTGACGAATTAATGTGGTAGCCTGCTGTACTAAACTAAACGCTTTATCATTTATCTTGTCTGCAAAAACAATAATAAGCGCGTTTTCTCCAGCAATTTCAATTCTAAACAACTCATTCACCTTGAATCAGATCTCTAATGGTTTGAATCATATTCACCGCTTCAATATTGTCGCCATGCACACAAAGGCTGTCGGCCTGTATAATAAGTGTCTTGCCAGTATTGGTGGTGACTGTGCCTGTTTTCATCAACTGTTCAACTTGTCCTAAGGTTTTTTGTTGATTATGCACTGCTTGTATCTCACCTCTAGGCATTAACGAGCCATCATCTAAATAACAGCGATCGGCGAAAACTTCTGCGAGAATTTCAATATTAAATGTTTGGGCTTCTTTTTTATGGGCTTCTAAGTTTTTAGTGGCCTGACACATCAGTTTTAATTTTTTTGGATACTGTCGTATCGCGTCGAATATGGCGTTTCTAACGTTTGGGTTAAGCATCATGTCGTTATATAACGCTCCATGAGGTTTAACGTATTCTAAGTTTAATCCCAATGATTTTGCCATGCCGTCGATGGCGGATATTTGATACAACATCATTGCGATGATTTCTTGTTTGGAGCATTTCATTGAACGCCTACCAAATCCAACTAAATCTGGGTAACTAGGATGGGCGCCAATTGTCACATTGTGTTGTTTTGCAAGTTTTAGGGTGTTTAATATTACTAAAGGATCACCTGCGTGGAAACCACAGGCAATATTCGCTTGATCGATAAACGGCATAACCTGTTCATCAAGGCCCATTTTCCAGTTACCAAAACTTTCACCTAAATCGCAATTTAATTTCATAGGGTTTCTAATTACAGTCATTAATGGCTTAAATGATATCAGATGCGAAAAAGGATGGTTACTTGTCCAGGGGTAATACTGCAAGTTTTTGTAATTATCATGCAATTTAGCCTTCGTTATGTAAGTTTTCGAAACTTCGTATGACAAAAAAATGAGTAATTTATACATTTATATACAGCGTTAGATAATGAGTTTTAGTAGTATATAACCACCAAAATTTGCCCTGTTAATATTATTTATGACGATTAAAATTCCAAAACAAGCAATTAAACAATCATTTAATTCAAATGCTCAGCGTAGAGGTGAGCATTATTTTAAAAGTGGACAGGTAATTAGTATTAGTTTTGACGACAATGATGATTCGATTGTAAACGGTGAAGTCAGGGGTAATTATGAAAATGTGTATTATATCAGTGTCAGCTTGGATGAAGACGGTGGGCTTGAAACCGATTGTTCGTGTCCAGTAGCGTTTCAGTGCAAACACGGTGTTGCTATAGCGTTAAAAGCGTTTGAAGTAGGTTTGTTTGTTGAGCATAAAAAAACAAACAACCGAAAAAGTAAAATGCAGTCTTGGTTTGATAATGCCGAGCTGAAAAATATGACAGTCAAAACAGATAACAAACAAGTTACTAATCAAGAGTTTTTAAATTATTACGTTAGTCAAGATTATTCAGGTGTGTTTGTTAATGTAAGAAAAACCAAATTTAATAAAAAAGGCGGCATAAATAAAGGTGCCGCTGTGAATTTGCGCACAATTTATGAAGATGTGTCATATGGATATCAACAAAACCTACTTTCTCAAAAAGATAACGCTGTATTTAAAGCGATGTCATTTAGTTGGAGTGACTCGGCCAGTGATTATAGAATTGATGACGCTGCCAGTGCTCAGGTTTTAATTAAAATGATTGAAACAGACCGTTGTTATTGGATGGATCCAAGTGGTGGCAAGTTTGAATTTTTATCCAATTATGAGAGTTTTGAATTTAATTGGACAAAAAAAGCACCTTTTAAGTTAGAAATATTAATTAAAGGCAGCGCCGACTTTATAATATTACCTACGTCTCCACTTTGTTTTTTGAATTTACAAACTCAGCAAATGGGACAGTTAGAAAGTGCATTAAGTGAAGATGTGATTGATCATTTACATGATTTACCAGCATTAAATAAAAAAGACGCACAGCAATTCTCACAATGGTTATTTGATAACAACTTGCCTGTTACCGCGCCAATTGATTTAAATATAGTGGAAATTACAGGAGAGTTTCAGCCCGTATTAAATGTGTTTTTTGATGAAAAAGAAAACATGTATTATGCAAAGTTTTATTTGCAATACGGTGAGTTTTTAATTGAATACAATCAATATGAAGCAAAAACCCCAACACAGTTTAATAAAAATGGAGTGTTACATCGCTGGGTACGTGATTTAAACGCTGAGAAAAAAGCGTATCAACAACTTAAAAATAGCGGGTTAAATGATCCGATAAATTCAATTGTGTCTGGCAAAGGTAGTGTGTTTACCGCTGTAGCTCCCTATTATTGGGTTGAATTTAAATTAAATGTTCAAGCCGATTTAGAGTTAAATGGCTGGAAAGTGATATTAGAAAACATTAAATTACCCTCCATTCATGAAATTAATCATGCCGATGGTTTTTTAGAGGGGGAGTTTTTAGACGGGGACGAGTCGGGATATGATAATTGGTTTGAGTTGGGATTATCGGTCAATATCAATGGCAAAAAAATAGATTTGGTGCCATTACTCATTGATGGATTAGCGCATATAGCCGATTGGGAAAACTTACCAGATAAAATATTGGTGCCCAATAATGGCGACTTTTTAAAGTTTAATAAAAAAGACATTCAGCCTATTATTAAAATATTAAGCCAGCTTGCTAATAAAGATGGGCAAATTGGGCGTTACCATGCCGACGCCTTAAACCATATTCCATTTGTGAATACATGGTCTGGCGGTAAAAAAATACAAAGTTTAGCCAAAAAATTAGGCAACTTTAAAGGCATAAAAACAATAAAAAGCCCAAGAGGGTTAAACGCAGAGTTACGTGACTATCAACAACAGGGTTTAAACTGGTTAGGTTTTTTACAAGAATATGGTTTTGGTGGGATTTTAGCCGATGACATGGGCTTAGGTAAAACAGTACAAGCGTTAGCGATGATGCAAGTATTGTTTAATCGCAAAAAAATAGACAAACCCATTATGGTGGTTTGCCCTACTAGTTTGGTGGGTAATTGGCGCAGTGAAGCCAAAAAGTTTGCACCCAAATTAAAAGTACTTGTATTACATGGCCCACAACGCCACGAACTATTTGATTCTATTTCTGAATATCATTTAATTATTACAACCTATCCATTAATCCATCGTGATATCGAATTACATAAACAACAAAAATGGTTATGGCTGATATTAGATGAAGCTCAAGTGATTAAAAATCCTAAAGCCAAAATGACTCAAGCTATCAAACAACTAAAAGCAAAACACCGTTTGTGTATGACAGGCACACCTATTGAAAATCATTTAGGTGAACTGTGGTCGTTATATGATTTTCTGATGCCCGGGTTTCTTAATAGTTTTAAAGGGTTTAATGATTTGTATCGCAAACCCATCGAAGATGGTGATATGTACGCTCAAAATTGGTTAAATGAACGAATAAAACCTTTTTTGTTACGCCGAACAAAAGACGCCGTTGCAACAGAGTTGCCTGCTAAAACAGAAATCATTCAACATTTAGAGATGCCAACAGATCAGCGAAAATTGTATGAAAGTATTCGAGTCACAATGGAAAAACGAGTACGTCAATTATTAAAAGAAAAAGGCATCGCAAAAAGCCATATTGAATTTTTAGACGCCTTATTAAAATTACGCCAAGCCTGTTGCCACCCAAAATTAGTCAAACTCGATGAAGCCAAAAAAGTAAAAAACAGCGCGAAATTGCAATTTATATTAGACGTATTACCTGAAATGTTAGAGGAAGGGCGCAAAGTATTAATTTTTTCGCAGTTTGCTCAAATGCTTTTAATTATTGAAGACGAATTACATAAACATAAAATCACTACAGCAAAATTAACCGGACAAACACGAAAACGTGAAGAAGAGATCGCTAAGTTTACAAGTGGTGAGGTGGGGGTGTTTTTAATCTCACTTAAAGCTGGCGGTGTAGGTTTGAACTTAACTCAGGCCGATACTGTGATCCATTTTGACCCATGGTGGAACCCAGCTGCCGAAAACCAAGCAACTGATCGTGCTTATAGAATAGGGCAAGACAAACCGGTTTTTGTATATAAATTAGTGACACAAGACAGCATTGAAGAACGGGTATTAGAATTACAAAAGAAAAAACAAGCTATGGCTGATGCGGTATACGAAGGTAAAGCGGACGCTAAATTTAATAAAATGGACAGCAATCAATTGTTGGGTTTATTTGGCATAGAGTAAAATTGAATTGAATTGTTAAGGTCGATTTATATACAAAATAATCTAGTTGTAGGTCAGCGGCTTGCCCTGACAACTAACAAAAAATTAACAGACAATACTGTTTTTTTTCGATATAAATATCGACCCTACATCTCTATATTGAAATGAAATATCATTACTAAATTATAAGGAGCAATAAAGAGCAATTATCAATAGTTAACATATTAAATACGTTGTTATTGATCAACAAAAAAACTACCCATGATTTCATCTTCAAGTTCATCGTTGTAGCCGTACGCGTTTTCAAAACGAGCTTCAATGGCTTGTTTTAATACTTTCATGTTTTTTAAGCTGCCTACTAAGTGTTCGTTTTGCTCAACTTGAGAGTTGATGACATTTAAGTGGTTTGTTATTTTGTCTTTTTGTTTTTTCTTGCTGGTTGCGTAAAGTAGCTCATGTAACATTGCATTTTCGGGGTTTTCGTAAATAAATTCATGTCGTTGTAATTCTAAGCGTTTATATTGTTGGCGTAATAATTCAACCAAACTTTCTACTTCTGTTTTAGCTAAATCAAGATCCTTAGCATCTACATGCTCATTATGTAATTCAAGCATTGTAAATACATCGTTGTCATCTCGGGCATTTAACAATTGAGCCATTAGTTTTTGTTTTAATTCACGTTTTTGTGGGTCTTGTTCTTTGTCTGGGTGTAAAGCAGACGCGGTTTTTTTGAATATTGTACGTATCCATTTTTCATTAATCAGCTGTGCTGGCTTGTTGTCTTCATTGTCTTGATTATGCCCACCAAAAAATTGATTAAAAAAGCCATCTCCAGAAAATACCGAAGGGTCGGGTTCATCAAACCCTGCTTCTTTGAAGTCGTCATTATTAAAATCAAATCCTGAAAATGAATCTTTATTTTCATCTGGGCCTTCATTATTGTTAATATCATTAAGCGCATCGAGGGCATCTTCCATTTGCGCCTGAGCCTCTTGAATATCTTCATCGCTGTACTCATAAAAATCAATTATGCTTTGTTTGTATTGTTGCGATAATCGGGCGAAATCATCAGCACTTAATACTCGAAGATGATCTAATAATTCACCAATCCACTCATTGAGTTCATCGCGCTGCCAGTCAGGTAAGCTTTTTCTTGTAAAAAACACCATTAAACGTTCACAAAGTTTAACCATTGAAGGGGCAGTGGCTAACTCAGCGGGTATAATTTGCTGATGATACACCTTTCGTAGTGCATCAATATCGCTTTCTAACTTTTGGTTTTTCTTTTGCGATTTTTGAACCATCTCCCACATAAAATCAAAGTCTTTTTGCGCTTGGGGTTTCTTTTTGCTTTTGTTTGTATTTTGGTTGATTTTAAGTTTGATTGTCATCTAAAGCTCTACAATAAAAAATATATAGGAGGATTATACAGTAAAATATAGGTTTTTTTTGAGTAGAAAAACGATATTGTGAATAAATTCGATGTGAGGCAATAATAAAGCTGGATATAGGTTAGATCATACTTTTATCGAGATAAATCAAAGGTAGTATTGTGTTTTTCTATGAGGTTTAAAAATATAATTCCATTGGGTATTTAAAAGGGGGATGATTTAACAGAATTGCAGTTAAGCAATACGTGATAAAGCAATTAATCAATTATTTTACCCCGTGTTATTAATGAGTACCACGTAAACGAACATCCATTTTATCAATCACTTCACACCAATCGCTGTCTTGCTCAATTGACTGATTAATAAATGACTTTTGCCCGGTATTAAAAAAAGAGGTGTCGGCAATTTTTATTTTATCCTCTAAGTAATGTTCACTTAAAAAATTGATTGATATTATTTTCATCTGCATGTAAACCTAATTAAGAAAATAGATTGGACATATCGTGAATTTGGGTATCCATTTTAAGCACCTTTTTTAGGTTTTAGGTTTTAGGTTTTAGGTTTTAGTTTGAAGTTAGATTGTATGTGCAACGTTTAAATGATGAGTGCAATTTTAGCAGTAGGTGGTTTGTTTTGCTGGATTAAAGACCGAAGATTTTGTAAGCATACTTATAAAGATGTTTGTGCTTGTTTAAGTGAAGGCTTGTCTTAAGCTTAATAACGTATGTTTGTTCAGTTGGTCAGGCTGAATGTTATCTTGTGAATTCAATAAATGTCACGATTCCCGCCTTAAAAATCTGTGGAGTTTAGTCCCGGTTGAGGTTTAGTTTGTTTTAATGAAGGTAAATGGCATAAGTAGCGATCTCAAATATCATGTTTTATTTAGTATTCAAAACACAAGGGTTTTAATTAAACATGAAACCTGAACAAAAGCTGAATGAGTAATGTTGATGCTTGTATTGTGGACCTGTGTATCAAAAATAATAAATTTTATATGTATATACGAACAGGTTTTTTTGATTTTTTTTATTAATATAGATTATAAATACTGTTTTTTTTGCTGGGTTTAATAAAGTGGATACCCATAAATACAGGGCTCGTGTCTTTTTGACAGGTAATTAAATTTCTTGTCAACTATTAAATAGTCATAAAATTAATACATAATTCCTAACTTAGCATTGATTTATTATGTGTTATAATGCGCGCCATATTATTTTAGGGAAATAATTTTGAATATAATTGATAAAATAAAATCGTTGTCTTTTAAACATAAAATGCTCGTATTAATCATGATATGTATCTCAATATCGATATTTTTCAATGGTTTCCAAGAAAAACACTTGGCTAAAATTACATTGGATAATAATGTTTTACACGCCTCATTAAAAGAATATTACTTAGATGAATGGCCAATTCTTAAGGATCAAATACATTTAAGTACAAAGAGTATTAAACAAATTGATGATTTACTTGCTTCTATGACTTTAAAGCAAAAAGTTGGGCAAATGATTCTTTTAGAAGCAGGAGATATTAATGAAGTAAGCCAACTGCATATAGGTAATTTTTATTATTCAGATTATAGTAAAAAAGGCTACAGTGCAGAAGATGGATTAGAATACGCGGATAGTATTTGGATCGATTTACAACAAGTAAGTAAAGAGTTAAATAAAATATTTATTCCTCCATTTATTTGTGCAAGTTCGTTTTCAGGCAATATTTCATATCGCAAAGCTACCATTTTTCCTAATCCACAAGCATTGGCAACAATAAATGATGTCGACTTAACGTTTGAAGTGGGTAAAGCAATTACCCAGCAGTTCATAGCAACGGGAATTAATTGTAAGTCTTTAGAATTCTCTGCTGATCAGTTTTCTGAACACCCATATAACCGTGCCACACAAATCGAAGCTTATTTTAAAGGCAGTCAAAGTTATAAACATACGTTAGACACTTATGATTCATTAGCATTATCCGATATCGATTTTGAAAAACTAAATCATATTAACGACACACCTTTTATACAGAGTTTAAACAATGGAATGTTATTGATTGGAAGTGATTTTTCTGAGATTAACCAAAACAGAAATGTCATTGATACATTAAGAAATAAATACAATTATCAAGGTTTAGTCGCCGGCAATGATGTGGAGTTTTTAAATGGTATTAAAGATTGTTGGTTAGGGGAATGTGAACATATTTTTAATGCCGGTGTGGATCTTATTCCATTTTATTTGAGTATAAATAACAATGAAATTGAGTTGTTTATTAACAATACACTTAAATCTATCGAGTCGGGTAATATTAAATTAAGTAGAATTGATGACGCTGTTCGACGGATTTTAACAGTAAAAATGCACATGGGTTTATTCGATAATTTGTTACCAAGTGAATTAAGTGAAAAATTACTAAATGAAAAAGAAATGTTGGCGGCGCATAAGTTATTGGCACAAGAGCTTGTTAAAAAGTCAGTTGTATTACTTAAGAATAATAAACAAACAATACCTATGAATCGAAACGATAAAATTTTGATTACAGGTAATGTGTTAGTTGATGACCGTTTTCAATTCTTGGGTGAAACTAATCACAATACACAAAAAATAAGTAGTTTATTCAAAAAATACGCTAAAAACTCAAAAACGATTAAGTTAGATTTTTTAAATGAGTATTTTGTATTTGATAGTTTAATGACTCAGCATTACGGGATAGGGAAGATGAAAGTGAATAGGCAGTTGAGAATGTCGCCTATTAAAACCTCTATTGAAGTGCCGAAAGCTGAGCAAATAAAATTAGATAAGTTAAATTTAGCCAATAAAACAGATGTGCGTTATGAGTTTACAGCAAGAGAAATTACGATATTTTTCGAAAAATATAGAGAACAAATTAGAGATTATGTAGGGCAGTTCGATAAATTAATATTTGTAATGAATTCACAAGATGAGATTTTTAACGAACAATTTAATTTATTTGAAATATTAGAAGATACGAACATCGATATAGTAGTTGTTTACTTAGCCGAGCAACCTGATTTTATTGGCAGAGCATTAAACGAAAGTGAAGCTGCGATAATGGCTTGGTTACCTGGAAGTGAAATTGAACCTTTGATGCAATTAATGTTTAAAGATAAATCGGATCAACTAGATACACAATTTATTGCGAAATTAAGTTATACATGGCCAATGTTTAGTTGTGATTTTAATGAGTTTGGAAATGTAAATAGTCGATCAAGTTTGCCGTTTGGTTTTGGCTTAACAACAAATGATAACAATATATGGAATGAACAAAATGAAGTACCTAATAACTGTCAATATTCGAGATAACTGTCAATATTATAGAAAAATATGCAATGAACAAAATGAAGTACTTAATAACTGTCAATAGTCGAGAAGTTATGTAATGAACAAAATGAAGTACCTAATAACTGTCAATATTCGAGATAACTGTCAACGTCTGAGAAAAATAATATGAATAATATCACTAGAAGTAAAAATAACGGTGCTTATAAATTTATCGCCCCATTTTTATTGGTTTTTTTTGCTGTTAATTTATTTCCTTATTTTATCAGTTTTTATACGTCATTACATGAATGGGATATGTCATATCGTTTTATTGATGAAAACTTAACCTATACAGGTTTAAAGAATTATGGATTATTCCATATCGATAAATATTTTTTTCCTACATTATTGAATATTGTTGTATTTGCATTATGTTCAGTTGTATTAATACATTGTTTATCAATTATTGTTGCCAAACTTATTTTGTTAAGTTCAAAAAAAGCACAGGGTTTAATTCTTATTGCTTATGTTGTTCCTTATGTTGTTAATAAAGATGCATTAGTGATCGGCGCTCAAGAATATGGAATAGGTCTAACTATTATTGAGTCTAGGTGGTGGGGGCCAATTGTTAATGGTGTGAATGAGTCATTTATTGCAACTTACCAATTTATAGGTTTTTTTACTTTAATCTATTATATGGTGTTAAAAAGTATTAAACGTAATCTGATCGAGGCGGCACAGTTAGAAGGCGCGAATGTTTGGGATATATTTATTAATATTGAATTTCCTTATTTAAAAAACATGTTGTATATGATGATTGTTTTATCTGTGATTATGTTAATCCAAGTGGCACAAGGTTTTAAGTTTATTATTGGTAATCTTTTTTGGATGCGTGAAATTGACATTGCTTCAGCGTTTTCATGGGTGTATATATTTTTCGTAATGGCACTATTTATTAAAATTAGTATTGTGCGAAAACTGATAATAAAAAGGAAGGAGAAATCGTTATGAATCACATTTATAAAAACCAAATTATCATTATATATTCCACTTTTTTTACAATGCTTTTTGCATTTTTATTAATTAAACCGTTATATGCTAACTTTGATGATTTTTTAAACTGGAATAATTGGCGTGAAACATTTGTGGCTCTAAAAATAGGTGAAGTGTTTTATATTAATATGTTTAATAGTATTAAAGTGACACTTATAGGCACTATTCTAGGTACCACGATTGCCACGTTAACGGCTTATAGTTTGGCTGTGTATGATTTTAAAATTAAAAAAGTAGTGATGGGTTTATTAGTGTTGATGTTGATGATACCGCCTATTATTCAAATTATTCCCTTCATTATTTCAATTAATGTGGCAAAAGAACATTTGTCTTTTATAGCAACTACCCCCGTATTGTCGTATTTGGCTGATCCGCATTTAGGCTTGGTGTTGCCTTATTTAGTACCAGCTTTTGGTGTGTTTATTATCAAACAATATTTGGAAAGTGTTTTAAATTACGAAATGGTAGAAGCTGCAAGAGTAGAAGGCGCTAGTGAAGCAAGAATTTTTCGTCGATTAATAGTACCTATTATCTCTCCGGCTATATCGATTGTGGTATTAATTCAATTTGTGGCTATCTGGAATAATTATGATTTCAGTCAATACTTAATTGGAGAAAGCGAATCTAAAGTTCTGGCTCATGCAGTAAGAAATTTGGTTACAGATGAGTATGCGCGCCTTAGATTTGAGGCTCCAATTATGAATAATTTTATGGTTATTATTCCTATTGCTATGTTGTTATTGCTTTCGAATTTGATTTTAAGATTTATAAATGCCGATTTAACGGCTGATGAGTAATGAATATGACTAAATTAACTGGTTTTGATGGTGTACGTGCATTGGCATGTTTGATGGTTATATTTCATCATATAACACAAAGAATGGATCCTAATTTTATACCGGGTTGGTTGAGTCCAATTTTAGGGTTTTTAATTGAAGGTGGAGTAGGGGTGAGTGTATTTTTTGTATTAAGTGGCGCTTTGCTTGCTTATCCATTTTGGCGTGCGTTTATTAATAATGAAAAGTTGCCAAGTGCAAAAGTATATTTTATAAGACGTTTTTCTAGAATTGCACCGGGCTATTATTTAAGTATGAGTGTGTCATTTTTATTAGCAATATGCATTTTTGATGTCACTTTTAATAATGAATTATTAATACGCTATGTATCAGGGTTATTTTTCTTAAGTGCATTGCATCCTGTTACTTTGTTTCCCGTTGAAGTGAATGGGCCACTATGGTCAATCAGCTTTGAAGTGGTCGCGTATATTTTTATGTACATAATGATGTTTTATTTATTTAAACTAATAAAAACCCGCTCGTTTTCGGATGCATTATATTTTTGTGTTTTTGTTGTATTTTTAAGTATTATGCTGCATATAATAATTTATAAAAATTCCCCGATCATTAATGAATTAAGAGGGTGGCAACATGGATTGATGGGTGGCGCTAAAATGTGGATGCCCATTTATAATGTAGTCAGTTTATTTTCACATTTTCTATTTGGTATTATAGCATCGGCATTGATGACATTTTTGTTTAGTAAAAAACAACAGAAAAATAAAGGATTTGATTATTTTATTCTGTTTAACTGGGTATTGTTCTTTGTATATGCGTTTTTTATGCGTGGTGATACTTTTTTAAATATTCCGTATTACTGGCCGTTTTTTCCTATGTTGATAGGTATTACGTTAATTTGTTTGCCTTTTACTATCAGCGTAGGAACATTACTTGATAATCGATTTTTTATGTTTACGGCTAAAATTTCGTTTGGTTTATACATATGGCATTTTGTAGTGATGGCGTTATTACAGAATTACTTTTTTGAACAATATGAGGGGGGGCGAACCACCAGTTTAGTTGTATTTTTTGCCGCTTCTGGATTAACGTTTTTGTTAACCTATATTATCGCTACGTTGTCATTTTATTTAATCGAACAACCCGCTCAAAAATGGTCTTATAAATTTAAATAGTGCAGATTTGTTTTTAAAGCGAACCAATTGAGACACCCATGGTAAAACCTAGGTCAATCCTAAAAAGATTGACCTTTTTTTGTCCCCAATTTTTCCAAATAGTCACTAACTAATTAAGATAATAAAGAGGGGTAGAGTTGTTGCAAAAACAACTTTGATTCTTATTTCCTTTTAAATTCTTACGATCGCCCAGCATGTTGCGTTGTCGATGCTGTTCTATTCTGACACAATCCCAGTTACTCCTACACCTTATTTCTACTCCTTATTGCACGAATTCGTAATCCGTGCTCCTAAAAAAACAGTCTTCTAAGGGCAGGTGGTCACTTGATTGGGGCACTGATTGTCACGATGAATCCATCCTGTGTGTGGGGTGTTTTTGCCATCTATTAAGTCTACTTTGATCCAACCTCCGTGGCATGCCAGTACTTTTTGGATAGCAGGGATGTCGTTGGCTGGACTCCACCATTGCCTTCCAGTCCAACTCGCAACTGTTGAGGAAGTTTGAGTGGGTTGCTCAAATACAGTGAAACGATCAAGATTCTCCTGATCCACCCAGCTATTACGCAGTGACGTGGTGACCATACTTCCGTGTAACCAACCTGTTAGAGCACCTGTTGTTATGGGCTCCCAATCAATGCCTTGTTGCGGTGCAAACGCGACGGGGTTTTTGAATTTAATCCAACCATTACTGGATTTAATGGCAGTGAACTCAGTTCCAGTTGGTAATGTGCCGATTATTTTTGCCGATCCATTTGGTTGTGCTCTTATGTTTAATCCATTTGGGTCAGGGTCGATAACCCATAACCTTATTGAACATAATTGGGGATCAGCTGGAGTGGCGGCTGGTGTAGTTGCTGGTTTAATAGTTGGCATAGTAGCGATTGTATTCGACTTATTTTGTTCAGTGTTAACGCTTACCTGATCAGGTTGATTTAATGTGGGGCTTTTTTGTTCACTGACTTTAACAATTGTGTTGTTTGTAATATTAATAATGCGTTTGATTTGCCTGGGTAGTTCATCACCAAACCCAATGGACTCATCGGTTTCTCTAGTTTTTACAATTATTTGATTTTGATTTTGGTTTTGACTTTTCCAAACAGATACATCTAAACCTTGTCCAGCTTGCCAACATTGCAGAAAATAAATGAGTGTATTGTTTGTAGTAGAGTGCTGGTTAACCAAATCTTTTAAAGGAAAATACGGATGACAGTCACCTTGGATTTTACCCAAAAAGGTCTTTTTACTTGGATGAGTGGGATCACCTTCAAGTAAGTGAATATGGGTGAAATTCAGCTCAAAGTTGTCTAAATTTTTAGCCTCAACAACTAAATGATGTTCAAGAGTCAGCTGCAAGATAGAAGGGTTTGGATTCGATGCAACAGCATTTAAGTTAACAATAAAATAAATAAATAATACGGCCGTAGAAAACTTTAGAATGTAATACATGGTTATTTTCTCGTTTGGTTTGGTAGCGGGTGTGTTGAAAACTGTAAATTTATTACTTTAATATTCGATTTGATTATGCGTAAACAATGTCGTTGCTCTACTTTTAGGTAGAAGTAAAACTAAGGTGGACAATAAGTATAGTATTAGCAGAGTATAGGTGAATTTAAAGTATAATATTGGCATAGTTTATATGTTACCTAGTGAAAAAAATAAGCCTTTTTTATGTTTGCTTTAATCATTCACTATCTCATTTTTTTAAATACACAGCGGAGCATGTTAATGTTTTTTTTGAATAATCCGGACGGTCGTACGTTCCCCTATATTTGGTCTGATTCAGTATTAAATAATCGGCCTTTGGTTAGTGCTATTTTTAAGTCTAGTTTTGTGATTGTTATGTTTGTTTTGCTTGCAACTAAGTCGACAGCGGACTCAACAATATCAAACAATCTAAATGAAAATACACATACTACGACCAATATTAGTCACGATAAATTAAGCAATTTACTCAACATGGGTTTACAAAATTCACCAGGCTGTGACTCCCCAATAATTCCCATGTTGCCAAAACCAAATACTAAGCCGAATACTAACCTGAATAACAGTGACTGGCCTATCCACAACAATGGCGTAGGTAAATTACTTGCCGACGGTAAGATTCCAAATTGGTTATTACAGCGCGAAAATACAACTCTTGAATTGCTACTAAATGAAGGCAAACTTAGTGATCAACAACGTGCTATGGAGTTGGGTTTAATGGATCAAGACGGTTTTCGTATTATCACGCTTAACAGCTTAGATTTACGTATTCGTTATTCTTATCAAGACCTTATTATGCTGCTTTACCCAGGTGAAACTCTACGCACGACACAGGGTACTGGAATAGGCAGTACTTTGGCTGAACTTGTTTCTGCCCACGAAAGTTATACAATGACGCAGTGGCCTGAGCCATACCACTGTGGTGTGCATGTAGCAGGATACGAAGGGGTTTCTTTTGCGTTTGATAGTTGCCAGAAAGCCTGTGATGGCGGCACGGTTCAACAGGTAATAGTAGGTGGTAATGACCCTTGGGGTGAAGGTGAGTTTGTTGATAAAGACAATGATAAAAACAATAACAATAACCAAATAAACCAAGCGTTTATTGAAGCGTTTATTTTAGAAGATGGAATTTGTTTTTGGAGTCATCTTGATGCACAAACCGGATCAGTAATAGGCTCTTGGCCAGTAGAGTCGACTAAGTGTCCAGATCGTTTTAACTATACTTCTTCTACCTCCTCAGACAGCTCCTCAATCATCTCTTCAGACAACTTCTCAGACACGTCCTCAGACAAAGGAAGCCAACTTTTTGCAGTTCAGATCGATGGTAAAACCGCTTTGTGGCGCTTAGATAACGGCGCTAAAAAACTTGATATTTTACCCACTATCCATAACCTTGAATTTGCTTGGTGGGAACAAGGCAAATTAAAAGCGGTCACAGCCCATGGCAAAGCGGATGATATTCCAACGCCCTATATAGAAGAAAAAGTAGAAGATTTAACACCTCTTACAGCGGAAGAGCTTGAAGAAATAATGAGCGAGCAGTGGATCGCCTCCTGTTTTATCTATGAGCTTAACAACAATGAATGGCAGTTTAAAAGTGAGCAAATTATTGAAACCTATGAAGGTATGCGGGGGCCAACCTGCCAAGATTTAGTAAATAACTGGAGTAATACAGGGGGCGACTATTCAAATTTTACCTTTGATAATGCTGAATTAGTTATCGAGCCTAATACTAAACAGGTTTTACACTTGGGGCTTTTAACTGGTTTGCAGTCTTCCCAGAAAGGGCAAATAATGCAACGTTATGCGTTTTCAACCGATTGGTACGAAGGGTTTTATTTAACGGGTTTAGTGGCGCGGCAGAATCAAGATAACAGTTGGTCATTACTTGAAGACCTTAAAGGTGAGTTGACTGAGTTTTTTTGGCTAGAAGAGCAGTTGATTCTGTGTACTGAAAACGGATTTGGTGCTTGGGGACTCAATACAGAGCGATTATGGTGGAGAGATAATTCTAATTGTCCTCTTTGGAAAATCCCTGGTGAAAGTTAAACGGGTGTTAACTGTTCTAAAACAGCACAAGACTCAGAACCAGAACCTAAAAACGGACAATAAAGATGTTTAAAATAAAGGTAAATAACATGTTTAAGTTACTACTGGTTTTGATTTTTTCTGTGTTTTGCTTGACTCAGGCCTCAGCAATAAATGGCAATCAAAGCAGTTCAACAATTACTGATAATCAACTGATTGTAAAAGATTTCTTAAATAACCTGCCCAGTAAACCCGAATCTTACCCAATAAACTTAGAAACGTCAGAACATCAGATTTGGTATTTACCCAATCAATGGTGCAAAACATTAATTGATCAGCCTAAAGACGGACCCATTGAAGACTGTATTGTAAAGTCGATATCCAATCAAAAAGTTGCCGTAGTGATTGTAGTGACTGCTTGTGAGCCGGAGCATTGTGATGTGCAATACTGGATATTGTCTGGAAGCTTGGGGTTGCGTAAGGTCCCATTTGAGTTAGAGGGTGAATTGGTAGTCACTCCGGATAATCAGTCAATTTTGATGGGTTACACGGGCTTCGACGCTGACGGTTTTTTTGCCAGTTTATTACGTATTAATCTTAAAGATTTTGAATCTGAATACGTAGCGGCCTGTGCTGCGCCTGTTCTATCACCATCTAAGTTTTGGATTGTGTGTCGAGATGAAACCGGTGATGTATACCGACTATCTGTTTCAGGAGGAGAGTTAGAGCTTATACATCGAGTTAATCTAGGTGATGATTTTATATACAGCGATGCACATCTTGCAGTGCCGCTTCAGGCGGTGGAGTTTATTATCACAGATAATAAACAGTACTTAATACGCATAGTGACCCAGACAAGAGATTATCAAGAAGTTATCGAAGAAATAAAATGGGTTGAGTGAAATTAGATTAAACGGCAACTCCAAAAATGTAAATAGTTAGGTATAAGGCCGATAAAACAGGTCCAACCCTAAAGGTTATGTTTTAAATTTGTGTTGTCATATTTTGAACTACTTAAATTTAAACAATATTCAACCTTTGTATTAAATGTACTGTGACTCGATATTGATAAAAAAGGCTGCAGACTCTGAGTCTAATCCACTAAAAATTCATGGACAGTTTTTAGCTGCAATAACAATTTAAAACATAACGATACTAAACAGTGCTGAGTCTGAGAATCGGATCTGAATATCAAATCTGGCGTAGTATCTAAATCCGTACATCCATGTCAGTTCTATTAAAATTTTAATCCATTTAATTTCAATTTCACTATTTTTATAGCGTTGAGAGTTATTGCATAATCATGAAAACCAACCTATAAATAAAGATTAAACATTCGTTTTATCATTACGTTTTAATTGGGAATTGGGTTAATTACATGTCAATATCAGGGCGAAATAAAAAATATTTAGCAATGTTAACTGGTGTTGTTGTTAGTTTATTATCCGTCTTTTTAATATATTCCTATGTATTGCTTAATCAACTTTTCGAGCAGGGTAAAATAATATTTGATGATTTAAATGAAGTTAATGAACATGTATATACTGCTATAAATTCATTAAATGCACAGGGTTTTTCCAGTTGCACCGATGAAAACTTAGCCTCAATGAGGCTACATCAATTTAAATCGAATGATATTAGAGACATTGGTTTTTATGAAAACAATTTTTTAATTTGTACAAGTGGTTTAGGTAAATTAAAAACCCCGATTAATGAACCTTCACATGATTTTGTCTTTAATGGGTATGAGTATTGGTTTAGTTATCAATTACATACTTTCGCAGAGGGGGTGTTTGGTCTTGCTATACGTAAAGAAAATTATAACGTCATTACTTCTTTTGATGGTTTTTTTAATAAAACACTTCGATTTAAAGATTACGAATTAATATTTAGAAATAATGCTGAAATTATTCACCTGTATGGAAAACAGGATGTTTTTAAACAGTTATCTGTTGATTTGACTAAAAATTTTAGCATTGGTTTATTGTCTAAATATATTGAATTTTGTGGTCCAAGCGGTAACGTATGTATAGCTATAGAGCAGCAGTTTTTTTCAGAATACCAAATTGTCCCTGTTTTAGTAATTTTAATATTAATAAGTGTGATATCGGCTATTGCCTTTTTACACACATATGAAGTGCTCAACAGATATATCTACAGTACAAAAAGAAGGGTCAAAATAGGATTGTCACGTAACAGAATTCATCCGCATTATCAGGCTATTATTGATTTAAAATCAGGTAGGGTGATTGGTTGTGAGTTGCTTGCGCGTTTTAAGGATAAATTAGGTAATTTGTACCCCGATGAATTTATTCCTATTGTGGCTGAATTGGATCAGTCTTGGAAAATGACAAAATCACTTATCTTACAAGCATTAAAAGACTTTAAAGATATTCGACCTTGTAATACCCCTTTTTACCTATCAATTAATGTTTTTCCGAAAGATATCAATAATGCCAATATTCTGAAAGGTATTAAATTATTAAAAAATAGTTCTGAGTTTCTTCAAATTTGTTTTGAGGTAACCGAAGACGAAGAGTTAGATTTTAGTAAAGTAGCTGAAACATTAGAAACGTTATATAACAGCCATATAAAAGTATCAATTGACGATTTTGGAACGGGTTATTCGAATCTTGCACAATTAAAATTATTAAAAATTGATACTTTAAAAATTGATAAGTCATTTGTTGATGAGGTTGAGTCAGGTTCAATTAGATCGACATTTATTCCTAATATTGTATCAATAGCACGAAAATTAGATGCAACTATTATAGCGGAAGGGATTGAAAATAAATTACAAGTTGAAGAATTTATAAAAATGGATATTGAATTTGGCCAAGGTTGGTATTATTCAAAAGCATTACCCCTTAAAGAATTTAAAACGTATTTAATTAATAATAGTGATTATAAGTTTAATGAATAATAACCGTAGTGAAAGTATTACTTACATAATAACTATCTTTATAAATAGGTCGAATTTTAGTCTCTAAACCTAGAATGGTAAAGCAATAAAAGACGATATTATTAATCAAGGTTTGTGGGTGCTGTAATTTTTAAATATGTATGTCTTGTGATTATTCTTGTAAAAGATAACTTTAAATAAAGTGGTAATGTATTAAATTCTTCTTTGAATTAGATGTGTTTTTTTTGGAGTGGGGAGGTAGGGGATTTAGTTCACGAGAACTGAATGTTCATAGTAGTTTTAGCGGGTAAGGTTTTCTTTAATGATAGGGTGTTTAGTTTTATTAAACAATAAAACAGCGCAGGGTAATTTTACCCAACGCTATTTTTAACCAATTTTAATTATTATTAATACATTAATTCGAGCACTTGAATATTGTTAACTTCTCCAGAGTCGTCAACTAATACAATGGATACAGTTCGCTCGCCTGGCTGTGCCCCTGTATTTAACCAATATGAAAACTGGTTAATAATGCTGGCTGCATCTGCAGCACTAAATGTATTTCCTGCTTGGGTGATACTTAATGTTGTATTTGTTTGGTCGTAGGACAGTGTAAGTCCTGTAATCATATCCACTGATACATTTGTAATCGTTTGATTTGATCCGGCTAAATTAATCGCATTTAAATGTGCCGCCCCGTCATAAAATAATAAATCTAAGTTTGCAGTAAAAACACTGCTGATTTCCATTTTAATTATAATTTCGGCGATATCATTACTTTTTCCAAAATTAGGGTTAGTCACAATAGGGTTAAATTGATTGTCTACTAAATCTACTTTTGCCGGAGAAAAAATAGTCACACTATCTGAAGTTCTCGACGCAACATAAAGCAATCCATTGTTTATTGCCATACCAGTCATCCATTTTAAATTCGATTCTGTATGATTGTCGATTAAACTAATGATTCCATGATCATTTATAGCAAAAAGTGATACACGACCTTTTTGCGACGATGGTGAAGAAATAGAATAAAGGTAAGAGCCGTCAATTGATAATTCAACGATTTCGTTTAGACCAGAAATGGTTTGAATAAAAGTGAAAGAGCCATCCATTTCATCCACAGTATATACTTTAATATGGCCACCTGCTTGGGCGGCAACATAAGCATATTTAATTGCATTTATTGTATTAAACTTAATATCATAGGGTCCATTTAAACCTCCTATTTCAAACTCTTTTTTTAACGTGCCGTCATTATTAATACTGTAAGCAACAATCACATCGTAAGCGGAGTTAGTAATGTAAACAAAACCATTATCAACAGCTGTATTTCTTGTTGATCCGTACTGTTTAATCGTTTCTATATAAGTGAGTTTCCCCGTTTCAACATTTACCGAATAAACGATTACAAACCCTGCAGTTCCTGTTGTTACATATGCATAGAAATTTTCAACTTTTACAAAATAGGCATTAACTAAATCCAAGTCACTTTTGGTTTGTTTAATTGTTAACGTGCCATCAGACTCCACTTTGTAAATTTTTACTTGATTGGCTGCTTCTAGAGTTAAATATACAAACCCATTAAAATAATCTAAACCGGCGGCACCACTTAATCCGCTTAATGTTTGTATTAATGTAAGTGAGCCACTTTGTGTATCAACGCTGTAAGTATTCAGTTGATTGGCTTGTTTTAAAGAGACATAAGCAAAGTCACCTTCAATAATAATATTAAATGCACCATTCAAACTTGCTGTGCTTTCTAGTTTTGATAGAGAGTCTATTGTGATACTAGGGGTAATCGCTTCAATAATTAATTCGTCATAAGATGTATCACTTGCTTGGTTACCAACCAGATCTGTTGCTGTAACTTCTATTTCGTAAGTATCATCATAAAGGTTTGTTGATGAAGCTTGCAAAGTCCAAATACCCGTAATCGCATCAGTCACAGTATAATAAAGCTGTCCATTTACTAATAATTCGATACTACTTGATGCTTCTGCTGTGCCTGAAATAGTGGGCTTGGTTTTGTTGGTTGTTTGAAAGGTAATGCTAGGGTTTAATATTTGAGTATCTATGTATAGTTCATCAATGCTTATATCGGAAAGTGAAAAATCACTAGCATCAATGCTAGTGACACTCACATTATAAAATCCATTAACACTTAAATCTAACTCGCCGCTAGAGGGTGTTAAATTTGATAAATCAAACAACCAGCTGCCATCTGTATTAACAACACCTTCGTAGATTGCATTGGCTATATTTAAAGTTATTTTCTGGCTGACAGGATCTGCAAAACCCTGAAGTGTTGGAGTAATGTTATTAGTAGATAAAATATTGATTGTGGGATTTGTATTAATTTCAAGTTCGTTTTGGCTGTAATCTACATAGATATTACCAAAGGTGTCACTGGCGATTGCACTTACTTCGTAAATACCACCGCTTAATGGTTGAGTAATTTGAGTTGTCCAATTTCCAAATTCATCAACAATGGCAGAGTAACTATTACCGTCAACTAAAATATTAAGTGATAGATTAAGACCCACCAATCCGCTTAATTCTGGATTGATATCTAAAGTGACTAAGCTATTAATTATTGGATCTTGTACTATTTGAATTTCATTTATGCTTTCGTCGAATAATCCAAATTCCGATATAACTCTGACATCATAACTATTACCTGCCATTAATACTGGCTGTGTTAAATCCGCGAAGGCAGTGGCTAAGTCTAACTGCCACAATCCTTCAGTGTCTGTAGACACATTACTGTAAACAGCGCTGTCGATTAGAATAGATACATAAGAATTGTTATCTGAATAACCGCTTAGAATGGGTGTAGTTGTAACGACGATTAACGAGTCAATTGTTGGTGTTACTAAAGCCTGATTAATAGTTAACAAACCAGTTGAAAGGGTTTGATTACCAATCTGGTTTTCTGCCGTTAAATTAACAGTATAATTACCATCTGTTAATGCTAAATCACCTTGGTTTGGCACAACTTGAGATAAATCCAATATCCAGCTTCCATCTGCATTAATGTTGATGTTGTTGTAAATAACATCATCTGTAATGGTAAGTGTTAATGTCGCAGTTAAATCTGCTTGCCCACTTAAAATGGGAAGCACAGAATTTGTTGTTAATGAATCCATCGTAGCGGCATTTGGTTTTGTTAAATCAATTTCTAATTCGTTTGTAGTTGTATCAACTGAAAAATTACCTGCCATATCAGTAGAGGTAACAATTACATCGTATGTTTGTGCTGTTAAAAGAAGTAAACCCGCAGTAGGGGTAGTGTTTAAATCTAAAAACCAATTTCCTAATGGTCCCACTGTAATGTTGTTATAAATGACCGAATCAATCTCAACGTTTACCAAAGTTTTTTTATCTGCAGTTCCGCTCAGTATGGGGGTAATTAAATTAGTGATTTGTGTGTTGATGGTTGGTATTGATGGATTAATTAAATCAATTTCAAGTTCGTTGTATGTGTTATCTATTACACTAACACCTGATGCATTTGTGGCAATCACTACAACATCATAAACTTGTGATTGTAAATTTAATTCAGCAGCTATTTGTAAAGACCAAAGACCATCAATAACAGGTATATCGGTGTAACTAAACCCCGCCAACGTGACAGTTAAAGAGGCAATATCATCAGCGCTACCAGTTAACGTAGGATGATTATGATTAACCAATAGACTATTTACAGTAGGAGTAAAAACAGGTGGATTTGCAGTAACTGGATTTATTACAATGGTGGTTTGTGAGGTTGACACTGAATTCTCGTTGTCGATCACTTCTAATTCAAATACTAATATTTGAGTGTCTGAAATGTCGGGAGCAACAAAACTTGCCTGCACTGAATTTTGATTAATTATTTCAACACTGATGCCACTTATCTGTGACCATAAATAACTTTTAATTGCCCCGTCAGTATCTGTTGAATTTTTTCCTTCTAATATTGCAATGTCAAATTCATTGATAATTTGGTTGTCACCAGAGTGTACGTTAGGAGCTAAATTTATCGGCAAAACGCTCACACTAGTGCTTGCGGATGTTTGTGCGCCTTCGTTATCAATTACAACTAACTCAAACACAAGTGTTTGTTTATTAATAAGTAACGGGCTGGTAAACGACAGGGTATCAGAATCGGAATTATTTAACATAACCTGATCACCACTGATTTGATGCCATAAAGTACTAACAATAGAGCCGTCATTGTCATTTACAGTCGCTTTTAAAATCACTTCGCTTTGCTCATTGACGTTTAATTCATCAATCAGGTTAATCTGAGGAGCAGTGTTTAAAACATTAACAATAATATCAACACTTGCTGTTGTGCTTAGTTGAAAATCATCAATGACAGTGGCAGTAAATTTAAGTGTTTCGGAAACAGTTAATGTAGGTGCAATAAATGTAATTTCATTAAAGTCTGTTTCGTTAAAAACTACCTCAGACCCTGCCGTTTGTAACCATTTAATCTGTGAAATATTATTTTCGTTATCGTTAATATTCGCGACAATCACCACAGTGCTGGTTTCATCAACAGTTTGATCATTAAGTAAAATAACCGGTGCGGTATTAATGCTTTTCACATGAATTGAAACCACATTAATGTATTGATTATTTAATGTATCGGTTACAGTGAGTTTAAAGGTGAGGGTCGTGTTTTCAGTAATGTCGGGTGTTGTAAAACTCAAATCTAATGATTGTTTGTCTTCGATATCAATAACGAACCCACTTGTTTGTTCCCATTGGATTAAACTGATTGGAACCGTTAAGTTATTAATGCTGGCGCTAACATTTACGCTTTGTTGTTCATCAACCGTTTGATCAAGCAAAGAAACATAAGCACTAGGTTGTGTAAATAATATTTTAACGTTGATTTCGTCTGTATATTGATTGTTTTGGTTGTCAGTTACCGTTACTTGAAATACAACGGTTTCATTTTGACTGATTTGTGGTGTGATAAACGATAAAGTTGATGATTGTTTATCTTCGATATTAATTGGGATACCACTTAATTGTGTCCATTCAATGCTGACGATATCGTCTGCTAAATTTTCAATGTCTAATTCAATTAACACCAATTGTTGTTGATCAATTTGAATGTTTTCACCAGCACTGATACCGGCTGAGGAATTATTATCTTCTGGTGAAGAATTTGAACAACTACTGAGAATTAGGATAATACTTAAGAATAGGGTTTGGTAGAAACGAATCATATTTTTAGCTCATTTTGGTTAAAAGGGGCTTGAGCTAATTTAGATTTAATACAAACTATTGAATTAAACAGATTACTTCAAACTTCCTTATATGAAATTTTGTTTAAATTTTAACATTGATTCATTTAATGTATTGAAATATTGGGTTTTTTTAAGCAATTATTAAATAATTGGGACATGATTTTAGTTAATAGAAGAATTTGGTTGTTAACTCAGCATTAAAATAAGAATTAAAGATAGGATGAAAATAGGTTAATAAGCAGAGTAATTAAACTCGAGATCAATTAAATGGCTATGTTTTAAATTGTTGTGTCAGTTTACCAAATCCACTTTTCAACCTAAGCTTTAAACAACAACCTCCCTGCATTAGGTTTGATATGAACCCTCAGTATTTCACTCGAATTTTACAACAAATCCCCAAGCTCGATCCAGCACAGAAGAAAACACTCACCCAGGCTTTAAAAGCGCCAGTCAACCCAATCTTGTCCAAACTCTCACAAGAAGTAATCGAACATTCAAAATGCATTCACTGCCACAGCGATCGATTACGTAAATATGGATTCATCAATCAAAGACAGCGATTTTATTGTAATACCTGCCGTAAAAGCTTTGTTTGCACACGAGGCACGGCGTATTTTTATCAACACAAACCTGAGCTGTGGCAACAATATTTAGAAAAAATGCTTGAACGCGACAGTATTCGACGTTGCTCCAAAGAACTTGGCATTTGTGTCACAACTTCATTTAATTGGCGACATAGATATCTAAATGCCA